>NZ_JAFBCF010000001.1:3734411-4068014 GCF_016907535.1 Microlunatus panaciterrae
GGAGCGCGCATCTCCGAGGTGGTCGAGCTGGACGTCGACGACGTGTCCCGGTTGGTCGCGGCCGCTGCCGAGGACCACGTCGGGCTGCGGCTGTTCGGCAAGGGGAGCAAGGAACGGATCGTGCCGCTGGGCTCCTACGCCCGCCGGGCGCTGGAGGCCTACCTCGTCCGGGCTCGCCCGGTCCTCGCCGCGGCCGGCCGCGGCACGCCGGCGCTGTTCCTGAACGCCCGCGGCGGCCGGCTCTCACGGCAGAGCGCCTGGAGCGTGCTGAAGAGCGTCGCTGAGCGGGCCGGCATCGAGGCCACCGTGTCGCCGCACACCCTGCGACACTCGTTTGCCACCCATCTGCTGGACGGCGGCGCCGATGTCAGGGTGGTGCAGGAGCTACTCGGCCACGCCTCCGTGACCACGACGCAGATCTACACCCTGGTCACGGTGGACCATTTGCGCGAGGTCTATCTCACTTCTCACCCACGTGCGTACTAGGGTGAGCCGAAACAACTCACCGAGATGGTGATGCGAGGAGGAAAACCCGTGGAGAGATCCCACGAGCCGACCGAGACGGCCTTCCGGCCGGCGGGGGATGCTGAGCACCAGCCGCAGCACCAGCCCCATACCAACGGATTCCCCACCTCCAATGGCCATCAGGGCCACCACGACGACGATCCAACGGCTGCTCAGAACGGGCCGTCCACGGAGGTCGCCCACAGCGACGTCCCCGAGGCGCTGGAGGAGCTCTACGACCCGAGCGAGAACGCCTCCGTGCACGAGCAGTTCGTGGTGCCGAACCCGCCGGTTGCCACCGAGCCGCAACCGGACCAGGACGAGCCAGTTCTCGAGCCCGCCGTCGACCGTAGCGGCGAGGAGGAGGCCGACGAGGCCGACGGGCTGTTCCCCGGTTTCCACGCCGGCTCTGCGGCGTCGCCGCCTGCCGCGACCGCCGGGTCGACCGGACCGGAACTCGGCCCGACCGGGCGGCCCTGGCCGGACATCCCCGAACCGACACCGGTCTCGGGGCATGGTCCAGCGATGATCGTGGCGATGTGCAACCAGAAGGGCGGCGTCGGCAAGACGACCACCACCATCAACCTTGGCGCTGCGCTGGTGGAGACCGGCCGCAAGGTGCTGCTGGTCGACTTCGACCCGCAGGGTTCGCTGTCGGTGGGTCTCGGTGTCAACCCGCACACGCTGGAGCTGAGCATCTACAACCTGCTGCTCGGCCGGGACACCGATATCGACGACGTCATCGCCGAGACCAACGTCGAGGGGCTCGACATTCTGCCGAGCAACATCGACCTGTCCGCAGCCGAGGTGCAGCTGGTCTCCGAGGTCGCCCGTGAGCAGACCCTGCTGCGGGTGCTGGAGCGGATCAGGGACCGCTACGACGTCATCCTGATCGACTGCGCCCCGTCGCTCGGCCTGCTGACGGTGAACGCGCTGACGGCGGCCGACAAGGTGATCATGCCGCTGGAGTGCGAGTTCTTCGCCCTCCGCGGCATCGCGCTGCTGACCGACACCATCTCCAAGGTGCAGGACCGGCTCAACCCGCAGCTGGAGATCCTGGGCATCCTCGGGACCATGTACGACCCCCGCACGCTGCACAGCCGCGAGGTGCTGGAACGAGTGGTGCAGGCGTTCGGCGAGACCGTCTTCCACACCGTCATCCGGCGTACGGTGAAGTTCCCCGAGACGACGGTGGCCGGTGAGCCGATCACCACCTACGCCACCAGCTCGCCGGGCGCCGCGGCCTACCGTTCCCTGGCGCGTGAGGTGCTGGCACGGTGCCTCGTCGAGTGAGCCTGCCGGGTGCGGCCGAGCTCTTCCGCAGCACGCACCCGAGCGATCGGGACCAGACTGGCAGCGACCGGACGGGCGACGACAGAACCGGGGGCGAGAGGCCCAAGGCGCCGCCGCAGCAGCACAGGCCAGCGGAGGAGTCCCCGCCCCGACCGGCTCCGTCGGCAGCCCCGGCGGAGTCGCCGGCGCCTGTTTCCCGTGCCGGGCGACGAGGGTCCGGCCGGGTCCGGCACGACGAGAAGATCACGGTGTACGTCAGCGGCGACGAGCTGCTCGCACTCGAGCAGGCCAGGCTGACGCTGCGCGCCGAGCACGGGATGGCGGTGGATCGCGGCCGGATCGTCCGGGAGGCGATCGCGGCCGTGATCGCCGAGCTGGCCGAACGGGGCTCCGACTCCGAGCTGGTCCGCAGGCTGTCGCAGTCGTGAGCGTGACGTCCCTGCCGACCGAGCCCGACTCGTCCGGTGGCAAGTTCCAGGTGCACCTCGCGAACTTCGAGGGCCCCTTCGACCTGCTGCTGCAGCTGATCTCGCGGCACAAGATGGACATCACCGAGGTGGCGCTCTCCCGGGTGACCGATGAGTTCATCGCCCACATCAGGGCCGCCGGACCGCAGTGGGATCTCGAGCAGACCAGCCAGTTCGTGCTGGTCGCGGCCACCCTGCTGGACCTCAAAGCCGCCCGGCTGATCCCGTCCGGCGAGGTGGACGACCCGGAGGACCTGGCCCTGCTGGAGGCGCGTGACCTACTGTTCGCCCGCCTGCTGCAGTACCGCGCCTTCAAGCAGATCGCCGCCTTCCTTGCCGGGACGCTGGAGTCGCAGGGGCGGCGGTACCCGCGGACCGTTGGACTCGAGCCGCAGTTCGCCCATCTGCTTCCCGAGGTGACCATCACCATCACCCTGGACAGGTTCGCTGCGCTTGCGGTCAAGGCGATGACGCCCAAGGAAGCGGACGTGGTGTCGCTGGCCCACCTGCACGCCCCGACAGTCTCGGTTCGCGAGCAGGCACAGATCGTGGTAGACCGGCTTCGCCGTGCCCGCGCACTCACCTTCCGGGCTCTGACCGGCGACTCGCCCGACCGGGTGACCACCGTCTGCCGGTTCCTGTCCCTGCTCGAGCTGTTCCGCGAAGGAGCGGTCGCGTTCGAGCAGCTCACCCCGCTCGGCGAGCTGACGATCCGCTGGACCGGCGCCGACGACGGCGACCTGCAGATCTCTGACGAGTTCGACGTCGCCGCCGGCCCCGGCGACGACGACACCCAGGCGAAGCCCCCCGGTCCCGACGCGGCCAGCGGGGACTCCGCCCACCCGACCTCGACCGGCCCTGCCTCGGAGGAGAACGACGTGACATCGAACCAGGAGGACGCCGGTGGCTGACGACAACGAGCTGGACCCCTCCGACGAGACTGCCGAGCAGGCGGCCCCCCGGACGGCGGCGGACATCAGCGGACCGGTCGAGGCGCTGCTGCTGCTCGCCGAGGAGCCGGTGACCGAGACCAGCCTGGCGACGACGCTCAACGTGCCGGTCAGTGTCGTCGCCGACTGCCTGGCCGAGCTGGTGCAGTTCTACGACCAGACCGGCCGGGGCTTCGAGCTGCGCAGGGTGGGCGAGGGCTGGCGCTACTACACCCGGGCCGAGCACGCCGACGTCGTGGCAGCCTCCGTGCTGGAGGGACAGCAGTCCCGGCTGTCGCAGGCGGCTCTGGAGACGCTGGCCGTGGTCGCCTACCAGCAGCCGATCTCACGGGGTCGCATCTCTGCCGTACGCGGGGTCAACGTCGACGGCGTGATCCGCACCCTGCTCTCCCGCGGACTGCTCGAGGAGGCCGGCCCCGACCAGGAGACCGGCGCGATGGTCTTCCGCACCACCAGCTATTTCCTCGAACGGATGGGGATGCGGTCGCTGGACGAGCTGCCCGAGCTCGCCCCCCACCTCCCCGACGTCGAGGAGCTGGAGGCGGAGCTGGGCCAGCTGGCGGCCGTCCCACAACCGGCCGACACCGATGATGCTGCTCATGCCACCACTTCTAGTGACCACCCCGACGACCCGACGCCCAGCCGATCCGGAGACGACCAGTGAGCCAAGAGACAGGCGTTCGACTGCAGAAGGTGCTGGCCGCGGCCGGCATCGCCTCCAGACGAGCCAGCGAGATCATGATCAGCGAGGGCCGGGTCGAGGTGAACGGCCGCATCGTCACCGAGCAGGGACTGAGGATCGACCCCGAGCGTGACGTGGTCCGCGTCGACGGATCACGGATCCCGCCCCCGCGCCACCACGTCTACGTCGTCTTCAACAAGCCGCGGGGGGTGGTGTCCACCATGGATGACCCCGAGGGGCGACCGACGTTGACCGAATACCTGCAGACCCGCAAGGAGCGGCTGTTCCACGTCGGCCGGCTGGACACCGACACCGAGGGCCTGTTGATCTTGACCAACGACGGCGACTTCGCCCACAAGCTGGCGCACCCGTCGTACGAGGTGCCCAAGACCTACCTGGCCGAGGTGACCGGGCTGGTGTCGCCACAGACGCTGAAGCGGCTGAAGGCCGGGATCACCCTCGAGGACGGCCCGGTCAAGCCCGACCAGGTCAAGATCGTCTCCACCAGCGGCGACCGGACGCTGGTGCGGATCACCTTGCACGAGGGACGCAACCGGCTGGTCCGTCGCACCCTCGAGGCGGTCGGGCATCCGGTGCGCCGGTTGTCGCGGACCGGCATCGGGCCGGTCCGGTTGGGCAGCCTCAAGGTCGGCACCCTGCGCGACCTGACCCGTGACGAGCTCGGCGGCCTGCTGGATCTCATCAGCGACTAGTCGGACTCGATCCGGTGAATGGCCACGTTTCCTTTCCACGAGTGGTTACGCTTGGATCCAGTCGATGACGAGGAGCACAGTGGACCGGAGGATCTACGGTCTCGAGACCGAGTACGGGGTGGCTTGCACCTCCGGTGGCAGTCGCCGGCTCACTCCCGACGAGGTGGCCAGGTATCTGTTCCGCCGGGTGGTGACCTGGGGTCGGTCGAGCAACGTGTTCCTGCGGAACGGGTCGCGGATCTATCTGGACGTGGGATCCCACCCGGAGTACGCCACCGCGGAGTGTGACGACCTCGGACAGCTGATCGCCCACGACCGGGCGGGCGAGCGCATTCTCGAGGACCTCATCGTCGACGCCGAGCAGCGACTGCTGGCCGAAGGCATCCAGGGCGACATCTACCTGTTCAAGAACAACACCGACAGCCACGGCAACTCCTACGGCTGTCACGAGAACTACCTCATCTCGCGGATCGGCGACTTCGCCAAGATCACCGATGTATTGGTGCCGTTCCTGGTCTCGCGGCAGCTGATCTGCGGTGCGGGGAAGGTGATGCACACCCCGCGCGGCGCCGAGTACTGCATCAGCCAGCGGGCCGAGCACATCTGGGAGAGCGTCTCCTCGGCCACCACCCGCAGTCGCCCGATCATCAACACCCGCGACGAGCCGCACGCGGACCCGGAACGGTACCGCCGGCTGCACGTCATCGTCGGCGACTCCAACATGAGCGAGACCACCACGTTGCTGAAGGTCGGCAGTGCCGAGCTGGTGCTGCAGCTGATCGAGGCCGGTGTCGGAATGCGGGACCTCACCCTGGAGAACCCGATCCGGGCCATCCGTGACATCTCCCGGGACCGAACCGGCCGGACGAAGGTCTCGTTGGCCAACGGGAAACGGATGTCCGCGCTGGAGATCCAGACCGAGTACTTCGACAAGGTGGCCGAGTACGTCCACGGCAACGGCCTGGACACCCCGGTGAACGCGCGGGTGCTGGACCTGTGGGAACGGACCCTGCGGGCCGTGTCGGAGGACAAGCTGGCGCTGATCGACACCGAGATCGACTGGGCCATCAAGTTCAAGCTGCTGGACCGCTACTCCGCCAAGCACAACATGACGCTTGCCGACCCGCGGATCGCCCAGCTCGACCTGGCCTACCATGACATCCGGCGGGCGCGCGGGCTGTTCACCTTGATGGAGCGCCGTGGCACCGTCGCCCGAGTGACCAGCGACCCGGCCGTCTTCCGGGCCAAGTCCGTCCCGCCGCAGAGTACCCGCGCCAAGCTGCGCGGCGACTTCATCCGCGCCGCCCAGGATGCCCGGGCCGACTACACCGTGGACTGGGTGCACCTGAAGCTCAACGACCAGGCGCAGCGTACAGTCCTGTGCAAGGACCCGTTCTCCGCCGTGGACGGGCGGGTGGAACGGCTGATCTCCACGATGCGGCGCAGCCACTGAGCGCAGCCGGATAGCGGCGGATTTCCGCTCGGCGGGTATCGTTCCCGGGTGCGTTCCTCTCAGCTCTCCAAGACCCTGGTCTCCGTCGGCCTGGCTGCCTCGCTGCTGGTGCTGGGCGCCTGCTCCGACAAGACCGACAAGGCGTCCACGCCCAGCACACCGGCAGCCAGTGCCAGCGCGTCAGCGTCGCCGTCGCCCAGTGCAGCCAAGGTGACGCCGTCGAGCAACTTCGACAAGGTCACGGTGAAGGGCGACTTCGGCAAGCAGCCCAAGGTCACGGTGAAGAAGCCCTGGGCGATCGACAAGACCCGGACGAAGGTGCTGAAGGACTCCAACGGCGCCAAGATCAGGAAGGGCACCTCGGTGGAGGTGAACTACGTCGGGTTGAACGGCCGGACCGGAGTCGCGTTCGACGAGTCGTACAGCGCCGGCAAGCCGGTGGCGTTCTCGTTGGACCAGGTGGTGCCGGGCTTCGGCAAGGGTCTGGTCGGCCAGCGCCAGGGCAGCCGGGTGCTGATCGCGATGCCGGGCAAGGACGGGTATGACTCCCAGGGCGGCAACCCGCAGATCAACGTCCAGGTGGGCGACACGCTGATCTTCGTGGTCGACATCGTCGCTGTCACCCTGGACGGCCCGGAGGGCAAGAAGGTCGAGCCGAAGAAGGGTCTGCCGACGGTGACCGACGAGAAGGGCACACCGAAGGTGAGCATCCCCAAGGGTGATCCACCGGCGAGCCTGCAGATCCAGCCGCTGATCAAGGGCACCGGGAAGAAGGTGGCGGCCTCGGACCAGATCACCTTCCGCTACCAGTGGCTGACCTGGAGTGACGGCAAGGTCGTCGAGCAGAACTACGGTGCCGCCCCGGCCACCTACCCGCTGAACGGCCTGCTGCCCGGGATGCAGAAGGGTCTGGTGAACCAGACCGTCGGCAGCCGGGTGCTGCTGGTGGTGCCGCCGGCGGACGGCTATCCCGACGGCAACGAGAAGCCGAAGATCGGCAAGGGCGAGACGCTAGTCCTGGTCGTCGACCTGCTGTTCGCCCAGCAGGGTCAGTAGCCGGCTGGCTTGCCCGGTGCGCACCTTCCCTGCAAGAAAACGACCACCCGTCGGGTGAGGCGTTCCCGACCCAGGCTGGGCCGGTGCGGCGTGGGGTGATGAGTGGTCCGTTTCTGCCAGTGACTTATTGGGCGGCCGGCACGTCGATCAGGGCAGCCGCGTGCCGGCCGGCCGCAGCCTGGGCCAGGAAGTAGGCCGGGTCGTCGTCCAGCCCACGACCCATGGTGGACAGCCGGACCGGCGAGGCGAGCAGGGCCCGGTCCAGACCGGTGAGACCGACGGGCACCAGCCGGTGTCGGCTGAGCCGGCCGGCTGCGGCGCTGACCTCGTCGGACATCTCGGCCACCTGCTCCAGCCCGGCGATGCCCTGCAACGAGGTGGCCTGGGCGAACTGCGGCAGCACGATGTCCGCTGCGGCGGTGGCGACCCGGCCGTACGCGGTCAGGCTGTGATGGGAGACGCCGCGGTGACGCTCCCGCGGGTCGGCGCCGGAGATCCGCAGCGACCCGACCGGCCGCCCGCCGAGCACCGCCACGGCGTTGATCGCCTCGCCGCACGCCACCCCGGAGAACCCCCAGCGGGTGCCGGTGCCGAGATTGCCGGGGCCCTGGGTGAGGACGACCAGGTCGGCATCGAGAGCCCAGCGGGCCGCGAGCAGGCCGGAGTGCACGTTGACCGCCTCCAGGTCGCCGCCGAACGCCTGGCCGACGGTCACGGTGGCCGCCAGCACGCCCGCCTCCTTGAGCTCGGCCACAGTCCTGGAGAACGCCAGCGGGAGCGCACCGTGGTCGCTCATCAGATACACCACCCGGGCCCCGGGCCGGTCGTGGTGGACGGCGGCCAGGATCGGTGCCAGCGCCGAGTGCAGGTCGGCGACCAGCACCGGCAGTCCGTCGATGTCGTCCGCTTCGGCGAGCAGGTCGTGGAAGGCTGAGCCCTGCTCGTCCGCCCCGGCCACCATCGCCTGCAACGGCAGATAGCGCGCCTTCACCAGGTGCCCCGCCGGCGCCGGCGGCTGACCCTTCAGGTGACCGTCCGGGGCGAGGACGGCGATCACCAACGCGTAACCGCCGGTGCCCAGGCCGCGTTCCAGTGCAGCGACGTTGAGCAGCAGTCGGTCGCCCGGCTCCGGCACCGCCATCAGCGAGGTGTACGCCAGCGCCCGGCAGTCGGTCCCGTCGTCACGGCGAGCGGTCAGCTCCACGGCCCCGGCCCAGCTACGGCTGATCTCGGCCACGGTGGCCTCCGCCCAGATGATCACGCCCTGAGGCTACCGGCCGGACTGCCCGGGACGGCCCACGGCCGCCGGGGGAGGGCGGCGGGGTCGAAGCGCTCCAGCAGCAGCGCCGGCGTGACCCGTTCGGTGGGTCCAGCCAGGTCCAGCGACACCGCGATCAGGGTGAGCACCTCGCCGGCGCTGACGCCCTGTCTGGCCAACCGGGCCAGCGTGACCGCGCCGTCGCGCTTGGCCAGCCGCTGCCCGGAGGCGTTCACCGCCAGCGGCACATGGGCGTACATCGGCGCGGGAACGCCGAGCAGCGCGGCCAGATAGGCCTGTCCGGGAGCCGAGGAGAGCAGGTCGTCCCCGCGGACAACCTGGTCGACGCCCATCGCGGCGTCGTCGACGACGACAGCAAGGTTGTAGGACCAGACGCCGTCGTTGCGGCGCAGTACGAAGTCGTCCACCATCCGGGTGACCTCACCGTGCAGCAGGTCCTGAACGGTCTCACTGGCGCCGCCGGCGCGTAACCGCAGGGCGGGACGGCGACCCTCGGCGAGCCGGTCGGCCCGTTGTTCGTTGCTCAGGTCCCGACAGGTGCCCGGGTAGGTCCGGAGCGAGCCGGGCTGACGATGAGGAGCGGAGGGGGCCTCGGCGATCTCGCGGCGGCTGCAGTAGCACTCGTAGGTGCGCCCGGCCAGCCGATCGACGGCCTCGGCATAGCTCGCCCACCGGTCGGACTGGGTCTGTGGTTCGCCGTCGAAGTCGAGGCCCAGGGCGGTCAGGTCCGCCAGTTGGCGATCGGCGTGGGCCCGGTCCGACCGCTCCGGGTCGAGGTCCTCGAACCGGAGCAGGAACCGGCGGCCGGTGGAGCGGGCGAACAGCCAGGCGAGCAGCGCTGTGCGCAGGTTGCCCAGGTGCAGCTCGCCGGTCGGACTGGGTGCGTATCGTCCGGCGCCGTTCACGATCTTCGTTCTCCTTGGCTGATAACGTTCCACTGAACCCGTCATCGAACATACGTTTGGCCCCATCCGGAAATTCAGGAAGCGAAGCTCAGCATGGCACCCCGCAAGACCGAGCGGATCCTCAACCTCACCATCTGCCTGTTGGTGACGGGCGGAAAGTTCGTGCCGAAGAGTCGCATTCGCGAGGCCGTCGAGGGCTACCACGACCTGACCGACGCCGCGTTCGAGCGTACCTTCGAGCGGGACAAGGACGAGCTGCGCAGTCTGGGAGTGCCGATCGAGGTCGGGGGCTTTGATGCGTTCTTCGACGACGAGGCCGGCTATCGGATCCTGCCGTCGGAGTTCGAGCTGCCCCCCATCGACCTGGACGCCGAGGAGGCGGCCGTGGTCGGCGTCGCAGCACGGGTCTGGCAGCACGCGAGCATGGCCGAGTCGACCCGGAGTGCCATCGCCAAGCTGCGTGCGGCCGGCGTCGAGCCGGACGCCTCGCACCTCACCACACTGGAGCCGTCGGTGTCGGCGACCGAGCCGGCGTTCGAACCGCTCTGGACTGCGGTGATCGAGCGCACCCGGATGTCGTTCACCTACCGGGGAGGGCAGAAGCGCACCCTCGAGCCGTGGGGGATCACCTCGTCCAAGGGACGCTGGTATGTGATCGGCCGCGACGTCGACCGGGACGCGACCCGGATGTTCAAGCTGTCCCGGATCGTCGACCTGCCGAAGCGGGCCTCGAAGGCCGGTGCGTTCGAGGTCCCGGACGATCTGGATCTGCGTTCACTGGCGCGGGCCTTGGGGCCGGATGAGCCCACCGCAGCAGCCATCCTGGCGATCCGCACCGGGAAGGCGCCGAGCCTGCGGCGCCGGGGCAGCGCCGTCGAGCCCGCGAACCGAGGCGGTGTCGACCGAGGAAGGGGCGAGCTGAGCGGATTCGAGGTGGTCAGCGTCGGCTACAGCGATGCCAGGACCTTCGCCGAGGAGGTCGCCCGCTACGCGGCCGATGTGGTGGTGATCGAACCGCCCGAGCTCCGTGAGGGTGTGATCCGCCAGCTGCGCTCGGTGGTCGACGCCGCCCGTGCTGCGCAGCCCGCCGGATCGCAGGGGGCCCGATGACCTCACAGTCCCAGGTGCGCCGGCTGCTTAGCCTCGTGCCCTACCTGACCGAGCACGACGGCGCCTCGATGTCGGAGGTGGCCAAGGCCTTCGGCATCTCCGAGAAGACCCTGCGCGAGGACCTCAACGTGCTGTGGATGTGCGGCATGCCGGGCCTCACCCCCGGTGACCTGATCGACATCGACATGGACGCCGTGGAGGGGGAGGGCGTCATCCATCTCAGCAACGCCGACTACCTCACCCGCCCACTGCGGCTGTCGGCCGACGAGGCGCTGGCGTTGGTGCTGGCGTTGCGCACGTTGCGGGAAGTGGCCAGCCCCGGCGACCGGGCGGCGATCGACCGGGCTCTGGTCAAGCTCAGCGCCGCGGCCGGCAACCTCGCGGCGGCCGACCAGGCCTCGGTCAGTGTCACCGCGGCCCGAGACGAGATCACCGAGCGGGTGAATCGGGGACTGCGGGAGGGGCGTCGGCTCGATCTGACGTACGACGTGGCGAGCAGGGCCGAGACCACCCGGCGGATGGTCGACCCGCTGCGGGTCTTCGTCCTGGAAGGCTACGGCTACCTGGAGGCCTGGTGCTACTCCGCACACGGCCTGCGCACCTTCCGGCTGGACCGGATCGCTGCTGTCGACATCACCGACACGCCGACCGAACCGCATCAGGTCCAGCTCAAGGACCTGTCCACAGGATGGTTCGACGCGCTCAAGGATGCCCCGCTGGTCACCTTGGCGCTCAAGCCCGGGTCCACCTGGGTGGCCGAGTATTACCCGACCGAGCAGGCGACGCCGGACGGCGCCGGCGGCCTGACCGTCTCTCTGCACGTCACCGACCCCGCCTGGTTGCGCGGACTGCTGCTCAGGCTCGGCGATGGAGCCCGGGTGCTTGCACCTGAGGGTGCTGGGGACTCGGCGGTGGAGGCTGCCGAAGAGGCGCTGGCGCAGTACGCCGTGCTGTTCGACGGCCGGTAGTACGCGGGCGGTGGATGACGGCAGCCGGACGCAGGTAGGCTGCGCGGGTGATGTGGGTCTTTATCTTCTGCGGGATCGCCCTGGCCGGTCTGGTGATGGTGATCTGCTATGCGGTGTGGCTCGCGCACAAGGCGTCCGATCTGTTCTCCGAGGTCACGGTGCTGGCCGAGCGCGGCGGCCAGCTGGCCGACCTGCTGGCCCAGATCGAGATGCCGGAGGATCACTCCCTGGCCGGCGTTTCCCAGCCCGACCATGGACGTGGATCGGTTGTCGACGACGTAGGATGAGAGCAGCGTGGCGATCGTCACGCTGGAAATGAGGAAACTATGACTCCGCTGGCCATGTTTGGACTTGGCGTGCCCGAACTCTTGATCATTCTCGCCGTGGTGCTGCTGCTCTTCGGTGGTTCCCGACTGGCCGGCCTGGGCAAGAGCACCGGCCGAGCCCTGAAGGAGTTCAAGGAGGAGACCAAGGGCCTCACCAAGGAGCAGAACGACCAGACCGTGACCGACGGTCGGCCTGCTGAAACCCGGGAGACCCGCCAGGTCAAGGGTGAGCCGATCGACGCCGAATGGGTCGAGGGTCCCCAGACCAAGGCGCAGGACCCCTCCACGAGCGACGTCCGCAAAGACGTCTGAGTAGCCCTTCCATTCCGTGCCTCTGACACTGAGGGGGCGGCCGATCCACTTCAGTCTGAAGTGGCTCAAGCCGCCGCCGCTGCCGCCCGACGGCAATATGACGCTGTTCGAGCATCTGCGCGAACTGCGCTATCGGCTGGTCGTCGCCTCGCTCGCCATCCTGGTCGGCACCATCATCGGCTTCGTCTTCTACGAGTGGCTGTTCCAACTGCTGCTGGAGCCGTACAGCACCGCCATTGCGCTGATCAAGGAGAAGCGACCGGACATCAACGCCTCGATCGTCATCGGCAGCGTGTCCAAACCGTTCACCCTCTCCCTGAAGGTGTCACTGATCGCCGGTCTGGTGCTGTCCGGGCCGGTCTGGCTCTACCAGCTGTGGGCGTTCATCGTCCCTGGCCTGCTGGCCAAGGAGAAGAAGTGGACGCTGATCTTCGTCGGCATCGCCAGCCCGCTGTTCGCCGCTGGCATCGCGCTGGGCTACTACGTGATGCCCAAGGGCATCGCGGTGATGATCGGCTTCACCCCGGCCGGCGCTGCGATCACGAACCTGCAGGACGTGTCGGAGTTCCTGACCTTCCTGATCCGCGTGATGCTCGTGTTCGGCCTGGCCTTCGAGATCCCGCTGTTCGTGCTGATGCTCAACATCATGGGCGTCGTCAAGGCGGTGCAACTGTCCAAGTACCGCTCCTACGTCATCTTCGGCGTGTTCGTCTTCGCGGCCGTGGCCACGCCGTCGGTGGACCCGGTGTCGATGCTGCTGCTGGCCTTACCGATGACGGTGCTGTTCATCCTGAGCGAGGTGATCGCGCACATCCTGGACCGGCGCAAGGCCCGCCGCGCGGTCGACTCCGACGGTGAGCTGGTGCTGCGCGGCAGTGTGGACGACGACGTCGCTCTGCAGAAGCTGTCCGAGAGCGATGACACCCAGGTCAACGGCAATTCCAGCGCCAAGGTGAATGGGGCCGCCGCCGGCGACAGCATGGCCGACGCGATGGGGTTCAAGAAGAAGATCGACGAGCAGGGCTGAGGGTGGGTCCATCCGGCCCCGATCGGCCGATGAAGAGGGGACGACCGGCGAGCGAGTCTGATCGGTGAGCGGGACCGATCGGTGAAGATCCAGCTCGTGGTCAACCCCTCCGCCGGCAAGGGGCGTGCACAGGCCCTCCTCCCGCAGGTCGCAGCGATCCTGCGCGACTCCGGCCATCAGGTGGGGATTCTGCTCAGCCGGGACTTCGACGAGGCTAGGCAGATGACCCGCGAGGTCGCCGAGGCGGGCGAGGACGTGCTGGCGGTGATGGGCGGCGACGGGATCATGCATCTCGGCATCAACGCCTGCGCCGGGCATCCCTCGACCGCTCTCGGGCTGATCCCGGCCGGGACCGGTAACGACCTGGCCCGCGGGGTCGGGCTTGACCCGCGCGACCCGGTCGCCGCGGCGAGGGTGATCGCCGCCGGCCGGAGCAGACGCATCGACCTGGCCCAGGTGGCGGACCGCTTCATCGGCACCGTCGTCGCGACCGGCTTCGACGCCCTGGTGAACCGCAGGGCCAACCAGATGCCCTGGCCGAAGGGCTCACTGCGCTACCCGCTGGCCACCCTGGCCGAGCTGCGGGTGTTCTCGCCGCTGTCGTACCGACTGGTGATCGACGACACGGTGCGTGAACTGGAGGCCATGCTGGTCGCTGTCGGCAACACCAGCTGCTACGGGGGCGGGATGCAGATCTGTCCCCGGGCCGATCCGACCGACGGGTTGCTGGACGTCACCATCATCCACCCGGTCGGCAGGCTGAAGCTGCTCAGGTTGCTGCCGTCGATGTACTCCGGCCGGTTCGCCAGGGATGCCTGCGTTGAGCAGTTGCGGGCGCGTCAGGTCCGGGTGGAGGGGCCGGGGCTGGTCGGGTTCGGTGACGGCGAGCTGATCGGGGCCGCGCCGCTGACGGTCACGTCGGTGCCGGCGGCGATCACGGTGCTGGTGCCTGACACCTCTGGCACCCCCTTGCCGGGTGTGCCGCACTGGGGCCCGCCGTAGTGGGGCCCTGCCAGGTCGGGGCCGGACCGCTCCCATCTGCACGCTCGGGCGTGGGTGGCTAGTACGTTGGCAGACGTTATGGAACTCAGCCCTTCGGAGTCGACCAGCCCAGCAGCGGCCTACGCGCGATTCCGCCACACCCAGATGAGCCCGACGTTGTCGCTGTTCGCCGACGCGTACGGCTTCGAATTCGACGACTACCAACGCCAGGCGTGCGCCCAGGTGGAAGCCGGCTCGGGCGTGCTGGTCGCCGCGCCCACCGGGGCCGGCAAGACCATCGTCGGTGAGTTCGCTGTCTACCTGGCGCTGAGCCAGGGCCGCAAGTGCTTCTACACCACCCCGATCAAGGCGCTGTCGAACCAGAAGTACGCAGACCTGGTCCGCCGACACGGCTCCGCCGCGGTGGGGCTGCTCACCGGCGACTCCTCGATCAACTCCGAGGCACCGGTGGTGGTGATGACCACCGAGGTGCTGCGCAACATGATCTACGCGAACTCCAGGACGCTGGACAACCTCGGCTTCGTGGTCATGGACGAGGTGCACTACCTGGCCGACCGGTTCCGCGGTGCCGTCTGGGAAGAGGTGATCATCGGGCTGGCCGAGTCGATCCAGGTGGTCGCGCTGTCGGCGACGGTGAGCAACGCCGAGGAGTTCGGCGACTGGCTCTCCGAGGTGCGCGGCGAGATGGCGGTAGTGGTCTCGGAGCGACGACCGGTGCCGCTGTTCCAGCACGTGATGGTGGGCAAGAAGCTCTACGACCTGTTCGCCGACGACGCGCCGACGGCGGTCGAGGCACCGACCGGCAAGAAGGCGGAGGTCAACCCGGCCCTGACCCGGATCGCACGGGACGAGTCCCGCTCGGTGCGTGACGACTCCCGCCGCCCGCGCGGGCGCAACGGCAAGGGTAAGCGGACGGTGGCCTACGGCAGCGGCGCCTACGGCGGTGCGGCGGCCCGCGGCCGGGGACCGCAGAACGGGCAGCGGTCGTCGGTGCCGTCGCGAGCAGACATGGTCGAGGCCCTGGACCAAGACGCGCTGCTGCCAGCGATCGTGTTCATCTTCTCCCGGGTCGGCTGCGACGCGGCCGCCCGACAGCTGCTGTCCTCCGGGATCCGGCTGACCAGCGCTGCTGAGCGGACCGAGATCACCGAGATCGCCGAGCGGCACACCGCCGGACTCAGCGGCGCCGACCTGCGGGCGCTCAACTACGACCTGTTCCTGGAGGCGCTGGAGCGCGGCATCGCGGCACACCATGCCGGCATGCTGCCGGCCTTCAAGGAGTGCGTGGAAGAGGCGTTCGTCAAGGGTCTGATCAAGGTGGTGTTCGCCACCGAGACGCTCGCGCTGGGCATCAACATGCCGGCCCGGAGCGTGGTGCTGGAAAAGCTGGTGAAGTACAACGGCGAGGTGCATGCCGACATCACGCCGGGGGAGTACACCCAGCTGACCGGACGGGCCGGCCGGCGCGGGATCGACATCGAGGGTCATGCGGTGGTGCTGTGGCAGCCCGGCCTGGACCCGCGGGCCGTTGCCGGTCTGGCCTCGCGCCGCACCTACCCGCTCCGGTCCTCCTTCACGCCGACGTACAACATGGCGGTGAACCTGGTGAGCAGTGTCGGCCGCGAACGGGCCCGGACGCTGCTGGAGCAGTCGTTCGCCCAGTACCAGTCGGACCGGTCCGTGGTCGGGCTGGCCCGAACCCTGGCTCGCAACTCCGAGGCGATCGAGGGGTATCTGGAACAGACCCGGTGCGAGCTGGGCGACTTCCTCGAGTACGCCCGGCTGCGGGACGACATCTCCGCCCTGGAGGCCGAGGCGGCCCGCGAGCGGAAGGCGGACCGGCGGGCCGAGGCGCTGGAGTCGCTGCTGGGTCTGAAGATCGGCGACATCATCAGGGTGCCGGCTGGCAAGAGCGCCGGCTGGGTCGTGGTGATCGACCCAGGCGTCCGGAGCGACCGGGACGGGCCGCGGCCGCTGGTCATGACGGAGGACCGGCAGGTCCGCCGACTCAGCCTGGTGGATTTCCCCAGGCCGGTCGCCGCGGTGGGGCGGATGAAGGTGCCCAAGCACTTCAACCCCAAGGAGCCGGCCTCCAGGCGCAACCTGGCGGCTGCGTTCCGCTCGAAGCTGGCCACCGTCGACCTCGACCCGGGCCGGTTCCATCGCGACCAGGCCGACGGGGAGACGACGGCCAAGATCGCCGAGCTGCGCGCCCAGGTGCAGGCGCATCCCTGTCACGGCTGCCCGGACCGCGAGACCCACGCCCGCTGGGCCGAACGGGCGCTCCGGCTGCAGCGGGAGAACGAGAAGACGCAGAACCGGGTCCGCTCGCGCACCAACACCATCGCCAACCACTTCGACAAGATCTGCCTGGTGCTGGAGTCGCTCGGCTATCTCGGCGGCGACGGCGGCACCGAGGTGACCCCGGACGGGCGGATGCTGGCCCGGATCTACAACGAGCTCGACCTGGTGGCGGCCGAGTGCATCCGCGGCGGTGTCTTCGACGACCTGACCGCGCCTCAGCTGGCCGCGGTACTGGCCTCGCTGGTCTACGAGTCGCGCCGAAGCGACGGTTCGGCCCGCCCCCCGCGGATGCCGGACCGGGTGAGCGAGACCGCGATGCAGCAGCTCCGCCGGATCTGGCGGGAGGTGTCGCTGGTCGAACGCGACGCCCGGCTGGAGCGCGGACCCGAGCTCGACATCGGCTTCAGCCAGGCCGCGTATGCCTGGGCGGCCGGTCGGCCGTTGGCAGCGGTGCTGAACGAGAGCCAGCTGACCGCCGGCGACTTCGTCCGCTGGGTGCGCCAGGTCCTCGACCTCGCCGACCAGGTCGGCACCGCCAGCGGCCCCGGACCCCTGCGCGACACGGCTCGGCAGGTGGTCCAGTCGATGCGCCGTGGAGTGGTCGCCTTCGTCCCGGAGGAACCGGACGAGTTCGCCGACGACGAGCCGGGGGAGTTCGTACACGAGCAGGACCTGGACTCGCGCTAGTCCCGAGGCCCGCTCCGCGTGGCCGCTCCGCCGTAGGATGGAGCCATGGCGCTGAGGCATGACCGCACTCTGCAGGAGCTCGCCGACTATGCCCGACTGGTGGTGCGTGCGGCCTATCTGCACCGCAGCCGGATGCTGGTGGAGGTCGGCAACTTCATCCGGGCCGAGGTCGACGATCCGGCGCAGGCCGAGAGGCTCGCCGAGCAGTTCGTGGCCGAGGCCGAGAGCGAGCTCAACGAGGAGCTGCGCCACTGGCCGGAGCGCACCGACAACGACGCCCTCGGCGAGGTGCTGCGTGAGCTGCGGCACCGACGCTTCCTGACCCTGGAGAACTGCCAGGACCATTTCGACGCCTCCCGGGCGCTCAAGGCGAACCCGGAGGACGTGGTGGGGGTGGTCTTCTTCACCGAAACTGACGTCTTCCACGCCATCACCGAGGGGATGCTCGAGCTCAAGGTCTGGCATCCCGACACGTCCAACGTGGTCGCCGCCGACCCGGAGCTGGCCACGGTGCTGGAACTGCTGGCGAAGCATGGTCTCTCGGCCGTCTTCGACGAGGGCCGGATCGAGGTGTCGATGACCTGGCGCCGGCACCCGCACCACCAGCACTAGCCGCGTCCGTACACTCCGCACGGCTGCCGGTGAGGGCGGGAGACGGCGTTTTCGGCCCCTGCGGAGTGGTCCTCTAGGGTTGGGGCATGACGGTGGCCGTACGCGTGATCCCCTGCCTTGACGTCCACGGTGGGCGGGTCGTCAAGGGGGTCAACTTCACCGACCTGCGGGATGCCGGCGACCCGGTGGAGCTGGCCGCGGTGTATGACCGCGAGGGTGCCGACGAGCTCACCTTCCTGGACATCTCCGCCTCGGTGGAGGGTCGCGAGACGACCCTGGAGGTGGTCCGGCGGACCGCCGAGTCGGTCTTCATCCCGCTCACCGTCGGGGGTGGGGTCAGCACCGTCGACGACGTGGACGTGCTGCTGCGGGCCGGCGCGGACAAGGTAGCCATCAACACCGGAGCCATCCGCCGTCCGCAGGTGATCGCCGACATCACCCAGCGGTTCGGCAACCAGGTGCTGGTGCTGTCCGTCGACGCCCGGCGCGAGCATGGCCAGCCGTCCGGATTCGGGGTCACCACCCACGGCGGCCGCACGACCGCAGGGCTGGATGCGCTCGAGTGGGCCCGCCGCGGCGTCGAGCTCGGGGTGGGGGAGATCCTGCTCAACTCGATGGACGCTGACGGCACCACCGGCGGGTTCGACCTGGAGATGATCCGCGCCGTCCGTGCCGTGGTGGACGTCCCGCTGATCGCCTCCGGTGGCGCCGGCCGGGCCGACGACTTCCCGCCGGCAGTGGCGGCCGGTGCTGACGCCGTGCTGGCCGCCAGTGTCTTTCACTTTGGTACCTTGCGGATCGGCGAGGTGAAGGCCGCCCTGGAGGCGGCCGGTTATCCCGTGCGTCTCCCGGTCACGAGCTAGAGAGGTCTTGTATGCGTGTCTGGCTGCCCTATGACAGCCTCGAGGAGGCCGAACGGCGCCTCGGCGGCATCCCGGACGGGGTCGAGGTGGCCTTGTTCACCGCCCAAGGGGAGCCCATGCCGGCGTCCATCGCCGACGTGGAGCTGTACGTCCTGCCCTACATGAAGGACGCCCAGGTGGTGCTGGAGCGGGCGGCCGAGATGAAGAGCCTGCGCGTGGTGCAGACGCTGACCGCCGGCTACGAGAACTTCGTCCCGCTGCTACCCGCCGGGGTGACACTGTGCAACGCCGCCGGCGTCCACGACGCGAGCACCGCGGAGCTCGCGGTGGCCCTGACACTCGCCAGTGGCCGGCACCTGGACGACTACGCCCGCAACCAGTCGGTGGGGCGCTGGGCGCCGAGCCTCGGGATCGCGCTCGCCGACCGGCGGGTGCTGATCCTCGGCTACGGCCGGATCGGGGCAGCCATCGAGCGACGGCTGGCCGGCTTCGAACTGGCCTCCCTCACCCGGGTGGCCCGGCATGCCCGCGAGGATCCGGTCGTGCACAAGGTGTCCGAGCTGCCCGACCTGCTGCCCGAGGTGGACGTCCTGGTGGTTGTCGCTCCGCTCACCCCCCAGACGCAGGGGCTGTTGAACGCGGAGCTGCTGGCCCGGCTGCCGGACGGCGCGCTGGTGGTGAACGTGGCCCGCGGCGGTCTGGTCGACACCGACGCCCTGCTCGCCGAGACGGCCGGCGGCCGGCTGCGGGCGGCGTTGGATGTCACGGATCCGGAGCCGCTGCCGCCCGAGCACCCGCTCTGGACCACGCCGGGGGTGCTGATCTCGCCGCACGTGGGTGGCCCGAGCACCGCCTTCTTTCCGCGAGCCGACCGTCTGGTCGCGGCCCAGCTGCGCCGGTTCGCCGCCGGTGAGCCGCTGGCCAACCAGATCGACTGGGAGGACGGCTGATGAGCGCCGATCGGGGCTGCCTGTTCTGCGGGATCGTCGCCCGGCAGATCCCGTCCCGCCGGGTGTACGAGGACGATCATGCCTACGCGTTCCTCGACATCGGTCCCTGGCACCGGGGCCACACCCTGGTGGTCCCGAAGCGGCACGTCAGCGACCTCCTCGACCAGCCACCGGCGCTGACCGAGATCGCGCCGGCGATCGAGACCTGCTCCCGGCTGCTGGTGGACTCCCTGCAGGCCGACGGTCTCAACCTGCTGTCGTCGTCGCGAGCCGTCGCCGGGCAGGAGGTCTTCCACCTGCACGTGCACCTGATCCCGCGCTACGCCGACGCGCCGGGAATCCGGTCGATGATCGGTCCCCGGCAGACGTCGGACGCCGAGTTGGACCAGGTTCTGGCGCAGATCACCGGTGGCCGATGAGCAGCCGCCAGGACGCCCTGCCGGTCGCCCGCCCGAGGCCCGGCACCGGCGACCGGGTGAGCCGGACCCTGGTCGAGCTGGTGCCGCCGTTCGTCGTCGCCCTGGTGCTGCTGCCGGTGATCATCGCCTACGGCAGGTTCTGGCCCTGGCATCCGTCCACCATCGACCTGCAGGTGTACGTCTACGCGGTCAAGGACATGCTGGCGGGCAAGGACATCTTCGCCACCACCACGCCGTTCTGGAACCTGTACTTCATCTACCCGCCGATCGCGGCCATCCTGATGTGGCCGCTCGCCTTCGGGCCGTACGCGATGTGGCAGGTCATCTGGACCGGTGGGCTGGTCTGGGCCCAGCAGTCGGTGCTCCGGCGCTGCGGGGTGCCGCGCGGCTGGAAGCTGGCACTGGTCGGGGTGGCGGTGGTGCTGGCGGTGGAGCCGATCCGCACCACCCTCGGCTACGGCCAGGTCAACACCCTGCTGATGGCGCTGGTGGTGGCGGACCTGCTGCCGGACGTGCCCGGGGAGCGCCGACGCATCCCGCGTGGCACCCTGATCGGTCTGGCCGCGGCGATCAAGCTGACGCCGGCGCTCTTCGTCGTCTTCGCGTTCCTGATCGGCAGGCGGCGGACGGCCGTTACGGCGATCGTCTCCTTCCTGGCCTTCACGGCCGTCGGTGCGATGCTGCTGTTCAAGGAGACGCTGGCCTTCTGGGGCGGTCTGTCGGGCGGCAACACCCGGACCGCCTCGCCGCTGTACACCGGCAACCAGTCGCTGCTCGGGGTGTTCTTCCGGCTGGGGGACACCTCCAAGGTCACCACCCTGGCCGGGCTCGCGTTCTCGGCGGCGGTGGCCCTGGTGAGCGTGCTGGTCGCGGCGCACTGGTGGCGGCGCGGCCAGCAGGTGTTCGCCGTCGCCCTGGTCGGGCTGGCCACCTGCCTGGCCTCCCCGCTGTCGTGGACCCACCACTATGTCTGGATCCTGCCGATGGCGGTGGCCGTGGTGCTTCCGCGGGTCGGTCGGCACCCGCTGCCGAGGTGGGCCCGCGGCGTCGCCGCGTTCTGGGTGCTGTGGGTGTGTGTCTGCCTGCCGCTGGCGGCGCTGCCGTACGGCGGTGGCCGGGAACGGCACTTCAGCTTCGGCCAGCAGCTGATCGCCAACCTGGGGCCTGCCCTCGGCGTGCTGCTGGTGGCCGGGTTGGCCTGGCAGCTGGTCTCGGTATCCAGATCTGCTGTCTCGGCGCCCGTGGCGTCCGGCTAGATTTGCCCCCATGACCGCCGACACCTCAGCCCCCGAAGAGACCACCACCAGCACCGGCCCGGACATCAAGCCCCGCTCCCGGACCGTCACCGACGGGCTGGAGGCGACCGCAGCCCGGGGCATGCTCCGTGCGGTCGGGATGGGCGACGACGACTTCGCCAAGCCGCAGATCGGGGTCGCGTCCAGCTGGAACGAGATCACCCCCTGCAACCTGTCGCTGGACCGGCTGGCCAAGGCGGTGAAGGACGGCGTGCACGCGGCCGGCGGCTACCCGCTGGAGTTCGGCACCATCTCGGTGTCGGACGGCATCTCGATGGGCCATGAAGGGATGCACTACTCCCTGGTCAGCCGGGAGATCATCGCCGACTCCGTGGAGACGGTGATGGAGGCCGAGCGGCTGGACGGTTCGGTGCTGCTGGCCGGCTGTGACAAGTCGCTGCCCGGCATGCTGATGGCCGCGGCCCGGCTCGACCTGTCCTCGGTGTTCCTCTACGCCGGCTCGATCATGCCCGGCCGGGTGGGGGACAAGGACGTCACCATCATCGACGCCTTCGAGGCGGTCGGCGCCTGCGTACGCGGCCTGATCAGCCGGGAGCAGGTGACCGAGATCGAGAAGGCGATCTGTCCGGGCGAGGGCGCCTGCGGCGGGATGTACACCGCCAACACCATGGCCAGCGCCGCCGAGGCTCTCGGGATGGCGCTGCCGGGCTCGTCCGCGCCGCCGGCGGTGGACCGTCGCCGCGACGGGTTCGCCCGCAAGAGCGGCGAGGCGGTGGTCGGGCTGCTGCGTCGCGGCATCACCGCCCGGCAGATCCTCACCAAGGAAGCCTTCGAGAACGCCATCGCCGTCGTGATGGCCTTCGGCGGCTCCACCAACGCGGTGCTGCACCTGCTCGCCATCGCCAACGAGGCCGAGGTCGACCTGAGCCTTGACGACTTCGTCCGGGTGGGCAAGTCGATCCCGCACCTGGGCGACCTGAAGCCCTTCGGGCGCTATGTGATGAACGACGTGGACCGGGTGGGCGGCGTGCCGGTCGTGATGAAGGCCCTGCTGGACGCCGGTCTGATGCACGGCGACTGCCTGACCGTGACGGGCAAGACGATGGCGGAGAACCTGGCCGACATCGCCCCGCCGGACATCGACGGCACCATCATCCGGGCGCTGGACAACCCGATGCACCCGACCGGGGGCATCACCATCCTGCGCGGGTCGCTCGCGCCGGAGGGTGCGGTGGTGAAGAGCGCCGGGTTCGACACCGACGTGATCAGCGGCACCGCCCGGGTCTTCGACGGCGAGCGGGCCGCGATGGACGCGCTGGAGGACGGCACCATCTCCGCCGGTGATGTGGTGGTGATCCGTTACGAGGGTCCCAAGGGCGGACCGGGGATGCGCGAGATGCTGGCGATCACCGGTGCCATCAAGGGTGCCGGGCTGGGCAAGGACGTCATGCTGATCACCGACGGTCGGTTCTCCGGCGGTACCACCGGCCTGTGCGTGGGCCACATCGCCCCGGAGGCGACCGAGGGCGGACCGATCGCGCTGGTGAACGACGGCGACGTGATCACCTTGAACGTGGCCGAGGGCACCCTCGACGTGGACGTCGACCCGGACGAGCTGGAGCGGCGACGGGCCAGCTGGACCCCGGCACCGCGACCGGTGCGGCGGGGCGTGCTGGCCAAGTACGCCAAGCTGGTCCAGTCCGCCAACGTGGGAGCGATCTGCAGCTGAGCCCCGCCCGCCGGCGCCCGATCAGCGTTCGCGCGGGGAGTCCTTCTTGTGCACGTGCACGATGGCGAGCGGCCGGGTGGCCTCCTGCAGCACCGCCCGGCTGATCGACCCGAGCAGCATCCGCTTCATCGCGCCGTGACCGCGAGAACCGACCACGGTCAGGGCGGCGTCCCGGCTGGCGTCGATGATGGCCTCGGCCGGCTGGCCCCGAACCACCCGGACCTCGACCGGGATGGCTGCGTCGGCGTCGGTGCGGACCCGCTCCAGCGCCTCGTGCACGACCTTGGTGGCGTACTCGCGTTCGGCCTCGTCGAACTCGGAGATCAGCCGCGGTTCGGTCGGCATCGCCAGCCAGGGCAGGTGATAGGCACTGACGGCGCGCAACGAGGTGCCGAGCAGCGCCGCCTCGTCGAGGGCGACCCGCAGCGCCGCATCGCTGAAGATGGATCCGTCGACGCCCACCACGACCGGCCCGGTTATAGGCCCGGCCGTCGCCACCTCGGGCGGGATGATGAACACGGGGCAGGCGGCCTTGCCGGCCAGCCGGACGCTAACGGAGCCGATCAGGGCCGCCCCGATCGACCCGAGCCCTCGGCTGCCGACCACCAGACCGGCCGCGTCGTGGGAGGCCTTCAGCAACACCGCGGCGGGGGAGCCCATCTCGAACTTCGTGGTGATCTCCACCTCCGAGCCGGGAGTGTGCGCCTTGCGGGCGGCGACGGTGAGCAGGTTCTCGGCGTACTTCTCCAGCTCGTTGACCCGGGGCAGCGCGACCGGGCTGCCGTACGGGTCGGCGACGATCGGCACGTTGAGGGCATGGATGAGCCGGAGCGCCAGGCCGCGTCGTTCGGCCTCGGCCGCCGCCCAGCGCAGGGCGATGCCGCTCTCGCTCGAGCCGTCGATCCCGACCACCAGGTGTGCTGCCATGTCTCCTCCGTCTTCCAGCGGGGCTCTGTTCTTCTGTTCTATCGTCAAACAGGCTCGGATGGCATCAGGCGCCGGTCCCCGTCTGCCGGGACCTTGGTCCCGGCGTCAACGGCGGGACCAGATTCCGAGACCCGGCATATCGCTGGTTGACACTCCTGTCAGGATGGGCGATCGTGAGTATGTGCAACCTGCAACCCAGATTCTCGTAGTTAGCCAGCGTGTCGACTGAGCCACCTCAGCCACCGACACGCTCCCTCGTCTGCCATCCGGCGGCCGGGGGTTTTTTCTTGGTACGAGGGTCCAGGACCCCAGGCGTAACATCCACACTAGACAGACCGGCGCGGCCCCCGGAAGCGCCGGGCACAACAAGGAGAGCCGATGGCTGACAGCGACGACCAACCGCGCCAGGGAGCAGAAGTGCTGACCGGCGCACAATCACTCGTGAAGTCGCTCGAGCAGGTCGGTGCCGACGTCGTCTTCGGTATCCCCGGTGGCGCCATCCTGCCGGCGTACGACCCCCTCTACGACTCCAAGTTCGTCCGGCACATCCTGGTGCGGCACGAGCAGGGTGCCGGACACGCCGCCCAGGGCTATGCGATGGTGACCGGCAAGGTGGGTGTGTGCATGGCCACCTCCGGCCCGGGCGCGACCAACCTCGTCACCCCGATCGCCGACGCCTACATGGACTCCGTCCCGATCGTCGCCATCACCGGCCAGGTCGCCGGCCCGTCGATCGGCACCGACGCCTTCCAGGAGGCCGACATCACCGGCATCACGATGCCGATCACCAAGCACAACTTCCTGGTCCGACGCGCCGAGGACATCCCTGGCGCCATCCAGGCTGCGTTCCACATCGCCAGCACCGGCCGTCCCGGCCCGGTGCTCGTCGACATCACCAAGGACGCGCTGCAGGCCACCGCGCCGTTCCACTGGCCCCAGCAGGTGGACCTGCCCGGCTACCGTCCGGTCACCAAACCGCACGGCAAACAGGTCCGGGAGGCGGCGAAGCTGATCAGTGCCGCCACCCGCCCGGTGCTCTACGTCGGGGGCGGGGTGGTCAAGGCCGGCGCGTCGGCCGAGCTGAAGGAGCTCGCCGAGCTGACCGGGATCCCGGTCGTGACGACACTGATGGCGCGCGGAGTCTTCCCCGACAGCCACCAGCAGAACCTGGGCATGCCGGGGATGCACGGGACGGTGGCCGCGGTCGGGGCCCTTCAGCGCAGCGACCTGTTGATCTCGCTCGGGGCCCGCTTCGACGACCGGGTGACCGGACAGCTGTCGTCGTTCGCGCCGCTGGCCAAGGTGATTCATGCCGACATCGACCCGGCCGAGATCTCCAAGAACCGGGTCGCCGACGTGCCGATCGTGGGTGACTGCAAAGAGGTGATCACCGAGCTGATCAGCCTGCTCAAGGCGTCCCCGGACCAGCTGCCGCGGCTGTCGGAGTGGAGCAGCTATCTGCAGGATCTCAAGCGGCGCTACCCGACCGGCTACGACCTGCCCGAGGACGGCAGCCTGTCGCCGCAGTACGTGATCCAGCGGATCGGTGAGCTCACCGGCCCGGACGCCTACTACGCCGCCGGCGTCGGCCAGCACCAGATGTGGGCAGCGCACTACCTGCCGTTCGAACGGCCCGGCCGCTGGCTCAACTCCGGTGGCCTCGGGACGATGGGTTACTGCGTGCCCGCCGCGATGGGCGCCAAGGTGGGTGTACCCGACTCGGTGGTCTGGGGGATCGACGGCGACGGCTGCTTCCAGATGACCAACCAGGAGCTGGTGACCTGTGCCCTGGAAGGGATCCCGGTCAAGATCGCGGTGATCAACAACCAGAGCCTCGGCATGGTGCGACAGTGGCAGACCCTGTTCTACCAGGGCCGATACTCCAACACCGACCTGAAGACCAACCGGGTGCCGGACTTCCAGAAGCTGGCCGAGGCGATGGGCTGCGTCGGGCTGCGCGCCGAGACTCCGGAGGAGGTCGACGCGGTGATCGAGAAGGCCCTGTCGATCAACGACATGCCTGTCGTGGTGGAATTCGTGGTGCACAAGGACGCCATGGTCTGGCCGATGGTGGCCGCTGGGACCAGCAACGACGAGATCAAGGTCGCCCGTGACATGGCACCGAAATGGGACGAGGAGATCTGAGTGAACACCCACACCCTGAGCGTCCTGGTCGAGAACAAGCCCGGCGTCCTGGCCCGGGTGTCCGGCCTCATCTCCCGCCGCGGGTTCAACATCGAGTCGCTGGCGGTCGGGCCGACCGAGCACCCCGAGATGTCCCGGATCACTCTGGTTGTCACCGTCGACGAGATCGTGCTGGAACAGCTCACCAAGCAGCTGAACAAGCTGATCGAGGTGCTCAAGATCGTCGAGCTGGACCCGGGCTCGGTGCGGCGTGAGCTCATCCTGGTCAAGGTCCGGGCCGATCCCGAGGTCCGTGGCCAGGTGCTGGAGATCGTCCAGCTCTTCCGGGCCAAGGCCGTCGACGTGGCCTCGGACGCGATCACCATCGAGGCGACCGGGAGTCCGGAGAAGCTCGAGGCCCTGCTGCGGCTGCTGGAGCCGTTCGGCATTCGCGAGCTGGTCCAGTCCGGGCTGGTCGCCATCGGCCGGGGGAGCCGTTCGATCACCGACCGGGCACTGCGTCCGGATCGGCCGAAGTCGGTGAGAGCCGTCTGAGATAGTCACCCTGCCCGTCAACTCCCCAGCAACATCATTTTCCGTTCAAGATCACTTTCGTATCAAGGAGAACACTTCAGTGCCAGCAGAGATGTTTTACGACAAGGACGCCGACCTGTCCCTCATCCAGGGGCGCAATGTCGCCATCCTCGGCTTCGGCAGCCAGGGCCACGCTCACGCGCTGTCCCTGCGCGACTCCGGCGTCGACGTCCGCGTCGGCCTCCAGGAGGGCAGCAAGAGCCGTGCCAAGGCTGAGGCCCAGGGCCTGAGGGTGCTGACGCCGTACGAGGCCTGCGAAGAGGCCGACCTGATCATGATCTTGACCCCGGACCCGGTCCAGCGCAAGGTCTATGCCGAGGCGGTGGCGCCCAACCTGGTCCCCGGCGACGCGATCTTCTTCAGCCACGGCTTCAACATCCGCTACGGCTACATCACCCCGCCGGAGGGCGTCGACGTCGCCATGGTGGCACCCAAGGGCCCCGGGCACCTGGTGCGGCGTGAGTACTCCGAGGGTCGGGGCGTGCCGGTGCTGGTCGCGGTGGAGCAGGACGCCACCGGCAAGGCCTGGGACCTGGCCCTGTCGTACGCCAAGGCGATCGGCGGTCTGCGTGCCGGCGGCATCAAGACCACCTTCACCGAGGAGACCGAGACCGACCTGTTCGGTGAGCAGGCCGTCCTCTGCGGTGGCGCCAGCGCACTGATCCAGGCTGGCTTCGAGACGCTGATCGAGGCCGGCTACCAGCCCGAGGTGGCGTACTTCGAGTGCCTGCACGAGCTGAAGCTGATCGTCGACCTGATGTACGAGGGCGGCATCGCCAAGCAGCGCTGGAGCATCTCTGACACCGCTGAGTACGGCGACTACGTCTCCGGGCCACGCGTCATCGACGCGCACGTCAAGGAGAGCATGAAGGGCGTGCTGGCCGACATCCAGGACGGCACCTTCGCCAAGCGGTTCATCGACGACCAGGATGCCGGTGCGCCGGAGTTCAAGAAGTTCCGCGAGGCGGGGGAGAAGCACCCGATCGAGGAGACCGGGCGCACGCTGCGCGGTCTGATGGCCTGGGTGAAGAGCCACGACGACGACTACGTCGAGGGCACCGCCGCGCGCTGATCTCGGCCCGACTCAGTCGCACCTCGGGCCGCCCGTCTCCTGCCGGAGACGGGCGGGCTGTCGTCGTTCGGGGTCCGCGGAGGTCAGCGGGACTTGATCTCCAGGGAGGCGACCCGGACGCCGTCCTTGCGCAGTCCGGTCCCGACGTTGAACAGCTTGCTGCTCGGGGTGCCGCCTTCGGTGACCGCATCGTTGGCCATCACGCAGACATGGGTCAGGCCGGAAGTGTCGAGATCGGTGAAGTGGTCGGGCAGGCAGTGTCCGTACGCGGCCTGCAGCGCCTTCAGACCGGCAGCCGCCGAGGCCTTCGGGAACTCCACTGCCGCGTCCACCACGTAGTCATGAGTAGCGACGTAGCGGGCGTGGTTGATCCGGGTGGCGTCCGGCAGGTCCACGTCGGCGTACCACTCCAGGTCCGCCAGGGTGAGGGCATCGCAGCGGTAGCCGGTGAGGGTGTTCCGGCAGGTGCTGCCGCGCTCGGTCTGGAACGAGAAGTACGGCACGCCCCACCCGCCCGCATAGCGCGCCAGCACGGCGAACGCGATGATCACGAAGGCCGCCATCAGCACAATGCCGGCGATCACACGGAGCGCCTGGTGTCTGCGATGGGCCACTGCCACAGGATGCCTGACCCGCGCCGCAATGCCAACCGGACGTCGAAAACTCAGCAGAACGCGACTTTTCGCGCCGCGTTCTGGGGGTGGGGGCTCGAAAACTCGGCAGAACGCGACTTTTCGCCCCCGTTCGCGGGCATGGGCTCGAAAACTCGGCAGAACGCGACTTCTGGCGTCTGTTCGGCCGTGTGGGGCTCGAGAACTCGGCAGATCGCGACTTTTCGGGCCCGTTCGGGGGGTGGGGCTCGAGAACTCGGCAGAACGCGACTTTTCGCGCCCGTTCGGGCGTGTGGGGCTAGAGAACTCGGCAGAACGCGACTCTTCGCGCCCGTTCGGCCGTATGGGGCTCGAGAACTCGACACATCGCGACTTTTCGCGCAAGGCCGTGGCAGAAGAGCCCTGTCGCCTCCCGCGTCTCCGATCCTGTCTTCGTGCACCGACCCAGGCCGGGCCATTGGTGGAGTGGATGAACGGTCCGACTCTGCCCGGTCAGGGGCGGCCTGCTGTGGGTTCAGCGCCGAACGGCAATGATGACCGAGGTGTCCTCGGCAACCATCACATCGACGCTGACAAAGCGCTCGTCGGACAGCCACTCCTGACGGACCCGATCGACCCGGCCTTGATCGAGAGGTGGCCAGCTGGGGCAGGGGGTGAAGTCGTCGAGGACGATCATGCCGCCTTCCTCAACCAGCTCGATGATGTCCTCGCGGGGCGCGCCCTTCGCGCTGCCGGCGTCCAGGAACAGCAGCGAGAACGGGGCATGCTCGGCCAGGCTGGTCCAGTCGGCGTGCATCACGTCGATGTCGTCGTGGGCGAACATGTCCATCACCCCGTGGGCCAGCTCGGGGTCGAGCTCGGCGGTGATGACTCGGGTCTGCTTGGGCGCCCCGGTCCGCAACCAGGCGGCGCCGACCCCGCAACCTGTGCCGCACTCGGCAATGGTGCCCGTCCGGGTGGCGGCCAGTGTCGCGAGCAGCCGGCCGGTCTCAGATCGCGATGCCTGGACGTAGCCGCGCTCGAGCGACATCCGCAAGGCGCGGATGACCAGCTCAGGGAGTTGTGGAGGAGCACTCACCCTCAAAGTCTGACAGGTCGGCGCTGGCGAGGTGGCTTGTCCGGTATGCGAGACGCCGTCGCCCACATAGTGTCAGAAAAATACTTGGGTGTCCTAGTATCTAGGTCATGTACGAGATGTATCCGGACGCTTGGAAGACGAGCGACGACACGAGAGCAGAAGGCCTGCCGACTCGCCAGCAGTCGGTGGTCTCCACCGACCGTCCTCGGCGTCGGGCCCGCAAGGAACACTCGGTCACCCCTCCGGTCATCGCGCGCACGCTCGAGGAGCGCTAGCCGAGAGAAGGCTGGCTCACCACCGGCAGGGCGGGGACCAACTCGAGGTCCGCAGCCCTGGCCATCGCCGGAGCCGCCTGCTGCTTGCGGAGCCGAGCCCATCCAGGTTGAGAAGGCTGCCCTGAGAAAGCCCCGCGTTTGGTCGCCGTCTATACGGCTGCGGCGATGGCGTCGCCGATCTCGGTAGTGCTCCGGCGCTGACCTGCGGTCCGACCGGCGATGTCGGCGATCACTGCCTTCTCCACCCGGGCTGCCTCCTCGGCCAGACCGAGGTGGTCCAGCAGCAGCGACATCGACAGGATGGTCGCCGTCGGGTCCGCGATGCCCTGACCGGCGATGTCCGGCGCCGAGCCGTGCACCGGTTCGAACATCGACGGGAAGGTGCGGTCCGGGTTGATGTTGCCGCTGGCCGCCAGTCCGATGCCGCCGGTCACTGCCGCGGCCAGGTCGGTGATGATGTCGCCGAACAGGTTGTCGGTGACGACCACGTCAAACCGCGCCGGATCGGTGGCCAGGAAGATGGTCGCCGCGTCCACGTGCAGGTAGTCGGTGGTGACACCCGGGTACTCCGTGGCCACGGACTCGAAGATGCGGCGCCACAGCCCGCCGGCGTTCACCAGCACGTTGTGCTTGTGCACCAGGGTGATCTTGTTGCGGCGCCGGGTGGCCCGTTCGAACGCGTCCCGCACGACCCGCTCCACCCCGTACGCGGTGTTCACGCTGACCTCGGTGGCGATCTCCGCCGGAGTGCCCTGCCGGACGACGCCGCCGTTGCCGCAGTAGAGCCCCTCGGTGCCCTCGCGGACGACGACGAAGTCCACCTCCTTGCCGGCGGTGACGCTCTCGGCAAGGGGGGTCGGCACGCCGGGGAACAGCCGGCTGGGGCGCAGGTTGACGTAGTGGTCGAAGGCGAACCGCAGCTTCAGCAGCAGACCGCGTTCCAGCAGGCCGCTGGGGACGTCGGTCGCGCCGGGTGCCGCGCCGACCGCTCCGAGCACGATGGCGTCGGCCTGCGCCAACTCGGCCAGCACCGAGTCGGGCAGCACCTCTCCGGTCCGCTGCCACCGGGTCGCGCCGAGGTCATAGGCGGTGGTGTTGAACCGGTGGGCACCGGCGACCGCCTCGAGGACCTTCAAGCCCTCCGCGACCACCTCGGGTCCGATCCCGTCGCCACCGATGATTGCCAGGTTCTGTGCGTCAGCCACCGGCGCATCGTATCGACACCGCACCGGCCGCGACCGTGCCGTCTCACCGCGCAGACCGGCAGGGGTGAATGTTAGTTTTCTCGCATGACCTTGCCGTTCGACCTGCGCCGCAACCCGAGCCCCCGCACCGCTGCGGACCGAGCGGCGATCCTGGCCGACCCGGGGTTCGGCCTGAACTTCACCGACCATATGGCGGTGGCCACCTGGAGCCGCGCAGACGGCTGGTACGACTCCGGCATCGTCCCGTACGGACCGTTCACCCTCGACCCGGCCAGCGCGGTGCTGCACTACGCGCAGGAGATCTTCGAGGGGCTGAAGGCCTACCGGCACGCGGACGGCAGCGTGTGGCTGTTCCGGCCCGAGGCCAACGCGGCCCGGTTCGCCCGCTCGGCCGAGCGGCTGGCACTGCCGCAGCTGAGCACCGAGGACTTCCTCGGCAGCATCGAGGCGCTGATCGCCGCGGACGTGGAGTGGGTGCCCACGGCGCCGGAGCAGAGCCTGTACCTGCGGCCGTTCATGTTCGCCAACGAGGTCTTCCTGGGCGTACGGCCGGCGCAGAAGGTCACCTACTGCTGCATCGCCAGCCCGGCCGGCGCCTACTTCTCCTCAGGAGTGCACCCGGTCAAGATCTGGCTGAGCACCACCTATGCTCGGGCCGCCCCGGGCGGCACCGGGGCCGCGAAGTGTGGTGGCAACTACGCCGCCAGTCTGGTCGCCCAGCAGGAGGCGGCCGCCAACGGCTGCGAGCAGGTGATGTTCGCCGACGCGGCCGAGCACAAGTGGCTGGAGGAGCTCGGCGGCATGAACGTCTACCTGATCAACACCGACAACGAGCTGGTCACCCCGCAGCTGAACGGCTCGATCCTCGAGGGTGTCACCCGTGACTCCATCCTGACGCTGGCCGGCGAGCACGGGCTGACCCCGGTCGAGCGGCGGATCTCCATCGAGGAGCTGCTGGACGGCCTGCGGGCGGGCTCGATCACCGAGGTCTTCGCCTGCGGCACCGCGGCCGTCGTGACGCCGATCGGCAGTCTGAGGACGCCCGACACCGAGGTGACCGTCGGCTCCGGTGAGGGTGGGGAGACCACTGCCGCGATCCGCGCTGCCCTGCTGGACATCCAGTACGGCCGGTCCGAGGACACCCACGGCTGGCTTCGCCGCGTCGTCTGACGCCCGTTTGGACCCTTGCGCCTGTGTCGGTTTCCCAAGTCGACTTGGGAAACTGTCACGAAGCCAGGGAAATCTGCCCCGCTCAGTGACAGTTTCCCGGGCTTTGTCAGGGCTCCAGCGAGGCGTACGAGCTAGCGCCGGATGCCCGCATCTGGACGAGTTGTCTCAACCAGTGGGATCGTGGCGTTCGCAGCGACCACGCTGGGTGACACTGAGGACATGCATCTGATGCAGCTCATCATTTCCTAGCGCGCTGAGACACTCAGCGCGCCAAACCTCCTGTCCTTGAACGGGAGGTTTTTTCGTTGTCAGACAAAGTAGGACGCACGAGGACCGAGGTTTCCGATGACCGGAACAGCACCAGTCAAGCCGGCAGAGTTTCACGTCTACGACACCACGCTGCGCGATGGAGCGCAGCAGGAGGGGCTGCGGCTGTCAGTCATCGACAAGCTGGCCATTGCCGGTTTCCTGGATGAGCTGGGCGTCGGTTTCATCGAGGGCGGCTGGCCCGGGGCCAACCCCAACGACACCGCCTTCTTCGAGTCCCTGAAGAGCGGCGGGCCGGACGGCCAGTTCCGGCTGCAGAATGCGACCCTGGCGGCCTTCGGGTTCACCCGCCGGGTCGGCATGAGGGCCGCCGACGATCCGCTGACCGCCGCTGTCCGCGACTCCGGTGCACCGGTGGCCTGCCTGGTGGCCAAGAGCCACGACCGGCACGTGGAGCAGGCGCTGCGCACCACCCTGGCCGAGAACCTGGCCATGATCACCGACACGGTGACGCACCTGCGGGCCGAGGGTCAGCGGGTCTTCGTCGACTGTGAGCACTTCTTCGACGGCTACCGGGACAACGCCGCTTACGCCCTCGAGGTGGTGCGGACCGCGGCCGAGGCGGGCGCGGAGGTCGTGGTGCTCTGCGACACCAACGGTGGGATGCTGCCCAACTGGATCGGTGACGTGGTCGCCGCCGCCGGCGAGATCGGCGTACCGCTGGGCATCCACTGCCACAACGACACCGGTTGCGCGGTAGCGAACACGCTTGCAGCCGTTGACGCCGGTGCCATGCACGTACAGGGCACCATCAACGGCTACGGGGAGAGGACGGGCAACGCCGACCTGGTGTCGGTGGTGGCCAACCTCGAATTGAAGTACGGCTGGCCGGTACTGCCAGCCGGGGCACTGGCCGAGGCGACGCGACTATCCCATGCGATCGCCGAGGTGACGAACGTTCCACCGAGCGGTCGTCAGCCCTATGTCGGACTCTCAGCGTTCGCCCACAAGGCAGGACTGCATGCGAGTGCGATCAAGGTAGACCCCAACCTCTACCAACACATCGACCCGGCCCTGGTGGGGAATGACATGCGGATGCTCGTGTCCGACATGGCGGGCCGGGCCAACATCCAGATCAAGGGGGAGGAGCTGGGCTTCGACCTCTCCGATCGCGATCTGGCGGCCAAGATCACCGACCAGGTGAAGGAGGCGGAGGCGGCCGGTTACACCTACGAGGCGGCCGACGCGAGCTTCGAGCTGCTACTGCGCCGCGAGCTCGGTCAGCTGCCCGAGCTGTTCGCGGTGCACTCGTGGCGGGTGTTCACCCAGTCGCACCACGGCGACGAGATCGACACCGAGGCGACGGTCAAGCTGACCGCCAAGGGTGTCGGCCAGCGCGTCGTGGGGGAGGGCAACGGGCCGGTGAACGCCCTGGATCATGCCGTACGGAACGCGCTGGCGCCGGCCTATCCGGTGGTCGACCGGTTTGAGCTGATCGACTACCGGGTGCGGATCCTCGACCAGGGGCACGGCACCGACGCCACCGTACGGGTGCTGATCCAGACCACCGACGGCAGGCGAACGTGGACCACCGTCGGCGTCGGGCAGAACCTCATCGAGGCCTCCTGGGAGGCGCTCTTCGAGGCCTACCTGTTCGGACTGATCCACTCGCAGGCGAGCCCGGAGGCCGACGTCGAGGAGCCGGCCGCGCCGGTCCCGGCCGGCGTCTGACCCCGGCCGCCAGGCAGCCGGAGGCTAGTGGTCGATCCGGTCCAGGACGATCGATCGCTGGGCCGGCGCCGACTCGCCGATGGTGTACGCCGCCGCCAACGACTCGCGGGCGCCGGCGAACCGGCTGGGGTCGTCGGTGTGCAGCGTAAGCAGGGGCTGGCCGGCCGCGACCCGGTGGCCGGGCTTGGCGTGCAGCTCGACCCCGGCGCCGGCCTGTACCGGGTCCTCCTTGCGGGCCCGGCCGGCCCCCAACCGCCAGGCGGCGACGCCTACCGCCATCGCATCCAGGCTGGTCAGTACGCCGTCGGTCGGGGCGACGATCACGTCGGTCTCCCGGGCCCGCGGCAACTCGGCGTCGGGGTCCCCGCCCTGGGCTGCGATCATCCGGCGCCACACGTCCATCGCCGCACCCGAGCTGAGCAGGTCGGCCGGGTCGCGGTCGGTCCGACCCGCCGCGGCCAGCATCTCGCGGGCCAGCGTCAGGGTCAGCTCGACAACGTCGGAGGGTCCACCGCCGGCCAGCACCTCGACCGACTCCCTGACCTCCAGGGCGTTGCCCGCGGTCAGCCCGAGCGGGGTGTCCATCCCGGTCAGCAGGGCCACCGTGGTGACCCCGGCGTCGCGGCCCAGTGCGACCATGGTCCGGGCCAGCTCGGCCGCCTGCTCGGCGGTCTTCATGAACGCCCCCGAGCCCACCTTGACGTCCAGCACCAGTGCCCCGGTGCCCTCGGCGATCTTCTTGCTCATGATCGACGACGCGATCAGCGGGATGGACTCCACGGTCGCGGTGACGTCGCGCAGGGCATAGAGCTTCTTGTCGGCCGGGGCCAGTCCGCTGCCGGCGGCACAGATGACCGCGCCGACCTCCTCCAGCTGGTGCAGCATCTCGGCGTTGGTCAGTGCGGCCCGCCAGCCGGGGATGGCCTCCAGCTTGTCGAGCGTTCCGCCGGTGTGGCCCAGGCCTCGACCGGAGAGCTGGGGTACGGCCACGCCGCAGGCGGCCACCAGTGGCACCAGCGGCAGCGTGATCTTGTCTCCGACGCCGCCGGTGGAGTGCTTGTCGGCGGTCGGTCGAGACAGGGTGGAGAAGTCGAGGCGTTCACCGGAGGCGATCATCGCCGCCGTCCACCGGTTCAGCTCGGCCGGGCTGAGGCCGCGGAAGAAGATCGCCATGGCGAGCGCCGACATCTGCTCCTCGGCGATCACTCCCGAGGTGTAGGCGCCGATCAGCCAGTCCACCTGCTCGGGGGTGAGTGTGCCACCGTCGCGCTTGACCTTGATCAGCTCGACCGCATTGAACCTCGCCGGGTCCACCGGACCACCGAGTTGCGCCGTCATGGCTGCGAGTATGCCCGAAAGCTGCCGACCTCTGCGGCCGACGGGCGTGCCCAGGCAATCCGGCCCGGCCGATAGTCTTGCCCAATGCGCATCGCCCGATTCTCCGCCGGCGGAGATCCCCAGTACGGCATCGTGGAGCTCGCCGCCGACGGCGGAGAGCATCCCGACACCGTGTCCGCCCTGACCGGCGACCCCATCGCCACCCCGGTCCAGCTGACCGGTGAGCGGCGGCCGCTGGCCGATGTCCGGCTGCTGGCGCCGGTGATCCCGCGCAGCAAGGTGGTCGGCGTCGGCCGCAACTACGCCGCGCATGCGGCTGAGCTCGGCAACGAGGTGCCCGGAACCCCGCTCACCTTCTTCAAGCCGAACACCTCGGTGATCGGGCCGGACGAGGCGATCATCTATCCGGAGGCAACCCACCAGCTGAGCTTCGAAGGCGAGCTTGCCGTCGTGATCGGCCGGATCTGCAAGGAGGTGCCGCTGGAGCGGGTGCCCGAGGTGATCTTCGGCTACACCGTCGCCAACGACGTGACCGCCCGTGACCTGCAGAAGTCCGACGGCCAGTGGGCCCGGGCGAAGGGGTCCGACACGTTCTGTCCGCTGGGGCCGTGGATGGTCACCCACCTTCGGGTCGAGGAGGCCGCCGACCTGCAGATCACCACCACCCTTGACGGCGAGCTGAAGCAGTCGGGCTCCACCAACCTGATGGTCTTCGACATTCCCGCGCTGGTGCACTACATCTCCTCGTACACCACGCTGCTGCCCGGTGACGTGATCCTCACCGGTACGCCGGCCGGGGTGGGGGAGATGCACCCCGGGCAGCAGGTCAGTATCGAGATCGAAGGGATCGGCACCCTGACCAACCGGGTGTCGGGAACGAGCCGGGCCGACGGAACGGGAGAGGCAGCGAAGTGAGTGAGTTGGCAGACGTCCTTGGTGACATCGCCCCGCAGGACGTACGGGTCAGGTTCCCACCGTCACCGACCGGCAACCTGCATGTCGGCAACGTCCGCAGCGCACTCTTCAACTGGGTCTTCGCGCGGCATTTCGGCGGCACCTTCGTGCTCCGGCTGGAGGACACCGACGCCGCCCGCAACACCGAGGAGTCGGTCCGCAACGTGCTGGACTCCCTCACCTGGCTGGGGCTCGACTGGGACGAGGGGCCGGAGAAGGGCGGCGACTACGGCCCGTACGTGCAGTCCGAGCGCGGCGCCATCTACCGCGACGTGGTGGCCCGGCTGCTTGCCGCGAAACTGGCCTACCGCTGCTTCTGCACCCGCGAGGAGCAGGAGGAGCGTGAGGCGGCCAAGCCCAAGGGATCACCGTCGGGCTACGACGGCTTCTGCCGCGATCTGACCGCGGCCGAGATCGCCGAGAAGGAGGCGCAGGCTGTCCCCTCGGTGGTGCGGGTGCGGGTGCCCGACGCGGACATCGCGTTCAACGACCTGGTCCGCGGCGAGGTGCGGTTCGCGGCCGAGCACGTCCCGGACTATGTCATCGTGCGGGCCAACGGGGAGCCGCTCTACACCCTGGTGAACCCGGTCGACGACTCGCTGATGCGGATCACCCACGTGCTCCGCGGCGAGGACCTGCTGCCCTCCACCCCGCGCCAGATCGTGCTTTACCACGCGCTGGCCGAGATCGGCGTCGGCAGCGGCCGGACGCCCATTTTCGGGCACCTGCCCATCGTGATGGGGGAGGGCAACAAGCGGCTGCGCAAGAGGGATCCCGGTGCGGGGCTGGCGGAGTATCAGGAGCGGGGGTTCCTGCCCGAGGCGGTGCTGAACTATCTGGCGCTGCTGGGCTGGGCGATCGCCGACGACCGGGACGTGTTCCGGCTGAGCGAGATGGTCGACGCGTTCGACATCCGTCGAGTCAACGCCAACCCGGCCAGGTTTGACCCGAAGAAGTGTGAAGCGATCAACGCCTCGCATATCCGGCTGCTCGAGCCGGCCGAGCTCGCCGATCGGCTGGTGCCGTTCCTGGTGCGCGACGAGGTGCTCTCCGAGCCGCCGTCCGCCGAAGACCGCGAACTTTTGGCCAGGGCGACGCCGCTGATCCAGGAGCGGATCAACACGCTGTCCGAGGTTACGCCGATGCTGGGGTTCCTGTTCCTGCCCGACGACCAGATCGAGATCGATCCCGCGGCAGGGCTGAAGCCGGACGCCGGACCGGTCCTCGCTGCCGCAGCCGAGGCGCTGCGCACCGTGGAGAGCTTCGACCACGCCTCGATCGAGGCGGCCCTCCGGGCGGCCCTGATCGAGGGTCTGGGGCTGAAGCCCAAGGTGGCCTTCGGGCCGGTGCGCGTGGCGATCACCGGACGGAAGATCTCGCCCCCGCTGTTCGAGTCCCTAGAGCTGCTGGGGCGCGAGTCGGCCCTGACCCGGGTCGCCGCGGCTCGGGCATCCCTCGATGGCTGAGGGTTCGGAGGCCTAGCGGATGGCGCCCAAGAGCAGGGGACGTCGCCCCACCGGTCGCCCCGGCCAGCGCCGGCCGGTGGCCCGACCCGCCTCCGGCCAGCCCTCCGGTCAGCCGTCGGGGGGCCTGGTCCGCGGTCGGACGGGACCGAGCACTCCGCCGGCCCCGCACACACCGGGTTATGAGGCACTGCCGCCGCCGGGGGCCAGCTATCCGCAGATCCTGCGCGGCGAGACCTACGTCTGGTGGCGTTCGCTGCTGGGGGTGGTGCTCGGGTTGTCGCTGTTCCTGCTGATGACGTCGGTCATCTCCCAGGCGGTCGTCTTCATCAGCTGGGCCCTCACCTCCGCCGACCGGGCCTTCGCCCCGTACGCCACGGCGGCGCTGAACTTCGAGCTGCCGGTGGGGATGCTCGCCACCAACCTCGGGATCGCCACACTGATCCCGATCTCCTGGCTGCTGATGGCGCTGGTGCATCAGGTCAAGCCGCGTTGGCTGTCGTCGGTCGGTCCACGGCTGCGCTGGCGCTACCTGCTGCTCAGTCTCGCGGTGGCGACTGTCGCGCTGAACGCGGTGCTGCTGCTCTCCACACTGGCTGGGCCGCCTATGCATCTCGGGCCACAGCCCGGCTTCTGGGGCTTCCTGGTGGTGATCATCCTGACGTCGCCGCTGCAGGCGGCGGCCGAGGAGTACTTCTTCCGCGGCTACCTGATGCAGGCGTTCGGCAGCCTGGTCGCAAACCCGTGGTTCGGGGTGGTGATGTCCTCGGTGGTCTTCGCGCTGCTGCACGGCGCGCAGAACCTGCCGCTGTTCGCCGACCGGCTGGCCTTCGGTCTGCTGGCCGCGGTGCTGGTGCTGAAGACCGGCGGCCTGGAGGCGGGCATCGCCGCCCACGTGATCAACAACGTCTTCGCCTTCACCATCGCCGGGCTGACCACCTCAATCGCCGCGGTCAAGCAGATCACCACCATCTCCTGGGCCGATGCTGCCTTCGACGTCGGTGGCTTCGCCCTGTTCGCGTTGCTCGCCTACCTGCTGGCCGTGCGGATGCGGATGCGGACGCAGGTGCAGGGGGCGGTCTGAGGCGCGCCCGGCCGGCCCCGGTTTGGGCGAAGGCGCACCTCTACAGTAAAGTCTTCCCTCGTGCCCGGGGTACCGGGGCGCGATGGGGTATGGGGTAATTGGCAGCCCGGCTGATTCTGGTTCAGTTAGTCTAGGTTCGAGTCCTAGTACCCCAGCGAACGGAAGTCACGATTCGCTGGAGCAGCCGCTCGATTGGCTGTTTGGGCGGGTCAGTTGGTAGGCTTCCGCGGTCGGTTCCTGTTCATCGAACGGGTGCCCGACCAGCTAGGGCCCCGTTGTGTAGCGGCCTAGCACGCCGCCCTCTCAAGGCGGTAGCGCGGGTTCGAATCCCGTCGGGGCTACTTCTCAGTAATGTGCGGTTGACTAGGGCGAATGCTCCGAATGTCCCGCAAAGAATATCTCAGTTGCTCGCCCTCAGCCCCTCTGAGGGCGCGTCAGGGGCGCACGAAATCCATGATCATCTGCTCCCTGCTGAGGCCTCAAGAGCAGTCTGCTGGGCGTCTCGGGCGGAAATGTGCCTCTGACTAGGGGATTCGTCACCCTCGCGAGTTACGCTACCGCCTTGAAGGGACGGCTAGCGTCTTGGCTCGAGCTCGTCGGATCACAGACGGTCCGCGACGATGTCGGAAGGGAACTGGCTGAGGTTGCGGAGCGCCGCGACTGGTGGCTGCTCTAGGTCGAGGTGATGGATGTGAAGCGTCGTAATTGTGTGATCGGATCCTGCAGGCGCCATCGCTGGTCCGTCTGCGTAGATAGGGGTGGCATCGGGGAGATCTGCGGCTATGTCATAGGCGAGCGACTGGTAGAGGTCGGCGTTGAACTTACCGCCGGTGTTGCTGTCCCGCCTGTACTGACGTCATCGATGAATCGCCAGCGACCGTCAGCGACATCACCGTCGGCCGCGGGAGGCCTTCAACGACACGGCACGGAGAACGAGAGTGGCGACTTTCACTGGCCAGAACCGGAGACAATCAACTGGCCACTACGGGGACTTTCTCATGGCCACGGACAGAGGGACTGCTCGGGGTCGAGAGGTCTGTCGTTGACGCCAGGGCGGCGCGTGACCGCGTCGGCGGTCGAGCCCAGCCGTTCCTCTGCTGGTCGACATGCTCGGGGCTTCGCGCTGACGCCTCTCGACCGCGTAGCTGCACAATCCCTCCTGGGCTGATGGCAACCATCTCGCTCGGCGACGAATCCAGACGACCGGCTCTGATACGTTCGAGACGTACGCGGATGTGTACGAACTACGAGGTGGTATGCCTGACCTGCTCTTTTGGTGCTTGCGCGGCGGCCTTGCGCCCCGAGGTGGAGGTCAGTTCACCGCTCACCAGGGGTTAGAGAGCGTCCTTGACAACTCTGTATACCTTAGCAAAATATGCCTCCTGTTGCCCCTTACTCAACATGTCGAGAGGCTCTGACGGAGGATTTATAGCCTGAAAGCGGTTCAGGTCAGAGTCTTCATAGTGGGACGAGCTGACTAGAATTGGAACTATTCTCACACCTCTGCCCTTGGCGCTCTCTAGCAGCGGAGCCAACTCGTTATTATGAATAAACTCGGATGCCATGAAATCTGCACTTACGAGAAGAATGGCAGCGTCACACGATTGAATCGCGTTCTCGATCTCATCGCTCCATTGGTCCCCAGCGCGGATCTGCCTATCATTCCACAACTCAACTCTTCCGACTCTCTCAAGGGGCCGCATATGTATAAGCAATCGATCCAACCAATACTGATCCTGGTGGCTATAGCTCACAAATATCTGATTCCGCGGTACGACAAAAGTGCGCTCGATTGACGATCTTGCATATGGTGGTGTGGACTGCCGGCCCCTTACCAAGATATTCTTGAGTATATGGATTAGCCTATCGACATCATCTCGGAATGTAGAGTTCCTAAGGTAGAATGCTTGTGTAGATGACAACCATGCTAGATCTTTGGGCAACTGCGCGCGGGACGGAAAAGTGGCTTCGTCTACCAGAATAGGAAAAACGGAAGTGCCGTATCTCCGGGCTGCTTCAAGTTGGATTCGCACGAGGTCGTGGGGATTCTCCAGAAGTCGCTGCCCTTCTAAGTCAGTAGCCGTCAACCATTGTGGTCCGATCAGTGCTAAAAGAACTCCACATGACCTGACGGCTTGTTCGATCGCCACTATAAAGCTGGCGCCTGCTCCGATAGTATCGATGTCCAAGAAGATGCGCTCTTGGTCGAATTGTTGAAGCAGGCTGTCATACAGCCGACCTGCATACGCAGCGGTGTCCTTCCTGCGATAATTGATGAAAATGCCACTGCGCTCCAAGTCGGCCACGGTGGCGGTCCCTTCTGAGAGGCGGCCTCATGATCGAAGCTGCCTAGCCATTATCGCGCTGGGGTGGAGCCCGGCCTGGGGTCAACCTGGCTTGTGGTTGAGTTCTGATCGAATCGACGATCTAGGCATCTCGTCGGCACGAGTCAACTCGTACCGATCACGCCTTGTCAATGCTTTAGGCAGCAGAAGGCAGCGCTGACGAGACTGCGACTGCTGGCACCCTCCGAGGTTGTGAAGTCGGCAGAGGATCTGGCCGCGTCCGACCATCGTGTCGAGCTGTGGTTCGCCAGTCCCTCCGCTGAGCACGGCTCCTGGGACAGCTTGAACGCCGACCGACAGACCAAGCGCAGACTTCATCGAGGCATACCGCCGCCGGTTCCGTTTGGGTAAGGGCAAGGCCATCGAAGCTGGCCGGCAACCGCCGAAGGGCTGAATTGCCTTGTTGAGCAATGCAGTCTGGCGAATCGAAACGTGTCCGCGGGATCGACACCCTTCCCATCATCGGAACCCCAAGACACGGCAGACTAGAAACTAGCGAGTGATGGCCTCGTCCTCGAGCGTCGGATCGGCCCCATTTTCGAGCGTCGCCGACACGCCACAAGCAAGCCCAAAGGCTGCTCGTGGGGCCGCGGGCGGGAGATTAGGCTGAATCTGAGAAGCGCGATGTCTGATCGTGGTCGAGGGCGCGTCAGGGGCGCACGGGGACGGGAAAAGATGGCATACGACGACAAACGTTGGTGAACGCGATGGACAGCATCGAGCCTAGCCACACTAGGTTTCGAGGGCCGCCAATGAACGTTGAGAGACAGCACAAACCCGGCTTGAATGCCCTCTCAAGGCGGTAGCGCGGGTTCGAATCCCGTCGGGGCTACTTCTCAAAATGCTTCCCACTAGGGGAAATGCACACCATCAGCACCGGCGAGAGGCGAGTTGTGCCGTTGCGGGGCTCATCAGGGGCGCACGAGGGAGCAAGATTCTGAGCCCCGCTGCGCCCCAGGTTTGGCCTGGCCCCGCGGAGTCGTTCGCCAGTATGGCTCTGACCAGGGATTTTGGTTGTCGACAGGGCATGGCGCTAACGCCCTGCAGGGGCGGTAGCACAACGTCAGAAAAGCAAAGTCATATCGTGGCCAGAACGGTCATCTCCACAGCGCCCGCGCTGCTCGTGTTTGGTCACGAGGTGTTGCGAGGCCCCGACTCGGCCTTGAGTCTGCGCTTGATTTCGGTCCAAAGCTTGCGCTGCATGCGTCGACCGAGTGGTCTCACCAGGGGACTGAGCGTCCGGAGCCATCCCTTGGCTTAGAGGCTGATGATCATCGCGGGCAGCCCGTTAGGCGGCGTTGTTCCTTTAACGACCAGCTGCGACTCGGGCGTCTCGGCTCGGTCCCGTGGAGTCAGGTCAGCGTGTCAGGCCGCAAACACCTGCAAGGGGACAGTCCCGACACTTCCACGAGGCTTGTTGGGTGGGGAAGGCGCTGCGCGCCTTGACCGCGGGACGGTACTGGTGTTCAGGCGCTCGTTCGTGTTCGTCGAGAAGAGCGCGGTGGAGGGTACGTGCATCGGCACCGTTGCAGTGCTTTTCTCCTGTGCTGAGGGGCTGCATATCGGTTGAGGCTTCCTATTGCTCGTGCCGCCGGTCAGTGCTTGTGTGGTTCTATGCGCCGGGGGGTTTGGGCGAGCCGAGGTGGACTTGCACGAGTGGTGTGGATGTCCGTCTTGTTGTGTCTTGTGATCGCGCCAGAATCGGCGCTGGCCTCCCGTGCCGGCTCGTTGCGTACCGAGTGGTCAGGCGTTGGCGGGACCCATGCCGACTTCAACGGGGACGGTTTCGCCGATGCGGCGATCGCGGAGGTGTTCGCCGGTGTCGGGGGTGCCGTGCGTGTCATGTACGGGTCTGTCGACGGACTGACCTCGAAGGGATCGCAATATTGGACCGAGGACGATCTCGGCGGGGAGGCGCACCGATGGGACTACTTCGGGGGATCTCTGGCGACGGGTGACTTCGATGGCGACCACTTCACCGATCTTGCAATCGGTATTCCGCAGGCCGAGCTCGAGCCGCCCTTCGGTGATGAGGGAAGTGATCGTGGGCTGCTGCGTATCGTATACGGGTCTGCGCGGGGACTGACGAAGGCGCGGAGCCAGCTGTGGAACTACGGCAGGATGACGGGAGACGCCGACTTGGGCAGGCGCTTCGGCAGCGCGTTGGCAGCGGGCAATTTCGGCAAGGGTCGTCAGGACGATCTCGCCGTGGGTGGCGCTAACGGGGAGCCGGTGGCGGTTCTCTACGGCGGTGCGGCGGGTCTCGCCTCTGCCGGCTACCAACTGTGGAGCCAGAATAGTGCTGGAATTGCGGGCAAGACTGAGTTGGAAGACGAATTCGGTTCTTCGCTGGTCGCCGGTCACTTCGCCGGACGTGTGTATGCCGATCTCGCCATTGGCGTCCCCGGCGAGGGCGTCGCAGAGGCGAGTGGGGCCGGCGCGGTGAACGTCATCTATGGCTCTGCCGCCGGCTTGACAGCCACAGGGAACCAACTGTGGAGCCAAGCCAGCCCGGGTATCGCGGGGACCCCCGAGGCTGGTGACGGATTTGGGGGATCGCTAGCGGCCGGAAGCCTGGACGGCAAAGTGTCTGACGCTTTGGCGATCGGTGTCCCCGGCGAGGGGATCGACGGCAGGGCGAATGCGGGCGCGGTCAACGTTGTTTACGGCTCCTCGAATGGACTGAGAGCTGTAGGCAACCAGTTCTGGAGTCAATCCAGCCGCGGTGTTCCTGGTGTTCCAGAGGCCAACGATGGTTTCGGCTCCGGACTGGCCATCGGCAACTTCGGTCGGAACGTTGAAGGCCGTGCCTATGCGGACTTGGCCATTGGGGTGCCTTTGGAATCGGTTGGACGCGCGTGGGAGGCCGGTTCGGTCACCGTCATCTATGGGTCTCCCTCAGGTGTCCGCGGTGCGCACAGTCGCGTGCTTACCCAGGCAACACCTGGGGTGCCCGGCCAGCCGGAGGAGCAGGATCGCCTAGGCACGGCGTTAGCGGCGGCTAACTTCGGGAACGACTTCTCAGGACGAGCTTTCGATGATCTGATCATGGGCGCCCCCTTCGAAGGTATTCCGCCTAGTCCCGACGGCGACGGCGCGATCATCGTCGCCTATGGTGACACTGGAGGGCTGAGCACCCGCCGCTGCGAGATCTGGTTCGCACTCAAGTTGGGCCATCCCCCGAACGATGACTCGGGTGGCGTATTCGGTGCACCGCTTGTCGCCTGATACATATCTTGTTCACCCATGCAGAGGATTGGCCCGGCTTCTAGGAAGCGAGCTGCGGCCCCACCGACACGAAGCGTTCATACCGCCGAGTTGTTTGTCCGATCACTTGGCCGCGAAACGGTGGACGACGTGAGCTCGCCCATGGTGGCCGACAACAGCTCGCGGCTGAGGTACTGGAAGGACTGTGGCGGTCGTAAGTTGGGGTCGAGGTGAGCGAGTCGGACAGGCTCAATCAGTCTGCGTGGATTCCTGACCTTGATGGCGTGGGCGGTTGCCGCGCCGGCGTAGTACGAGTCGAAGGCTTTCCGGGCGATGGCGCCGACCGTCCCGAACGCCGCCCAGACCCTCCGGGGGCTTGAGCTTTCGGTCTCCTCGACCTCGACGATCCCGACGACACGCTGGACGGGCGCGGTTGCGTAGATGACCATGTGAGTGACGTCAGCCGGCAAGCGTGTTCGACGGAACTCGACCTGTTTGCGGCCGTCCAGGATGGCCTCGGCATATGTGGGGTGGATGGAGAACAGGGCTACTCGGCCACTGTCGCTTTGAGCCATGCCATTCCCTCCGTCCCGACCTGGGTGATGGACTGGGGCCATGAGCGGAGTAGCCGCTGCTCTGTGAGGTCTTGAAGGGTGATGGGGTCGTCGCGCAGGACGCGGTCTTGACGGAACATGATGACCAGCACGGGGCCTCGCTTGACCAGTTCTTCGATCTCGTTGACGGTGTACACCGTTCTTCTTCCGACCCTAGCGGCTAACTCTCCCGCGTCGTGGCTTACGAACGTCGACTCGCAGATTCCGATGACGAACACCGCCTTCGCGTCTCGGCTTCGGTAGAACAGGAGCGGATCTCCGGGTTGGAGAAGACGGCTGGGCGAGTTGCACAAGTACGCCTTGCGTAGTGCGTTGCCGAAGGGTCGGCTGCTGAGACCCGCAGAGGCTGGGAGGAGGGCATCTTCGTCGGGTGGCTCTGCGTCGGGGAAGAGCGCTCGGTGCCAGCGTGGTTCGATCGGCACGACGTGCGTTCTGACTGGTTCCCACATCAGTGCCGGAGGGCCGTATCGGACGTGGTGCTCCAACGGTGTTAGCGATGACAACTGACTGGTCGGGAACAGCGGTTTGGCATAGACGAGTTCACCAGCCTCAGTCTTCAAGTCGAGCGCGTTGAATCCAAAGTCCTCGAGGAGGGCGATGAGCTGGACATGACGTGAGAAGACGGTCAAGTAGATGCCGCGGGCGTGTTCGAGGTGCGCCTGTTCGAAAACCGTCTTTAGAAGCAACTCGCCGTACTTCTGGCCGCTGTACTCAGAACCGACCTTGAAGGTGGCCAGCTTAAGCTGCGGACCCGGCAGCCCGAACTCGCCGGTCGGTTCCTGCTTGAGCAGACACACAGCGGCAAGCCCGTGCGCGCCATCGACAACTAGTGCATCCCGCTGGCCGCGTGACGCTTTGCGGAACCAGTTCTCGAATCCGGGGTAATCAGCCTTCAAAGTATCGAAGAGTGGGTCGCTACACGTAAGTTCATGAACCTTGACGCGACGAACAGCAGGAGGAGGGCTCGGCAGCGGCGCGTGAAGGGCACGAAGAAGCTCTAGAGCCTCGACCAGGTGAATGACGGAATCGGCCATCCCCAGCTTCCGGGCATGCCTGTGAAGACCTTGGTCTTCAGTGACCAGATAGTCGGCCGCATCGCCGACTACCGCTGCCAACAGATCGTGGTCGACCGCATCGTTGGACCACGGTTTGGTCGCACCCAGCGCTGCCAATTGCTGCGCGGATACCTTAGGCGGATTCTCCAGCATCGGATACCGGTCGAACACCTGCAAACGTGCCTGGCGCTTCTTGCTGTCGTCGATGCGGTTGAAGTCGGTGATGGAGGACGGGTGTACGCGAAGGTCGTGGTGGTGCCGAGTCGCGAGTTGGTGAAACTGCATCGCAACGTGCGCGCCCGCCTCTAGTTCGGAACTCAGCGGGTCGCTCTTGATCGCTATGTTGCTGTCAAGCAGGAACAGCACGCACACACTCTCCCGGTGGAAAGACCAATATCGGCTTCAAACTCGCTGGCGACTCCGTTTTGTTATCAAGACGACCCTAGCCGGGGGATTGTGTGCACAACTGACGTGCAGCCTCCCATGACGACTGCGGGCCTATTCCCCTTGGAGCAGCCGGGGATTCTCGTCGGCTGTTCTCACTCCAAGGGGCTTCACCAAGGCCGTCATCCGTCGGAGTCACCGGACCTCTTCTCGAATATGTTCCGGGAATCTGAGAAGCGAAGTGTCAGATCCGCGTTAGGGGGCGCCTCAGGGGCGCAGAAGATCGAGAAAGGATGGCGTACGACGACGGACGTTGGTGAACGCGTTGGTCAGCATCGAGCCTAGCCACAGCAGGTTTCGAGGGTCGCTAGTGAATGTCGCGAGACAACGCAAACCCCGCTGGATTGCCCTCTCAAGGCGGTGGCGCGGGTTCGAATCCCGTCGGGGCTACCTCTCAGTAATGTGCGCTTGACCAGGGCGAAAGCCCGCCTAGAATTTCTAGTCGCCTTTCTTTGGACCCTCTGTGGGCGCCTCAGGGCCGCAGGAAATCCATGATCAGGTGCTCTCTGCTGCGCCCGCCTCTCCAGCTATGACTGAGCAGGAACGTTCTCTGACAAGTGGAATCGCTGGGCACGGTCGTCCGCTACCGCGTGGAGGTGCGGCTGACGTCTCCCTGGCTCAGGCTCGCCGGATCTACAGACGGTTTGCGTCGATTTCGGAGGCGATCTGGCTGAGGTGGCGGAACACCGCGACGGGTGGCTGCTCTAGGTCGAGGTGATGGATCTGAAGCGTCGTGGTTGTGTGACGGACTCTGTGGGAGGGCGCTATCGCTGGTCCCTCTGTGTAGATGAGCCTGGCGTCGGGGAGATCTGCGGCGGTGGTAGTCGAGCAGCTGGTAGAGGTCGGCTTTGAACCCATCGCCGATTTCTGTCCCGCTTGTACTTGACGTCACCGATGAATCGCCAGCGACCGTCAACGACGTCACCGTGGGCCGCGGGTGGCCTTCAACGACTACGGCACGACGAACGAGAGTGTGGACTTTCACGCCGAGAACAACAGGGCTTGGAACTCGCCGGCGACAGTTCCCGTCCTCCTCGCCGTGCTGAACGCCGTGGGGAGCGGCGGGCGTGAGACTGCTCCCAATAGCGCTCCCGTTAGGGAGCGCTGTCGGCAACCTGCCAGTTCGCGCCATCGGGTCTTTCCCGTCGCTCAAGTCGAAGGAGGCACCCCAGACGGGCCCTCAAGCTGACCGTATCGTCCGCGCTGCCGCGCCGGGGCTGGCTACCTGGCGTTCAAATATCTAAACGGTTGGGGCCTTTCAGGGCCCCGTTTGCCTATTTGAACGCTGAACGGTCTTTGGGTGCGTCCGTGGCCCATATGGTTCTCGGCGGGGGAGCTCAACGGGGGGCTCACGGTCGTACCGGGGGGCACGAGACATCGTGATCGGATCAAAGAAGCAGACACGGGGGGCCACGCGCGCCTCGAGGACTTTCCGCAAGGTGGCGCTGCTCGCAGCCGTGGTCACCGCTATCGGCCCAGTTAACGCGCCACCCGCCATGGCCTCCAGCGTGGCCTCTGTCGTCCTCACTGGTGGCACGGGCACGGCGACCGTAGGTGGGACGTTGTACGCCAAGCAGGGTGCCGCGGTGACGCTGACCGTCAACACCAGCAGCGACACTGAATGTGTGGACGTGGCGGGCGCCATCACTGGGCATCAGCAGTCCGCCACACCGAAGTCCTCCTGGACATTCACCACCACGGCGCCAGCCGGCAACGGGGCGCAAGCCGTCACGGCCATCGCCTCCGTCAAGTTCAACAGCAACAACGTTTGCTCGGGCTCTTCCGGGTCCCTTCAAGGCTCCTACACATTGGACAACACCGGCCCGGTCGTGACCTCTGCGCTGACCCCGGCCGCGAACGCAGCCGGCTGGAGCAACACCGACACGACCGTCAAGTGGACTGCGACGGACGCCGGCTCCGGCGTCACGGCCGCGCAGCCGTTCAAGACCGACTCTGTGAACGCGAACGGCATCGTGACCCTGACCGCGCCGGCGCAAACAGACCGCCTGGGCAACACCGGCGCGGCTGGCTCCGTCACCGTTCGCGTGGACAAGGCCAAGCCGAGCATCACAGCGGCGCAGACCAAGAATGCCGACGGCACCACAACGGTGACCTTCAACTGCGCCGACGGTGGCGGTTCGGGCATCGCCAGTTGCGTTGCCGACGCCACCAGCCCGGCGAGCAGCTCCAAGACAGTCGGTCCGAATGTCACGGTAACCGGCACGGCAATCGACGTCGCCGGCAATACGACCACCGCGACCTCCACCACTCCTCCGGCTGACGCCACCGCGCCGACCATCACCCACGCCGTATCGCCGGCCGCCAACGCGGCCGGCTGGAACAAGACCGACGCCACAGTGACCTTCACCTGCGCCGACGAGACCGGCGGTTCGGGCATCAAGACCTGTCTCGCCGACGGCACCACGGTGGCTTCGAAGACGGTCAGCATCGAGACCAACGGCACTCTGGTCGGTGGCACCGCCACTGACAACGAGGGCAACACCGCTAGGGACTCGGTGACGGTCAAGCTTGACAAGACCGCGCCGACCGCTGCCGCGACCCGCGCCCCGGCAGCCAACGCCGCCGGCTGGAACAACACCAACGTCACGGTCAGCTTCGCCGGCACCGACACAGCTTCGGGGGTGGCCAGTACCACCGGCGACAAGGTCCTCACGGAAGGGGCCGATCAGAGCGCGAGCGGCACGGTCACCGACGCCGCCGGCAACAGCGCAACCGCCTCGGTTACCGGTGTCAACGTCGACAAGACGGCGCCGTCGCTGAGCGGCTCGTTCTCGTCCGGCTGGCACACGGGTGACGTGACCGTGGCTTGGAACTGCATTGACACGCTGTCCGGCCCGGCCACCCAGCCGGCCGACACCAAGGTGACCGGCGAGGGCGCCAACCTGTCCGCCACCGCCACCTGTACCGACAAGGCCGGCAACACGACCACCAAGACGGTCAGCGGCATCCAGATCGACCGCACCAACCCGACCACCGGGATCAGCGGCACCTCCAACGACTGGGCCAACGGCGAGGTCACCGTCACCCTCAGCGCTGCGGACAACCTGTCCGGCGTCGACTCGACCAGCTACACCGTCGACGGCGGAGCAGCCCAGAGCGGCACGAGCTTCACGCTGTCGACCGAGGGCGACCACACCGTCACCTTCCGCAGCACGGACACCGCCGGCAACGTTGAGGCCGTGCAGACCGCGCAGGTCAAGATCGACAAGACGGCGCCGACGATCAGCCACGCTTTCACGCCGCTGGCCTACAAGAACGGCGCCTGGACCAACAAGGACGTCACTGTGACGTTTACCTGCGCCGACCAGGGCGGCTCTGGCGTTGCGAGCTGCACCGAGCCGGTCACCAAGAGCGCTGAGGGAGAGCACACCGTCACCGGCACCGCGACCGACGGGGCCGGCAACTCCGCCACCGACAGCGCGAGCGTCCGGATCGACACCACCAAGCCGACGATCACCGCGAAAGCCGACCGGGCGGCCAACGCTGACGACTGGTACAACAACGACGTCACCGTCAGCTATACGGCCACCGACGCGCTCTCCGGAGTCAGCGGCACCCTGGCCAGCGGCGTCCTGAGTGAGGGCGCCAACCAGAGCGCCAGCGCCACCGTCACCGACGAAGCCGGGAACACCGCGAGCGCCGGCGTGACCGGGATCAACGTCGACAAGACCAACCCGGTGCTCAGCGGCACCTTCTCGGACGGCTGGCACACCGGCGACGTGACCGTGCACTGGTCCTGCACCGACGCCCTGTCCGGCCCGGCTGCACAACCGGCCGACGACACGGTGACCGGTGAGGGCGACGACCTGTCCTCAACCGCCACCTGCACCGACAAGGCCGGCAACACCTCAACCAAGACGGTGGACGGCATCAAGATCGACCGCACCGATCCGGCCACCGGCGTCACCGTGACCGGTGAGACCAACAACGGCTGGTACAGCAAGGGGACGACGGTCAGGCTGAGCCCCAGCGACAACCTCTCGGGTGTCGACAAGACGTACTACTCCGTCGACGGCGGCGCCGCTGAGGTCTACTCCGCGACCGTCTCCATCACCGAGGACGGCACCCACACCTTCACCTACTGGAGCACCGATGTCGCCGGCAACATCGAGAACACGACCGGCAACAGCGTCACGCTGAAGCTGGACAAGACGCCGCCGACGCTGACCGGAGCAGCCAAGACCGCTCCTGATGGCACCAATGGCTGGAACACCGGCGACGTAGTCGTCGGCTGGACCTGCTCCGATGCCACGTCCGGCGTCGACGGCACTTGCCCTGCCGACAGCACGATCACCGGTGAGGGCGAGAACCTGGGCGCCAGCGCCTCGGTGAGCGACCTGGCCGGCAATGCGACGAACAAGACCGTGGGCGGCATCAAGATCGACCGCACGGACCCCACCACGCAGGCGAAGGTCGCGGATCCGAACGGCGACGGCTGGTACGGCGACGCCGTCCAGGTCAACCTCATTGGCTCGGATAACCTGTCCGGGATCGCTGCCACCATGTACTCGGTCGACGGTGGGGCTGCCCAGGATTACAGCCGCACCTTCTCCTTCGGGACCGAGGGCACGCACAAGATCTCCTTCTGGAGCACGGACGGCGCTGGCAACGTCGAGACCGCCGGTGCGCCGATCACCTTGAGCATCGACAAGACCGCGCCGACCACGACGGTCATCAACCCGATCTCGCCCGCCAGCGGCTGGTTCGTCTCGAGCGGCATCCCGTTCGCGTTCGACGCGAACGACGCCACCTCCGGGATCAAGGCCACCTACTACACGGTCGACGGTGGCGCCCGGCAGACCTACGGCGAGCCGTTCACCGCGGACCTGTCGACCGGCGAGCACACGGTCGTCTACTGGAGCGTCGACCTCGCCGGTAACGAGGAGGCTCACGCCACCACGAACACCATCGAGGTGAAGGTCGACACGCTCGCCCCGACGATCGACGCCACCCGCATGCCGGCGGCCAACTCGTTCGGCTGGAACCGCACCGACGTCAAGGTGGCCTTCACCTGCACCGACGCCGACTCCGGCATCCCAAGCGACGTCACCGACGGGATCGCGGGCTGCGGCCCCGACCAGACGGTCGCCAGCGAGGGCCTGGACCAGTCCGTCCAAGGCGACACCCAAGACGTCGCCGGCAACAAGAGCTCGGTAACGGTCGACAAGATCAGCATCGACAAGACCGCCCCCTTCCTGACGGGCGCCCCCACGGGTGACTCCAACGGTGGCGAGTGGTACCGCGGCGATGTCTCGATCGCGTGGAGCGGTGATGACGTCCTTTCGGGTATCGACCTGGCCACCCAGCCGGCCAACAGCACGGTCAACGGCGAGGGCCGCAACTTGGGCGCCTCAGCCAGCATCAAGGACAAGGCCGGCAACACCGGCACCAGTTCGTATGCCGGTATCAACATCGACCGCACCCCGCTGGGCATCACCGCCCAGTTGCCCGCCGGCAAGAATGCCGTCGGCTGGTACCGCGGCGCCGTGACCGTCGGCTTCACCTGCACCGACCCGGCCCTGGCCGACGGGAGCGCTGGCTCCGGCGTGGGCAGCTGCCCCTCCGACGCAGTGCTCTCGGGCGACGGCGCCAACCAGAGCGTCAGCAGCAGCGAGGCGAAGGATGTGGCGGGCAACACCAGCACCAAGACCGTGACCGGCATCAACATCGACGGCCACGAGCCGCAGACCACCGCAGACAACCAGTGCACGAACACCAACGGCTTCTGCACCGGCGGCACCGCCACGGTCGTGCTGAACGCGACCGACGTCGGCCCGTCCGGTGTCCAGGAGATCCGCTACACCATCAACGGCGGCACGGAGCAGGTTGCGGCGGGCGCTAGCAAGTCGGTCAGCGTCCCGCTGTCCGGCACCGGTACGGCGACTGTGAAGTACTACGCGGTCGACGTGGCCGGCAATACGGAGCCGGCCAACCAGGTCGCGCTCACGTACGACAACATCGCCCCGACGGTGACTCACACGGTCAACCCGAAGGCGAACGCGTCGGACTGGAACAACAGCGACACCACGGTGCACTTCGACGCCAAGGACACCGACCCTGGCTCCGGGGTTGTAGCCGGCAGCGCCACCCCTGACCAGGTGATCAGCACCGAGACCAGCGCCAAGGGCCTTGTGGTGAACGGCTCGGCGAAGGACGCAGCGGGCAACACCGGCAGCGACTCAGTGACGATCAAGCTCGACAAGACCAAGCCGACCATCAACGGAGCCATCACCGGTGGCACCCTGGGCAGGAACGGCTGGTACGTCAGCCCCGTGAAGACCCACTTCACCTGCTCCGACACGCTGTCCGGTCTCGCCTCCTGCCAAGACGACGTCACCGTGTCGACCAACGGGGCGGCTCAGTCGGCCAACGGCTCGGCCAAGGACCTCGCTGACAACGTCGGCACGGCTTCGGTCTCCGGCATCAACATCGACAACGAGAACCCGACCATCACCAACGTCAACGTCGCCGGCGGCTTCTACAAGGCCGGTGCCGCTCCAGCGGCGACCTGCACCGCGACCGACAGCTTCTCCGGCCTCGACACCTGCAAGGTGACCGTGACCGGTGGTACGGCCAACGGGGTCGGGACCTTCACCTGGACCGCGGCGGCGATCGACAAGGCCGGCAACACGAGCACCCAGACCGGAACCTACAAGGTGACCTACCGGTTCGACGGGTTCCTGCAGCCGATCAACGACACCGCGCACCAGACCGGGCTGACCACGAGCGTGTTCAAGGCCGGAAGCACCATCCCGGTGAAGTTCCAGCTGAGGAACTCTGCTGGCACGATCGTTGAGTCGGCCACCGCGCCGGTGTGGCTGAGCCCGGTGCTCGGCGCCAAGATGACCATGCCGGTCGACGAGACGGCGGTCACCGTGTCGGCGGACACCGGCTCGACCTTCCGGTACGACTCGGGTCAGTACATCTACAACTGGAAGACCCCGAGCACGGGTGGTAACTACTACCAGATCGGGGTGAAGCTCGACGACGGCCAGATCTACTACGTGAACATCGGTCTGCGCTGAACGAACTTGTGACCACGAAGCCCCGCACCCCGTCAGGTGCGGGGCTTTGCGGGTCCTGGGTGCGGAGCGCCGGCGTGGCTGTGGCCGGTGAGGCTCGTGCCCCCTAATCCGACAGTTGTTGGAAGAACCGGGCAAGGTCTCACTCGACCAGACGGACCTTCGGCGGCGTCGACGCGATGAAGCTGCGATGTTTCGGTCACAATGTTCGCCCCGGCGGTCACCGTGGTCTCTGGCGCGACGAGCGGTTCACTGCCCCGTTGAGGCGGCCCCTCCGCGTTCGAATCCCGGAACACCTGTGTCGGGTCGGCGGCTGTGCTGCGGGCACACCCGTCCTGGCTATGCGTACGCCTTGGCCCTTATAGGATGACGGGCATGTGCCCCGAGGAGGTGTCCGGAGGAGCACGGGCACGCCTGCGGCTGGCCCGCCCCGGCGTCTGGGTGACGGCGGCGGGCTGGGTGGTGGGTCTGATCGTCACGGCGATGATCCTGTGGAGCCCGTACCTGTCGTCGGGCTTTCGCAGCCCGTCGCTGCACCTGATGCTCGACACGGCTGACGCCTGCATCGCCCTGCTCGTCGCTTATCTGGTGCACGCACGCTTCGCCCGCCGCTACTGCTGGCAGGACGGCTTGCTCGCGCAGGGTCTTGTCCTGCTCGCCGTGGCCGGCTTCGGTCTGGGAACCGCCACCGAGGCCCTGCCTGGGGTGCGGGGAGGAACGCTCGACATCTGGCTCCCGCTCGCGGTCCGGCTTTCGGGCGCTCTCCTCATCCTCGTGGCGGCGCTCGTCGCCGATCGGCGGATACGCCATCCCCTCGCACACCGGCATGCGTGGCTGCTGCCGTCGGCCATCGTCCTGCTGGCGTCCTCGGTCCTGTGGAGCGTCCGGTCCAATCTTCCGGTGGCATTCGACAGCGCCTCGATCCAGGGCTCTGCCGGGCATCCGCTGCTGACCGCGCATCCGGCGCTGCTGGTGGCGCAGGCCTTCTCCGCCGCTTGTTTCCTCATCGCTTCTATCGCCTTCACCTTTCAGTCGGCCCGCCGCGACGACGAGTTGCTGCGCTGGCTCGGTCCGGCCTTCGCCCTCGTGGGCTTCGCCCGCGTCAACTATCTGCTCTTTCCCTCGCTCTATACCGACTGGTTGTACACGGGCGACCTGCTGCGCACCGGCTGCTACCTGCTGCTCCTGGTTGGGGCCGGCCGTGAACTCAAGGCGTACTGGACGTCTCAGTCGCGGGCCGCCGTGCTCGAGGACCGGCGCCGGCTGGCCCGTGAGTTGCACGACGGGGTGATTCAGGAGATCGGCTTCATCCGTGCGGAGAGCTTCGCGCTGCCGGCCGACCTGCCGGCGGGTGATCGCATCATCGCCGCTTGCGATCGCGGGTTGGACGAGGCGAGGGCGGCGGTCCAGGCCCTGGGCCGCCCCGCGGACGAACCGCTGGGCTTCGTGCTTCACCGGGCGGCGCGGGAGTTAGCCGAGCGCTACCAAGTTGACCTCGAAGTGGAGGTCGACGACTCCATCAGCGTCCAACCCGATCAGCAGCACGCCTTGATGCGCATCACCCGCGAAGCGGTTTCGAATGCAGTCCGCCACGGCAAGGCGGGGCGGGTTCACGTCACACTCAGCCGAACAGGCGACTGCCGGCGCCTTCTCATCCAGGACAACGGGCAGGGCTTTGATGTCGGGTGTGCGGTGACGAGCGCCGGATATGGCCTCGTCAGCATGCGGGACCGGGCCCGGAATCTACCGGGGACCTTCGACGTCGACGGCCAAGGTGGAGGGGGAAGTCTTGTGACGGTGACGTGGTGACGGGGAAGCCGATACGGCTGGTGATGGCCGACGACAACGCCCGGGTCCGGGGCCAGATCCGTCTGGCGCTCGAGGCAGGTGGCTGCGAGGTCTGTGCGGAGGGGGCCAATGCGGAGGAGGCAATCGCGCTCGTGATGCAGCATCGGCCCGAGGTCGTGCTCCTGGACATCCACATGCCGGGCAACGGGATTCGGGCCGCCCAGCAGATCAGCCGCAGCCTGCCGCAGACCGCCATCGTGATGCTGACTCAGTCGAACGAGGATGACGACCTCTTCGACTCCCTTCGTGCGGGGGCCTCCGGTTATCTGCTGAAGGACGCCGACCCGGCGACTCTGCCTGCTGCGCTGCGGGGCGTCCTTGCCGGTGAGGCAGCCATGCCGCCCCGGCTGGTGACGCGGATCCTGCAGGAGTTCCGCGGGCCGTCCCGTCGGCGCTTCCTGCGGAAGTCTGCGGCGGCGGACAAGCTCAGCGCGCGGGAATGGGAGGTGATGGAGATGTTGAGCCAGGGTCACTCGACCGAGGAAGCGGCGGGTCGGCTGTTCGTCTCACCCACCACGGTCCGAGTTCACGTCTCTGCCGTGCTGCGCAAGCTGCGGGTCAAGGACAGGGAGACTGCGTTCGGGCTGTTGAGCGGCCGGGATGACCCCCTCGCCGGGGAATAGTCAAGGCCGGCGGGGTTAGTGACGCCAGGTCCGCGGAGCACGCCACTGTCCTTCGGCGTTTGGGCATTCAAGCGCCTGGAGCGGCGAACAGTCGGGCTCCCCGCCCTATTGTTAGGTGGAGGTCGGGCGGACTCCGCCAGCAAGAGACCGCTTAACGGGTGGATCGTGGAACACCGAAAGCGACGCGGGTCCTGAGCGAGGGTCAACGTGTCCTGATCGACGATCCTTACCGTTTAGGCGGCGTCATGGTGACCGTGTGGACGAGCAAGTGGGGCGTTACACCCGCGAGGCGACAGGTAGGTGACGAGTGATCATCGATATGAACGGGCATCCGCGACGGCACCGGACCGGCGCGGCTACTGGACGGGCGAGGTGACTTTCGCCCCTGCAACGAACCGTTCGGGGCTGACAGATTCTCAGGAGGGCGTCTGCGCTGCCCTTTGAGCGGCCCTACGGCGTCTCAGGTCGCAAACTATCTGGGAGGAGTAGATGATGGCCAAGATCTTCATCCCTTACGGGACCACCGAAGGGCAAACCGCCAAGATTGCCGACTACATCGCCGACGTGATCCGCCATTACGGCCATGAGGCGGAACTGGCAGACCTCAACGAGTCGCCGGATCGGATACCGGACGGTTACGACGGCGTGATCGTCGGGGCCTCCATCCACATGGGCGAACACAACAAGCGCGTGGTGGAATTCGTGCAGAAGAACCGCGACACCCTCCAGCGGCTCCCGTCGGCGTTCTTCTCCGTCAGCCTCGCCGCTCACGGCGACACCGAGGAGGCTGAGGGGTACGTCGAGCACCTGGAGGAGGAGACGGCGTGGCGTCCGGCGAGGGTCGGTCTGTTCGGTGGTGCCCTCCTTTACACCCATTACGGGTTCGTCAAACGCCACATGATGAAGAGGATCGCTCGGAACAAGCCAGGCCACCTCGGGACAGACCTTTCACGCGACTACGTGTACACCGAGTGGGATGGCGTGACGAGGTTCGCCGAGGATTTCTTGGACTACCTCGCTGCTGGAACGGCCACGACCAGCGGCTAGCCCATCGGCGGCGCCAGGTGCGGGTCGTCGGAGCCGTCGATACTGTGCAGCTTCATCGACGGTCGCCATATTGCGCGGAAACGATGCGGGCGCTCCTTCGCCGCTTGTGGGTGTGGGTGTTGGACGTAGAAAGATCAGTGCTGCGTGCCTCTGGGAAGGCCTGAGCGGCTGAACGCTGTCTGGTCTCTATGGGTGTGACGCCTCTCTTGTGACGCCGGGGCCAGTGCGCCGCGCAGCACGGTGGTTAGGGAGCGGTGACCTGGGGGATCGTGCCGAACTTGAAACCGCGTTTTTTCAGCGTGTCGGTGATGCAGGGGAGGGCGTTGGCGTCCCGGGACTGGGAGCCCACGTGGAACAGCAGGATGTAGCCGTTGCCGCCGTTGCTCGCCGCGCTCATCGAGTCGACGACGCGGTCGCAGATCTGGGCCGCGGTCAAGCCCTTCCAGCCCCACGAGTCCAGGGTCCACAGGGTGGTGCGGCTGAACCGGTTCGCCCCGGCGTCGCGCAGGACCCCGCTGTTGTAGTCGCCGTAGGGCGGACGGAAGTACGGCCTGGTGGTGTGCCCGGTCAGGCCGCGGATCTTGTTGTTCGCCCGGATCAGCTCCTCGGTCCGCCGCGCTGGGGTCAGGGCCGCCTTCCCAGTGGAGAAACCGGTGAAGGATTTGTGGTCCCAGGTGTGGTCGAAGATGAGGTGGCCTTCGCCGAATATCCGTTTCACGTAGGTGGGGTGGGCCGCTGCCCACGTCCCGGTCAGGCCGAAGCCGGCTTTGATGTTGCGGTTCTTGAGGAAGTCGAGGATCTTCCCGGTGTTGCCGAGGTCGGAGCCCGCGTCGAAGGTGTAGGCGACCATCTTCCGGCTCGTGTTGCCCCGGCGGAGCGTCTTTGACGGGGTCCCCTGCAGCACGGTGTAGCGCGAGTGCACCCAGCCGGTCGCGCCCCGGTAGCTCGTCTTGAACCAGTCACCGGAGGCCGCGGTCAGGGTCAGCAGCGTACCGTGCGGGACGCTCCTGAGCACCGTGCAGCTTGTTGACGCGCAGGACCGCAGGTTCAAGGTGCTGTACGGGGTGCGCGTCTTCGCGGTCAGGTTGGCGACCCCGACGGCCGCCGCCTGGCTCGGGTGCCCGAGACCGAGAAAGCCCCAGAGCAGGGCCACGAGCACACCCATCAGGACTGCCATCTGCCTATGCTTGCCAGTCACGACCACACCTACCCCCACCAGCTCTGCTTCTTCACGCCACGCTATGCGGACAGCTGACGTCGCAGCAGGGCTGAAAGTCCTGACTTCCGACCTGGTGACAGAGCGGACCGCGGAGTCACACGCGGACGTCGCCGGGCTCAACTACGCCGAGCAGCGCGACCTCTCGGATGACCGATGGCTTCCCCACCGGGTGGTGCTGGGCACCGAGACCAGCCAACCTGCGGGAACATCGACATCATCTGGCAGTTGGGGCTGGACAGCCCTTCAGAGCACACTTTGAGGCGCCGTACCAACCGGGGACGCTGACAGCTGTCGGCTACTGCGGTGGGGTGGAACAGGCGTGGACGTCGCTGACGACAGCGGGCGATGGGAGGCTGGCAGCTCAGACGGATCGGCAGCTGCTCGATGCCGATGCGGTGATGGTGCCTTCGTCGCCGTCGAACTTCAGGACGAGGACGGCCACGTCGCCACGGCAACGGACCGTGTCGTGTTCGTCGAGGTCACCGGTCCGGGAACCCTTCAGGCGCTCGGAAGTGCCGCAGACACCGACCGGGCGGGGGTGCAGCGGCCCCACTCCGCCCCGATCACCTGTCAACAGCTGTCAGAGGCCCTGAGTGTCAGAGGGGGAGCCGGAAGTTGTCTCTGATCTGGGCTGCGACGGACTGGAGAAAGGGGGCGATGCGGGGTACGTCTTCCATGGTGAGTCGACCGCTGGGACCGGAGACTGAGATGGCTGCGAGGAAGGGTAGGCCGGTGAGGGGTACGGCGACGCAGCGGACCCCCAATTCCTGCTCGCCGTCGTCCAGGGCGTAGCCGAGGTCTCGGGCCTGCGCGAGCTCGGTGAGCATGGCGTCGATGCTCACGAGGGTGTTCTCGGTCCGCGGTGGCATCCCCGTTCGAGCCAGCAGGCGCGCCGCCTGCTCGTCGCTGAGCATGGACAGGATGGCTTTGCCGACGCCGGTGCAGTGCGGCATCACGACGCGGCCGACTTCCGTGAACATGCGCATGGACTGCGGGGAGGGGACTTGCGCCACATAGATGCAGGAGTCACCCTCGAGCATCGCCATGTTGGTCGTCTCGCCGAACTCCTCGACCGGGCTCGCCAGGTACGGTGTCGCCCACGAGCCAAGTCCGCGGCTGGCGGACTGTCCAAAGCGGATCATCCGCAGCCCGAGGGCATAACGCTTAGAGGGTTCCTGGCGTACATAGCCCTCGCTCATCAAGAAGCGCAGCAGCCTGTGGATGGTGGGACGGCACGTCGGTGAGTTGGGCAAGTTCGGAAAGCGACAGCGGACCGTCAGCGTCAGCGAGCCGTTCGAACAGGGTGAGGACGCGGTCGACGGACTGCACGCGCTCGGGGCTTCGGAGCTTATCGGCTTTTGCTTCCATCATGCGGAAAGCATAACCGCTCTCATCAAGGAGGAAACCTCTTGTTATTCCAGAAAGCAGAATCTAGTATCCACTACACGGAAGCAGCTTAAGATCGAGAGGAACTTCATGTCACGTCCCACCCCAGGTCACGCCATCACCATGAGGGTGGCAGCCCCCGCGGGGTTCAGCGCCACTTCAGAATTGACTGCAGCTGCTGCCTCAGCGGGCGCCGAGATCACCGCCCTCGACGTGATCGAGTCCACCCATCAGAACCTGGTGGTGGACATCACCTTCAACACCTCCGGGGAAGAGCACGCCGGTCGGGTCTCTGCTTCCGTGGACGCGCTGGACGGCTTTGAGGTGCGCAAGCTCAGCGACCGGACGTTCCTGATGCACCTGGGCGGAAAGCTATCGGTGGAGTCGAAGGTAGAGCTCCGCAACCGCGACGACCTTTCCCGGGCCTACACCCCCGGGGTGGCCCGGGTCTGCCTGGCGATCGCGGCAAATCCGGCTGACGCCCGTCGGCTGACGATCAAGCGGAACACGGTGGCTGTGGTGACCGACGGGACCGCGGTCCTCGGGCTGGGTGACATAGGTCCCGAGGCCGCGCTCCCGGTGATGGAGGGCAAGGCCGCCTTGTTCAAACGATTCGCCGACGTCGACGCGTGGCCGGTCTGCCTCGACACCACCGATACCGAGGAGATCATCATGATCGTCAAGGCGCTAGCCCCGGTCTACGGCGGGATCAACCTGGAAGATATCGCCGCACCGCGCTGTTTCGAGATTGAGCGGCGGCTGCGTGCAGAACTCGACATCCCTGTCTTCCACGACGACCAGCACGGCACCGCCATCGTGGTCCTTGCGGCATTGATCAACGCGCTTCGCGTCGTATGCAAGAACATGCATTCGGTGAAGATTGTTGTCAATGGGGCAGGAGCGGCTGGGCACGCGATCATCCGCCTGCTGCACGCCCAGGGTGCGGCGAACATCGTGGCCTGTGACCGCTCGGGCGCGCTACACCGCGGTGCCACCTACGCCGACGAGCACCGCCAGTGGATCGCGGACAACACTAACCCGGCGCGGCAGGACGGCAACCTCCACGATGTGCTGGTCGCCGCTGACGTGTTCATCGGTGTCTCCGGGCCAAACATCCTCGGCGCCGAGCACGTTGCGACGATGGCGGCGGGCGCGATCGTTCTGGCCCTGGCCAACCCAGATCCCGAGATCCACCCCCTTGAGGCAGCGAAGCACGCCGTAGTGGTGGCCACCGGGCGTAGTGACTTTCCCAACCAGATCAACAACGTGCTGGCCTTTCCCGGCCTGTTCCGCGGGCTTCTCGACGCCGCCGCACGTGACATCACCACCCCCATGCTCGTGGCGGCCGCCGAGGCGATCGCGGCTTGTGTCAGCGCCGACGAGCTCAACGCCAGTTACATCGTGCCCAGCGTCTTCGACCCGCGGGTCGCTCCGGCCGTGGCTGAGGCGGTTGTCGCCTCGGCCAGCCTCTGACCCGAACCGGCATGTCGATAGGGCTGGTTCGGCGCCGAGCGTGAGCGTAGCTTCCGCCCTTCGCGAGACCAGAGTCCTGGCGTCGGGGGTGTCCAAGACCATGGTGATGACGAGGTCGTCGTGCCGGCTCGGCCGCGCTGTTTGTGCAGTTCGAGGATCTGCCGCGGCATCTGTTTGGTGAGCACGCCCTTGGCCGCGATACGAGATTGTCCGAATTCCAGGTGAGCACCGGGATATCCGCCCCAGATTGATGGAGAGCAACGGCGCCAACGCGTCGAGCTGCCGCACCCAAACGTGAACGTTCGCAGGAACAAACCCAACTTCGACGGGGCGTGGGCGCGGGCGAAGAACCGCGGTAGTGGCCGATCCGACCGCGGCATACCGCAGCCCATCTTCCTCGACCGGACGGGCGACGAGATCCACACGTCGATGGAAGCCGGGGTGATGGTCCGCAAGGCCGAAATGAAGAACCAGCCCTGGATCAAGGCTACGAGGACAACAACGTCGACACGGGACTCGGCGCCGGCATGCACGGCCGCGCCCAGATCGGCAAGGGCATGTGGGCCATGCCGGACCTGATGGCCGATATGCTCGAGCAGAAGATCGCGCACCCCCTGGCCGGTGCCAGCACCGCCTGGGTGCCCTCGCCGACCGCCGCCGTGCTGCATGCGTTGCACTATCACCAGGTGGACGTCCGCGAGCGTCAGAACGAGCTGGCTGGACGACGCAGAAGCTCCCTCGGCGACCTCCTGACCATCCCTTTGGCCCCCTCCACCGATTGGTCCACTTCGGAGAAACAGAAGGAACTGGACAATAACATCCAGTCGATTTTGGGCTACGTCGTCCGTTGGATAGATCAGGGCGTCGGCTGCTCCAAAGTTCCCGACATCGACGACATCGCCCTCATGGAGGACCGCGCCACGCTACGTATCTCCAGCCAGATGGTGGCCAACTGGCTACGCCACGGGGTGGTCAGCGAGGAGCAGGTCACCCACAGCCTGCACAAGATGGCTGGGGTCGTCGACCGGCAGAACGCCGGCGATCCGAACTACCGGTCGATGAGCGACGATCCAGGTTCGAACATTGCGTTCAACACCGCGCGTGAGTTGATCATCGAGGGCACTCGGCAGCCGAACGGTTACACCGAACCCATCCTCCATCGGCGCCGACGCGAATACAAAGCGTCCATCTCCAGCGGCTGAGAGCTCACCGCCGGAAGTCGCAGTGAGCAGCGGCTGCCGCGCGATCGCCTGGAGCCCAGTCGGGTCCTCCGGACGGTTGGTGTGCCGCCGCTGGACCGCCTTCGTCACCTAGAGGAAGGACGTCTGCCGCTCCCACTGCTGCAGGATCGAGCTTTGGACCTCGACACCCCATCCGGGCGCGTCGGACAGGACGAACTCGCCGTCGCGGGCCACCGGGAACGGCTCGTAGACGTGCATGTCCGATGCGTCCTCGATGGTCCACTCGTGGAAGAGGCTGCACGCTGGCATCGCCGTCACCAGGTGGGCGGTGAAGATCGCAGTCAGCGACCGTCCCGAGGAGTGGGGTACGCACGGGATCCCGGCCAGATCGGCCATCTCGGCAACCTGCCGTGCGCGGGTGATACCCCCGATGTAGCCGACGTCCGGCTGGATGATGTCGACCGCGCCGTCGTTGACCAGTCGGCGCATGTTCTCGAGGGAGAACTCCTGCTCTCCGACTCCAACGAGGATGTCGAGGGTGTCGGTCACTCGCTTGGCGTTGTCGTGCTCCCAGAAGGGCACGGGCTCTTCGAAGTGCAGGTAGTCCTGGTGCTCCAGCATGCGACCCACCCGGACCGCCTGGCCGGGAGAGTAGGCGCCGTTGCCGTCGGCGCTCAGCTCGATGTCGTCGCCGAGCTCTTGGCGGAGCAGGGGCACTAGTTTCGACGTGCGTCCGTTGCTAGGTTCGGAATCGCGGCCGTTGCGCTCGCCGATCTTGATCTTGACTGCGCGGAAGCCGTGCTCGGCCACCGCCTTCACCATCCGGTCCACCTCCTGCTCCGGCGTCGTGTCGCGGCGCATGCTGGAGCCGTACAGCGGTACCAACGTCCGCGCCTTGCCTCCGAGCAGCTGGTAGACGGGCTGGCCCTTCGCCTTGCCGACCAGATCCCACAGGGCCGTGTCGACCCCGGCCAGGGCCCGGAACAGAAAGCTGCCCAACACCTTGTACTCGGCCCGGGCGCACTCCGCAGCCAGCGTCATGACGTCGAACGGATCGCGGCCGAGGTAGTTGCGGGCGACCAGTCTGTGCAGCACCATGGCGGTGATCTGCGCCTCGGAGTGTGCAGTCTGACCGTAGCCCTCCAAGCCGTCGTCGGTGCACACCCGCACGATGCAGCCGTGACCCGAGAACGTCTCAATGGACACGATCTTGGTCATGGCTGGCCTCCGGCGTCACCTCGCATGGGTAGGCTCACGCGGCCCGCGCGGGCAGACCGTAGAAGGCTCTGGCGTTCTCGGTGTAGATCTTGTCGCGGTGCCCCGCTGGCAGCCTGACCTGGAACGCGTGGGCCGGGTGGTCGAAGTCCCAGTGCGGGTAGTCCGTGGAGAACATGACCTTGTCCACACCACCCAGATGCTCGAAGACCTTGTGCAGGTCCGCGCTCCGGTGTGGCTCCTCGATTGGCTGCGTGGTCACCCAGAAGTGGTCGCGGATGTATTCGGATGGCTTCCGCCGCAGGTGTGGGACCTCGGACTTGAAGCGATGCCACTGCTTGTCCATCCGCCACGCCAGGGACGGCAGCCAGGCGAAGCCCCCCTCGATCAGGGCGATCCGAAGGTCGGGGATGTGCTCGAACACGCCCCCGAACACCATGCTGGCCACATGCGCCTGGAAGGCAGCCGACATCCCCGTGTGGTCCTCGATGTAATACGAGGGCCAGCCCGCGGAGCTTATGGGAACGCCGCGGACACCTCCGCCGTAGTGGATGCCGACCGGAAGGTTGTGTCGGGTCGCCGCCTCGTACAGCTTCCAGTATTTTCGGTCGCCGAGCGGCGCCGAGCTTCTGGCGACCAGCAGCACCTGTACGAAGCCGGGGTGGCCGGCCAGCCGCTCGATCTCCGCGACAGCCTGCTCGCTGTGCTCGGCGGGGACGATCAGCCCCGCCCGCAGCCGGGGTTCGGGCTCCAGCCATTCCGCGATCTGCCAGTCGTTCGTCGCTGCCGACAACGCGGCGGCGTAGTCCGGGTCGAGCTGGCTGCCGGCCGGACTGAGGCAGCCGAGGATCCCGAACTCGACGTTGAGCGCATCCAAGTGCTGCTGCTGCATGAAGCTCAGATCGGCGCCCGGCGCCAGCCCGGATGGAGGGAACGCGTCCCACCGGGCCGGCGAACCCTTGGGGTACACCGACCCTGAGTGCTGACGGGACCCGAAGGCGCGTTGGTGCTGCAGCCATCGGTTGGGCAGGAACGGGTCGAGCGACTTTGGTGACATCACGTTGTGGATGTCACAGTCGATGATCATCTGCTTGACGCGCGGGCCGGCCTTGGCCCTGGGTTCCATGATCGTGTCAGTCATTGTTTGGTCTCCTTTGCACTGCTCGTTGATGCGCGTGGGCCAGTCAGCACGGCAACTCCTCCGCTGCTGAGCCCAGGGGGCGGACGCCTGGCCACACCTACGCCGGCTTCCGTGCCGGCAACCGGTAGAAGGCGCGTGCGTTCTCGGAGTAGATCTGCTCCTTCTGCGCTGTGGGGATCCGCTCCTGGAAGGCGTGGGTGGGTGAGTCGAAGTCCCAGTGCGGGTAGTCGGTGGAGAACATCACCTTGTCGACGCCGCCCATGTGCTCGAACACCTTGGCCAGGTCACCGCGCCGGTGCGGCTCCTCGATGGGCTGGGTGGTGAACCAGAAATGATCACCGATGTAATCGCTGGGGCGGCGCCTCAGGGCGGGGACTTCTGAACGGAGCCGCTTCCACTGCTTGTCCAGCCGCCAGGTCAAGGACGGGAGCCACGCGAAGCCGCCCTCGATCAGGGCGATCCTCAGGTTGGGCAGCCGATCGAAGATCCCCGACAGCACCAGGCTGGTGACGTGGGCCTGGAAAGCCGTGGACATCACCGCGTGGTCCTCCAGGTAGTACGACGGCCAGCCGGCAGCGGTCACCGGCACTCCTCGGGCCCCGCCACCGAAGTGCACGCCGACCGGTAGGTCGTGACGGGACGCCGCCTCGTAGATCTTCCAATACCTCCGATCACCCAGCGGAGCGGAGGTCCGGGCGACCAGCAGGACCTGGATGAAGGCGGGATTGTCGGCCCGGCGCTCGATCTCGCGAGCGGCCAGGTCGCCGTCCTCCATGGGCACCACGATCCCGCCGCGCAGGCGGTCGTCCTGGTCCATCCACTCGTCGACCTGCCAGTCGTTGGTGGCGCTCGCCAGGGCCGCCCCGTACTCCACGTTCAGCTGGCCCGAGGCGGCCCCGAGGCAGTTCAGGACGCCGAACTCGACGCCCATCGGGTCCAGGTGCTGCTGTTGCATGAACCCGAGGTCAGCGCCGGCCGCCAGCCCTGACGGCGGCGACGCGTCCGCACGGGCGGCCCCCGGTGAGCCCTTGGGATACATGGCCCCCGTGTGCTGGCGGCTGCCGTAGGTGCGGTGGTGCTGCAGCCACCGGTTGGACAGGTACGGATCCAGGGACCCGGGGGAGATCACGTTGTGGATGTCGCAGTCGATGATGGGGAACCGCGGGGTGCGGTCCTTGGCACGTCCCTCGTCCAGCACGGTGTTGGTCATGGTGTCCGTCACTTGAACCGGTAGGTGGCGAGCGCATTGCCTGCCATGATCTTGCTCTGCAGCTCGGCCGAGAGCCCTCGTGGCATGGACTCGACCGGCTCGTCGAAGTGCGCGTGGGGGTAGTCGGTCGAGAACATCAGCATCTCGTCGCAGAGCAGCTGGTCGATGACGTCAACCAGGAACTCCGGTGTTTCGGGGTCGTCCAGTGGCTGGATGGTCATCCGGACGTGGTCGCGGATCACCTCCGATGGTGGGCGGCTCACCCAGGGGACTTCACGCCGCAGACCCTTCCAGTCCTTATCGAACCGCCACATCAGCGGCGGCAGCCAGGCGAAGCCGCCCTCGATCGTGGCCACCTTCAACTCAGGGAACTCGACGAAAACACCCTCGGCGACGAGGCTGAGCAACTGGGCCTGGAAGGCCAGCGGCACGTCGACGTAGTCCTCGATGAAGTAGGTCGGCCAGCCCACCGGGGTGAGGGGGTTGCCGCTGATCCCACCCGCCTGGATCCCGACGACCAGCCCTGCCGCCTGCGCAGCCCGATAGATGGGCCAGAAACCTCGCCGGCCCAGTGGTTCACGGGAGCGCGAGGGCACTGTCACCTGGACGAACTCGCTGAATTGGGAGGCCCACTCCACCTCGGCGGCGGCCATGTGCGGGTTCTGCAGCGGGAGAACCGCCGATCCGCGAAGCCGGGAGTCCTGCTGCAGCCACTCCTCGAGCTGCCACCGGTTGATCGCCCGGGCCAGTGCCGCAGCCAGGTCGTCGTTGTGCACCGAGTCGACGCCGTAAGTGCAGTTCAGGACGGCGTACTGCAGCTTCCAGGGGTCGAGGAGCTGGCTGCGGAGCAGGTCGAGGTTGGAACCGGCCGGCCCCTTTTCCGGCCGTGACCCCTCTAGATAAAGGTTAGGTACGTTGGCGGGGTAGAGGTCGGACGCCAACCCACCCATCCCTGACTCGACGATGTAGTCGCGCCAGCGCAGCTCGAGGTAGGGGAACAGCGTGGAGAGGCTGTCTAGGTTGAGGTGCACGTCGGTGTCCACCAGCGGCGCACCGTCCCACTCGGCAGGGCGGGCGTAGTTACGCAGTGCGAGTGTGTCCATGGCTGCTTCTCACTTTCGTCGCTATCACGAGCCACGCCGGCTCGTGTCGTTCTGGGGTTCGGTGTGCTGAGAAGGGTGTACCGGCCGGGCCGCGTTGCGCTGTCACAGGTCGAGCACCAGCCTCGGGGTCAACGAACGGGAGACACAGATCATCATCGTGTCGTTCGACGCCCGCTCGTCCTCGTCCAGGATCGAATCGCGGTGATCTGGCAGCCCGCCGAGCACCGTGGTCTGGCAGGTCCCGCACGTACCCTCCTCGCAGTTGGACAGGACGTAGATTCCCGCTTGGTCGACCACCTCGAGGATGGACATGTCCGGCGGCACCATCAGGACGGCATCGCTGTCGACCAGCTCGATCTCGAACGGTCCGTTCAGGACCGGGCCGGTGGCGGGACGTGGCGCGAACCGCTCGACGTGCAGCGTGCCCGGTGGCCAGTGGCGGCTCTTGGCCTCCACCGCGGCGATCAGCGGCTCCGGTCCGCAGCAATAGATCAGGGTGTCCGGCTCTGGGCGCCCCAGCAGACCGTCCAGATCGATCAGCCCGCACCGGTCCTGGGGCCACTCCAGCACCCGATCCGGGTCGGCGCTCCGGAGCTCCGTTCGGTAGGCCATCGACGCCTCCGTCCGCCCCCCGTAGACCAGCCGCCAGTCGGCACCTGCCGCCCGAGCTAGCGCGATCATCGGGATGATCGGGGTGATGCCGATGCCTCCGGCGATGAAGAGGTAACGCGGCGACGGCTGCAGCTCGAAGTGGTTACGCGGGCCCGTGGCCAGCAGGACGTCACCGACCTGCACCCGCTCGCACAGGGCAGCCGAACCTCCGCGGCTCTGTGGCTCGCGGAGCACCGCGATCCGCCAGCGGCCCCGGTCGTCGGTCGATCCACACAGTGAGTACTGGCGGACCAGGTCAGGGCCCAGCTGGAGGTCGATGTGGCTGCCCGCCTGCCAACTGGGCAGGGGTCCTCCCTCGACGTTCTCCAGGACGAGCTCGGTGATTCCTGCGGCGACAGAGCGCAACGACGTCACCGTCAGCGGCGTGGTGCACTCTCCATGCATGACTGCTCCCGGACGTCAGAGGTTGACGATGACGTAGTCGCGGTCGACCTCGACCTGATACGTCTCACTCGCATAGGGGCCAGGCTCGTACCCAGCGGCCGTCAACTCGGGGTTGCGGGCCAGACTCTCGCCCGACTCGACCGCAGTCGGGTAGGCGCGGACCTTCGTCTTCGCCGGATCGAACCAGGACTGGCCAGTCGCGATCTCGAACTCCCAGCCGTGCCAGGGGCAGCGGATGATTTCCCCGCGCATGATGTAGTCATACGTGCCGGGGCTGTCGGAGCGCACCAGGCCCGAGGTCACACCTTCGCACATCGGCCCCCCGGCGTGCGGGCACTGGTTGCGGATCGCGTAGTACTTCCCCTTGACGTTGAACACGCCCACTGAGCGCTGGGCGATCTGGACCACCTTCCGCTGGCCCGGTGGGATCTCGTCCACGGTGGCCACCACATACTTGGTCAAGGTTTGTCTCCTCTTCTCCGGACGGTCTTGCTGACCGCCTTCATCTGTGTCCTCGCCTCGCTCGGCGCGAGTTCCTCGGTATAGACGACTCCATCGGCGCCGGCCGCCTGTGCCAACTCGACGTCAGCAGGACTGCCAACGTGGACATAGGTCCACGGCGGACCTCCCCGGCCCTCCTGCGGCTCGGCCGGGCTCAAGCCCGCAACGGTGGCGCCGAGTGCGTCGGAGGCGAAAGCGTCGGCGGTGCGAGCCGTGAGGCCCAGCACGGGCCGTGTGACCGGATTCCGCCGGACCGTGGCGTGGCACAGGAAGTCGGTGAAGCGCGACCGCTCCACGAGCGGGTCCAGAGCGCGGCGGAGCGGCGACGACGCATACTGCTCCGAGAGCAGCCAGCCCACCGACACCTGCGGGGCCACCGCCTTCACCGTGCCGAACAGCTGCTGCTGCAGGCCGAGGTAGCCCTGCATCCACAACTGTTCCCAAGCAGCAATCTCGGGGAAGCGCAGCAGGATCCGGAACACCACCACGGCCGGGTTCTCCCCACCGGCCACTGCCGCGGCCGTCGGCCCGGCGGGGTCGAGCAGCTGGCGGTAGCCCTCGCGGGCCCGATCGACGTCGATGCCCTGCCGGTCGGCCTGGGCCTGGCAGAACGGGCAGAAACACGAGGGCGTGCAGTGCCGAGCTGGGTCGCCGACGGCCACAGCACTCAGGAAGTGGGTGAGTGGGGTGGCGCGGTCCAGCGCGAAGCAGATGCCGGCTACGGGGTAGTTCTTGACCTGGTCCTCGGCGATGCTCAGCCACAGGTTGCGGTAGTCGGGGTTGCGGAAGCAGGGGTCATCGCCGCGGCGACCGAACACGTCGACCTCGAGCACGTTGACCCAGCCGGGGACCCGTCGGGCCTGGTCGGGGCCGGTCGTCTCGCTGAGGGCCGAATAGACCGCCATCTCGCGCACTGCCGCCTCTCGCAGCCACTGTTGCAGGGCGTCACCGCGGCCCACGGGTGGGCCGAGCAGTGTGTTCGCGTAGTAACGCGAGTGTGGGGTGGCGGCATAGCCGACCGTCGACCAAGTGGTGACGAACACCGTGTCGACCCCGCCGTCCTCCCGCCAACGGTCGAGGGTCGCTCCCAGCCCACCCTTGCCGATCTCGACGCGCGGGGCGTGGATGCCAACCAGCGTCCGCGGCATCACTGTCCTCCTCCCGGCGCGATCAGGCCGTCCCGCGCGGCCCGGTCGATGGCGGCCCCGACGGCGCACAAGTTCTCCAGCCGCATCTCGTCGTACTCGCGGGACACCAGGAGACCAGCGGCACCCGCCTCGAACGCGCGATAGACGGCCTGGGACACCCCCTCGGGCGTGCTGCGAATCGGGTTGCCGTTGGTCGGCACGTCGAACCCCACCCCCGCGTACACCGGGGTGCTCCCACCCAAGCTGTGGACACAGCGGCGGACCTCGCGCCAGACATAGTTGGCCGACATGCCGCTGGTCGGCAGGTCCTGATAGGACGCCTCCCGGTCAGGGTCGTAGCCGAGCACCTCGAATAACAGGGTGCGCACCGCCGGCGGCGTCAGGTCGGAGAAGACCGTTCGGGCCAGCTGGTCGCAGACGATCTGAATTCGGACCCCGGCGATGTCGTGGTAGACGACGGGCTTGACCCAGTCGGAATACGTCGCCATCCGCGCGTAGTCCATCTCGGCCTGATAGAAGGGATCGAAGGTGACTCCGTGCCAAACGTGCCAGCCGACCCGGGCGGCCGGCTGCACGGCCTTGATCGTCCCGTACATCTCCTGGGCGCCGGAGTCCATCGCCTCGTGCCACAGCTGCTCCCAGGCGAAGACTTCGGGATACCGCAGCAGCAGCCGGACCAGCGACACGAAGGCCCCGTCCGCGGGTCGGTCGCCGCGGGCACACCGTTCGCAGAGCTCGTGTACAGCCCGAAAGCCCTGCATGGCCCGGTCGACCGAGATGCCGCGGGTGACCGCTAGCGTCTGGCAATGCTCGCAAAAGCAGCCAGGCGCCTTGAGGTTGAGGAACATTTGCGAGAGCGGCCCGCTGCGCTCCGCACCGTACTTGAAGCCCGCTAGTTGGTGGGTGGCGAAAACGTCGGTGACGGTGGCGGTCATCCAGCTTCGGTAGTCGGGGTTGTTCCAGCAGGGGACGTCCCCCCGACGTCCGTACACGTCGACCACCAGAATCTGAGGCCAGTTGATGATGGCCCGGGCGAGGAACTCCTCGTGTCCCTCAAGCATCCGCCCGAACACGGCCACACCCCGTTCCCGAGCAGGCTCGGCCAGCTCGTCGAAGATGTCGCGATCGGCGTAGACGGTGCCAGAGTTGTCGGCGTGCCGCAGCACGGTCGCCCGGTAGTACTCCTCGTGCGCCGGCACCCAGCGGTAGCCGAGTTCCCGGTCCTTGTTTCCGACGCCCTGACCGTGGTCAACCAGGCCTTCCGCGGGACGGTTCTTCATGAAGTTCTGATAGGCGTGGCTGTAGACGAACACGGCATTGACATGTGCTGTCTCCTGCAGGGTGTCTAGCACATGCTCCACACCCTCATCGAAGACGCTGTGCGAACCCAGCTGCACGCCGACGAACGGCTCTGCCGACTGGTCCGCCATGGCTACTTGATCCCCGTCATCGCGATGCCGCGAGTGAAGTACTTCTGCGCGAACACGAAGACCACGACCGTCGGGATGATGGCCAGCGTCGCGCCGGCCATCAATGGGCCGTACTGCGTGCTATCGGAGGTCTGAAAGAAGGCAAGACCGACGGGGACGGTGAACTTGTCGAGATCGTTGAGGTAGATCAGCGGACCGAAGAAGTCGTTCCACACGTTGACGAAGGTGAGCACGCCCAGTGTGGCGAGGGCCGGTTTCGACAGGGGCAGGATGATGCTGGCGAAGATGCGGAAGTGGCTGGCCCCGTCGACGAGGGCCGCCTCGTCGTACTCCTTCGGGATGGACATGAAGAACTGCCGCAGCAGGAACGTGCCGAAGGTGTTCGCGACGATGGGCGGGATGATGAGCGGGAAGTGTGTGTTGATCAGGCCGAGCTTGACGTAGGCCGAATACAGCGGCAGCACCATCAGCATGTCGGGGATCATCAGGGAGCCGAGCAATAGGGCGAAGGCGAAGTCGCGACCCCGGAACTCCAACCTGGCAAAGCCGTAGGCGCCCAGGGCGCAGACGAAGAGCCGACCGATGATGACGAGAATCGTGATGTAGGCGCTGTTGCCGAAGAACCGGACGAACGGCAGGATCCCGTTGTTGAACAGATAGGCGTAGTTCTCCAGGGTGAAGGGCTGCGGTATCAGCCGCGGGGTCAAGCTGATCACGTCCTCGGGCAGCTTGAACGAGCTCGACACCATCCAGATGAAGGGTCCGATAGCGATCGCTGCCATCACGACGCAGCCGAGGTAGGTGGCGGTGGATGCCGCAATCTTGCTTGGGCGCCTGCGGAGGGTGTCCTCCTGCGAGCCGGCGGGATCTGCTGCTTCCGACCCGTCGTGCTCGGTCCTCGCGATGGTCCCTTGAGCTGTCACTGGTAGAACACCCATCTCTTGGAGAGCCGGTTCTGGATCATCGTGATCAGCACCAGCATGGCCAGAAGGACGACAGCCATCGCCGAGGCGTACCCCATCTTGCGCAGTGTGAAGGCCTCGTACCAGAGGTGGTAGATGTAAACGTAGGTACCGTCTCCCGGTCCACCGCTGGTCATGACGAGGATGAGGGCGAAGACCTGGAACGAGCCGATCGTCTGCAGGATGGTGAGCAGGAAGATCGTGGGAGTGAGGAACGGGACCGTCACGTGCAGGAACCGAGCGAGTGGGCCCGCGCCGTCGAGTGTGGCCGCCTCGACGAGCGACTCGGGTACGCTCTGCAATCCAGCCAGGATGACGATCATGTTGAAGCCCATGTTGGCCCAGATGGCCGTGATGATGACGGCTGCCATCGCCCATGACCGCTCGCCCAACCAGTGTGGACCGGTGACGCCCAGTTGCCCGAGCACCCCGTTGATCACGCCGTACTGGTCACTAAACACCCACCGGCCCACGATGCCCACGGCCACGAGCGACGTCACGTACGGGAGGAAGATCAGCGCCCGGAAGACGGCCATTCCACGAAGCCGGTTGTTCACGAGGACCGCCAGTCCGATGCCCACAATGATGCCGATGGGCACGTAGCCGGCGGTGTAGATGATGGTGTTCACCAGGCTGCGCGAGAAGAGCGGATCGGCCCCGCTGAACATCTCCCGGTAGTTGTCCAGCCCGATGAAGCTCGGAGCGGTCAGGCCGTTCCAGTCCGCGAAGCTTGCCACCAGGGTGGGAATGATGGGAATCACGTTGAACAGCAGGGTGCCCAGCACGACCGGGCCGATGAACATCCACCCTCGGAGGTTTCGCCGCGACTTGCCGCGACGTGGGCGCGGACCAGGACTGGCCGACGATGCCACCTCGCCCTGCATGCCCTCAGCGATCACTTGAGCACTTTCGTGTCCGGATCGGTGAGCGATCCCCCCTTTTCCAGCAGCGTCTTTCCCTGGCTGACGTCCCAATTGCGCTTCTTGATCTCCGCGTTCACCGCAGCCCGACCGATCTTGATGTAGTCGGCAGTCGACAGCTTGCCGCTCATCAAACCGTTAGCGTTCACACCCTCCACAAACGAGTCCGCCAGCGCTGTGCCGATCGGGCCGCGCGGGAACGGGATGTCGACCGAACGGTCCTTGACGTTGCCCAGCGTCTCCGCCCAGACGCTCGGCGTGGTGGGGTAGGGATGGTCGGTGAAAGCCGAACCCTTGGCGACCTCGGTCAGGGCCGGCACGGCGAACTGAGCTTTGGCCATGACCTCGGAGGCGGCCTTACCGCTGAGTGCCTTCAGGGCGAGGAAGGCGGCCTGCGGATCCTTGGCCGTCTTGGGGATAACCCAGGTGCGGGCATAGTTCTTGGTCATCGCGAACAGCGGCGTCTTGGGCCAAGGCATAATGTCCCATTCGACGCTCTTGCTGATCTTCGCTCCCAGATCCATCCCCTGCCAGGTCATGGCCAGCTTCCCCGCATTGAACAGCGGCAGGAAGTCCACATCCACCGTGGGGGCGTAGCCCTCACGGATGTAGGAAACCTGCTTATCGATCGCCTCCAGGGTCTCGGGCTTCGAGTAGCCGCACTCGGTCTGCTCGGCATTGAGCGCGACGTCGCCGGCACCGTAGGCCGTGGCCTGGATCGTGTTTACCGCGAACTGCACACCGTAGACATCGGTCCGGTTGCCGGACTTCTTGGTGAGCTTCTTGACCGCGGCGTCGAACTCGTCCCAGCTCCACGCCTCGCTCCACGACGTCGGCGCGGTGAGGCCCGCGTCATTGAACAGCTTCTTGTTGTAGTAAAGAACGTTGGCGCTCATAGCCGGGGTGACGGAGAATTGGTATCCCTCGACGGCAACCTTGGTGGCGAAGCTCGGACTGTACTTTGAGAGGTCGAAGCCCAGGCTCGGGTCGAGCATCATCTTGTCCAGCTGCAGGATCTTCCCGCTTGTCGCTAGGTCGTAGACCCGGTCATCGTCGATCCGCTGGATGTCCGACGTCGTGCCGGAGGCGAACTGCAGCATGACGCTGGCCCAGTCGTCGCCGGGAGCCGGCTTCCAGACGATCTTGATCTTCTGCTCGTCCAGGCTCTCCTTCTGCGCGGCCGCGATCATGTCCTTGAACATCTTCTGTGCGGTCGTGTCGCCGATAGAGCTGAACGTCACCTCAGTAAAACCCTTGGGCGTCTGAGCGGAGGAGCTCGAACCGCAGGCGGACAATCCGCCGCCGAGGACGCCGGCGGCGATTCCTAGACCGCCCTGCAAAAGTCGTCGGCGCGGAAAGTGCAAACCAGACGTCATGCTGATGGCTCCTTTGGCTCTTGATGTCGCGGGGGGACCTGGCGAAGGTTCAACGACGGTTCACGCCGGCTGACCAGCGCTTCTCTGTCCCAATCCCTCATCGGGGCCTCTGGCCGCCTCTTTGTCTTCAATAGTCTTCGCCGCCAGGACCGCCCTGTCAAGCAATTTTGGAAATTGAGTTCCGATGGGCGAAAACGGTGAGGGTGACCGTCGATCTGGAGGCAGGAAGGTGGATGCGCAGGTGACGCCGCGTGCCCACATGGTGCGTGACGCGGTGGACCACCGACGTCCACGGGCACCGGGCCATCGCCGCCGGAAGGAAGCTGCGGACGCTGTAAGAGGACGCACCGTGACCCGGGCGGCTGCACCGTCTCGGCCTGTCGCAGCACCGGTTCCTCGACCGGTGCGGGATCCCAACCGCAGACGGGGCCACATCACCGCCCGCTGGCCCGGCCACATGCCCACCTGACCGGACGAAGGTGGGGCGGATCGCCGATGGCGGCGGCTGGCAGGGCCACGGCCGCGCCTCCAGCCAACACCGGCAGCAAACCGCGCCAAGAACGGCGGCGTCCGGCGCGGCTACGTCCACCTGCACTCGATCGTTGTCGACTTCTCCCGGCACGCCTACACCGAACCCTGCCCGACGAGAAGGAAACCAAAGCCGCGGCGCTCCTGGGCCCCGGGTGAAGGTCTCGTTCGCCGTCCACGGCATCACCCACCTTCACCGGATCGTGACCGACAGCGGCACCCGCTACCGTTCCGGACATCACCGAATGGGAAGGTCGCGATGGCATGGTGCTACACCTTCTCCCTCGTGGCCGACGTGTTCTCCCAGCGCATCCTCGGCTGGGCCGTCGCAGCGACCATGATCGACCGGCTGGTCCAGGGCCACCCAATCGGCGAACGACTGATTCACCACGGCGACGACGGATCATGATCTTCGTCAATGAGGTCGGGGAGTCTCTGGCACACAACGGAATCCTGACCTCAATCGGCTCCGCCGAGCGGCCCGATCCCGTGACTGATCGCGGGCATCCAGAGAGATGGGATGTCAACCCCACCGTTGATCTGACACTTCTCTCGCGGTGGGGGAGTGGCGTGCTGATGCGATCCTTGACACACTTTCGTTAGCTTTCTCAGGAGGGGACTGGCCATGGTGCAGCAGCAAGCTCATTGGTTCGATTCGGCAGGTCTGGGAGTGTTCCTCCACTGGGACGCGGCCAGCCAGGCCGGGTGGGAGATCTCTTGGCCCATGGTCGGTGGCGTGTTCTCGTTGCCCAATGGTCAGCAGGTCGGCGCCGAGGAGTACCACGCGCTGAGCAGGACGTTCTCCCCAGAGAGATGGGACGCCCGTGCAGTTGCTCGGCTGCTGGTGGAGTGGGGGGCAGGGTATGCGGTGTTGACGGCTAAGCATCACAACGGCTTCGCCCTTTTCGACACGCGACTGTCCGACCATTCCATCATGCAGGCGCCATACGGCCGTGACATCGTTCGGGAGTTCGTCGAGGCACTCCGCGCCGAGGGTCTCCGTGTCGGGCTCTACTTCTCCTTGTCCGACTGGCACCACCCTGACTATCCAGCCTGGCGGGACGACATGCGGCCCTACGTTTTGGGTGAATCACCGCCCCGTCCTGATCCCGAGGCCTGGCGCCGCTACCGGACCTTTATGCACGGTCAAGTCCGCGAGCTGTTGTCAAACTACGGCCAGATCGACCTGCTGTGGTTCGACGGTCAGTGGGAGCGGACGCCGGAGGAGTGGGATGTGGATGGCCTCAATGCCATAATTCGCCAGTTACAGCCGAACATCCTGGTGAACGATCGCCTGCCCCTTCACGGCGACTATGCAACCCCCGAACAGTTCGTCCCGAGCGTGCCGTTGGACGGACGATGGGAGACGTGCATGACCATGAATGAGTCCTGGGGCTATAACCCCACCGATACCGACTACAAGTCCGTTGCCGAGATCCTGAGAACCCTGGTCGAAACCCGGTCGCGCGGGGGCAACCTGCTGCTCAATCTCAGCCCGACGGGGGACGGTTCGCTGCCCAGTGAACAAGTGGAGCGAATGACGGCGGTCGCTGAGTGGATGTCCAGCAACGGGGAGTCAGTCCGTGACGTCAGGCCGGGGCTGCAGCCGTGGCAGTTCTATGGTCCCTCAACGCAGTCGGGCTCGAAGACGTACGCGTTTCTTGTGATGCATCCTGTGGACAAGGTGACGGTCCGCGGAGTGCGTACCAGCAAGGTCAGTTCAGTCACGGAACTGGCGTCTGGCCGGGAGCTGGCGTGGGGTGTTCGACTGCCTATCCTCGAGCAGCGGGTCCCCGATCCGGTCGGTGAGCTGGTGATCACCGTGCCCAAGGATGTGCTGAACCCGTACGTCACCGTCGTCGTTATCGAGGGCGACCAGGCGTGTAGTCCCCGCGATCCGCGGGACGAGAAGCGGATACTTTCGACAGATCATGGCACGTCCGCCGACGCCGGTTCAGGTGTGTAGCAGGAGATGCGTTGGCGCGTCAGGTCGATGAGCCGAATCCCTCCTCGCTCACGGTCACGCACGAGGACTTCGTCGTTGTGACTCGCAGGATTGAACTTTCAGCCAGGGGGTGGGGCATGGCAGGTATCTCGACCGTAGTGTGACGCTCAGTGTTGGCGTGGCTGCTGGCTGGCGCGATCCCGTTCGTCGGGTGTCCTGTGGGGGCCGTCGGGCGATCATGACCCTGCACGGTGGCGTGTTGATTCGCTTGGCCAGGCGCGCCGAGACGATCAGAGGCGGTAGACCGACGTCACGCTGAACCTCAGTACACGAGCCGCATGATGACCAGTCGATGCCGGCCGATGCGGAGGACGTTCACGATGAGGCCGGTGACGGCTCGGCCAGATCATCGTCGTCACCCCATCGAGAAAGCGGGCGCTGGCGACTTCGCGTTGATGCCCGCGCCGGGACTTTCGACCCTGTCCGACTGGCTGCTGTCGCAGCAGGCTGGGTTGAGAAGGGAGATCGGCGATGGTCTATCGGAAGCCACCGGTCCTCACCCGGCGTCTGGTCAATCCGCTCGTGAGCCGTCTGCATCCGCGGGGAGTGGAGACCCTCACTGTGAGGGGACGCCGGACCGGCCGCGCGCATCGAGTGCCTGTTCTCCCGGTGCAGATCGGCATTCGGCGCTACCTGGTCGCGCCGTACGGCGAGAGCGACTGGGTGCGCAACCTGCGGGCGTGCGGCGAGGGCGAGCTCACTAGTCCTCATGGTCGTGCGTCCTTTCGTGCTCATGAGGTGCCCTTAGAAGAGCGAGCGGCCGTCATCGAGGCCTACCGGCGCAAGGCGGGGCTTACCGTAGATCGTCTCTTTCGCGCGATGCCCGACCCCGGGTCGCACCCCGTATTCGTCCTCGACACCTCCAACGAGGCCCCCGCGTAGGCGTCACTGAATCATGTCCTTGCTGCGTGTGGTGGAGCATCAGCATGTGGCGCTAAAGGGCGCTCTGTGACCGTGTCTCGCAGCGCTCCGGCGACCGTCCCGATGTGCGGCGCGGGCTGTCGGTTCAACGGACTCTTAAGACTGTGCTGAGCCGCATCAGCGGCTCATCCTCCAGGTCGCTGTTACGGGGCCCAGATCCTCCTGATGATCGACTCGCATCAGGTGGATACGGCCCGATGTCCCGAATCAGACGACCTACTCCACGCATGGACGTGTCGGGCCGCTAATAGAGTCCGCATAAGAGCCAGTCACAGAGAACAGTGGCGAAAGCTGCAGTTCTCTGAGCGGCGGTCGGGGCGAAGCGCCGCTTAATGGAGAAGAGTCCGCCCGGCGATCTCGCCTTGAGATGTGCGTGAGTGGGGGAGCAGTACCTAGTTGATCTCGGGCCCATGCGTCTAGATAGGACTGTGACAGACTGGTCGAATGCCTGATGAGACTCCAGGCGTGACGCTTTCCGATGGCGTGGTCACACTGCGGCCTTGGTCGAGAGACGACGCCTGGTTCATGGCGGAAGCCCACGCGGACCCGGCAATCCAACGCTACAACGGTAGCCACGACCGACTTGGATACCCGACTCCGCAGATGACGATCAAAGACGCGGAGATCATCATCGACCAACTCGTGTTGAGTTGGCAGGCGTTCGCTGCGACTGGGACACCCTCCGTTGCGTTCGCAATCCAGGACACGGGATCTGGCGAATTGCTCGGCGCCTGCGGCGTCGACGACTGGACCGCAGAGGATGTAGCACAGTTCGGCTACTGGATCGCACCAAGTGCGAGAGGACGCGGCTACGCGACTCGTGCGGCCATCCTCCTTACGCGCTGGTTGTTCGAGCGGGGAGCAGCTCGCGTCTTCTTAACGGTCGTCGCCGGCAATCAGAGTTCAGTGGCTGTGGCTCGCCGAGCCGGGTTTGTGTATGAAGGAACGATGCGGGCCCAGAGCGTCTGGCAGGGCCAGCGCCATGACGTGATGTGGTTCGCGGCGCTGCCGCTTGAGTGGGCAATGCGCCCACCGGACGAGAACACCGCGCGCGACAAGCCCTCGCAATAGGGCGAGTCTCGGCCTGAGCCTGATGGTTGCAGGGGACGCAGGTGAGGACGTCTGGCCCGCCTGAGTACAGCCGGCCGTAGCGGCGTGGGATCACGGTCCAGCCGGTCAAGTCGGCCCCGGGCAGCCCGTCAGTGGGGCGCGAGAACTGTCAGCTGCCGGTTTGGCTGCTTGCAGGTTCATTCGCCTGCCGAGCGTTATCCCTCCCAGATACGACCGCCGCCGAGCAGTTGCCGACGGTCGCCGGTTGCCCGCTCGACGAGCTCCGCGGCCGGCCGGTACCCCTCCCACGGCTGCACCCAGCTGGGACCGTAGTTGAAGTACATGTTGGCCCGGACTCGTCCGCTCTGGTTGAGGTTGCCGGCGTGCAGGCAGGCTTCGCTGAACACGAGCAGATCACCTGCCTCGACGATCACCTCCTGCGTTCCTGGTGGCCCGGCTTGCTCGCTGTAGCTCGGCGGCTCGATCAGAGACTTGTGGCTGCCTGGGACGATGCGAGTGGGGCCGTCGCCGGGCCCGCAGTCGGTCAAGTACCAAATGCACTTGACCATGGTGCAGTGAAAGCCGGCAGCGTCGAGCGCATAACCGTAGGTGCCGATCCCACGGTGCCAGCCTTGCACCTTGTTGTTGCGAGGCGTGAGTTCGACGTCGTTGTCGATGAGGATGCCCGGCTCGCCGACAATTTCCTGCACCAGCGGAAGGCTGACCGGATGGTCGACGAGCTCGAGAAACATTGGGTCGCGGTTGATCGCCTGCACGCGGATCTGATCGAGCGGCTCACCGTCGCTGGTCCAGCGTTCGGCGGGAAGATCTTGCCGGGCAAGTCGGTAGATTCCGTCGCGGTAGCGAGCCACCTCCTCGGCTGTCAGGGCGGATCGGACGACAATAAAGCCGTTGAGATCGAACAGGAATCGCTGTTCGTCGGTCATGGCCTGGGTGAGCTCGTTAGCCGGCATGCGTGCGAAGATACCATCGGTGCGGGCGCTCGCTTTAGCGGGCAAACTCGGCTTCAGCGGTCCTGTCACTTCGAGGTTGACGTCACCAGGAAAACCGGGCCCGACGGTCGCCAACCGTGTGTCACCCCGACCGCTTCATCGATGGCAGCACCGTCCCAGCTTAGGCAGGACCTTCGTCCCTCCCGAGATGCGCATCTGGACCTGCATCCTGAGGAACACAGTTCCTCAAACAACCACCAAGCAGCCAGGAGTGATCATGAACAAGCCCACAGTCCTCTCGACGGTCGTTGTGAGGGCCACCGCCGCCCTGGTGCTGTTGGCGTCACCTGCGGCCACTGCCCAAGCTGAGCAGACCGGCCGGGACTTCGGTCACCACGTCGCCGGCTGTGCCCAGACACTGGGCATGAGTGGATCCCACAACCCCGGAATGCACCAAGGACTCTCAGACTGGGACGGGATGCCCTGCTGAGGAAGGGCTACCCCTGGCCACTCACCGGTTCGGTGCCATGAGGAACGCTCAGTGTCTGATTTGGCCAACTTCGGAGTCACCCTTGATTCCGATACTCGGACCCGCACGCACGACCCCCCGACCTGCGGTCTGCCTGGGGTCGCCCAGCAGAACGTCGCTACTGCCCTTGTCAGGGATGAAGAGCCGGTATCGCACAGGTCCGCGCTTGAGATCACCCCGGACGCTGGCTGAACCTTGCAGAGCTCTGGCTCGAGATCATGACCTCGAGCCGTCCCGGTTGCACTTTCAGCTCCCTCCGCGATTTCATCATCAGGGACCGGAAATTCATCGGCGGCTGGAAGGGCCCCAATCAACTGCCGGGCCGGGGCCTGAGGCTGGGCGCTGGGATGGTGACAGCGCGACCACGACTGTGCGTTTGCCTGCGGCACCGGTCGGAATCATGTCGACGGCGCTGACTTCGACCCGCATCGTGGTGGCGCCTGCGGCGGTCAGTGCTGCCTGGATTGCACTTCGCGTCGCCGCCCAGTCAAATCTCCCGTCCGGGGATGCGACCAACAGATGTAGGTGGTGTTGTCGTGTCGGGGCCGCCGACGAGTACCACGCGCGCCAAGACGTGCTAGGAAGCGCCCACAGGATTCGACGCTAGGACGCCTCCGTGGGTTGGGTCTCATCGACGCTGTCCACAACATTCCGGGCGGCGCAGCCGAAGGCCGTTTCACAACGGAGCTCGCGACGCTCTGGTGCTCATCGGCTGACCCGAGCCCGCATCCTGAGGTGATCGAACCCGGATCGTGAGCGCCCTCTGGGATTGGCCGCTGCGACCGCGGCCACGAGGACCCACAGCGTGGCCCCGAAGACCAGGTTGAAGATCAAATCGGGTACCCCCACCATCGCCGAGGAGCTGGCAAGCAGGGCGCTGGTGGTGATCGGTAGGTGCATCAGCATTGCCATCAGCACGCTTTGGGTACGGTCGTAGACCCAGACCATGAGCACCCGGTAGGGCAGCAGAATCGAGAAGGTCATGACGGGCAGGTAGAGCGCCAGCGGGATAGCGCCCCGGTCGGTTGCCAGGTAGATCGGTGAGTGCAGCAGGCACCATGGCAGCCCGACGAGGAGTCCAGTGGCTAGCAGTCCATGCCGCTCGCGGTGTTCATGAGTGGCGAACCCCGTCCAGCCAATCTCTTCGAAGAAGGCGGCGACAATTCCCGCCAGGAGAGCGGCCATCAGCAGGCTCGCCTTGTCCTGCGCTGTAAGGATGTCGGGAAGGAAGGCCTCTGTGGTGAGCCAGAACGGCAAGAGGATCGCCGTCTGCAGAAGGGGGGCGGTCAGTAGTGCCACGGCATACCAGCGAAGGCCCACCCGCCACCGGAACGACCGCGATCGGAGGTCGCGCAGGCCCGCCTTTCCGAGGGCGACGGCGATCACCACGATGCCGGCCAGGGCGTAGCAGACTGGACCGGCCAGGACGTTGGTCACATACATGATGGGACCCATCTCTGCCGGGGAGGTCACCTGGGCGCCACTGCCGCTGCCCAGCAGGGCAATCGGCACGGGGACGAGTGTGAGCAGAGCCAACACCAGAACGTAGAAGGTCAGCACTGTATGCCTCTGAATGAAGGCACGCACGGATCGATAAGTCCTTGTCACCATGGCTGCGAACCTGCCTTTCCCTATCCCCTTCGCGTCACCAGTGGCCGGCGTAGCCGATCCCTGCACCCGTCGGGTTCCGGATGCCGACGTTTCTTCCTGTAGGTAGCACTTTGGAGCGATCCACCTGATCATTCGTTGGGCCTCAAGGGAGGGCGACTCATCGAAGTCTGTACCGATGCTGGCGAGTTTCTTCCCGCGTTCCCAGGGGCCAAAGGTCCCAGAGCGAGAATGCCGGTGATTGTCTGGCCGCGACATCGTGCCGCGGACTGTGACTGCTCCACTTCAGACACGCTTCAACCGGGCGGAATTGCTGGACATCCGGTCTTGGCTGCAATGGCGGTGGTTCTCGATCTGGCTCTAGCGGCGAAGGTACTGAGCCGGCGGCTTGCGACATGGGCGCGCAGGGCGGCGTACACCATGATGCGCTGGTTCGCGCTGGTACCGATGTCGGTTGCCGCCTTCGGCGCTGGTTCAACGATGCCGACATCCTCAACCCATGATCGACGATAGGACTGTCCGCCGATCCGAGTGCCATGACGCGTCCAGGTCACGGTCTCGGGGCCGCGAGCGCCCGGCCCGAGGTCGCGGATCGTGACGGCCATGGTTCGCGGTTCTGCCTACGGCTGGGCGTCGATGGACCGGCCGGCGGCGCTCAGCACAACGGCCGCCCGAGCGCTGATCCATGGGTTCATCCGTCGACGGCTGACACCGCCCAGTCCACCAACGACCGCTGGCTCGGCACCATGGCTCGCGTTGCCCTGTAGTAGCGGTGCTCGGCCGGAAAGCCGCCGTCGGGGAGGCGCTTGCTCTCCAACAGCTCAAGGGCCTCGCTGCACCGATCATCCCGGACCCGACCCGCCTCAGCGACCACGACGAGCGCGAACAAGATGTCGTAGTGCCAGTAGCAGGGGTAGTGAAGTTCGACAAATGACGGGTGGATGATCGCACCGTCGCCAATGCGGCGGTACAGCCGTCGCCGCAGAAACATGGCTAGTGCCCGCTCCACCACCGCCAACGATCGCGGATCGGACCGCGTTCGGTTGTGCAGGGACAGCGCCCGGAGCGGGATGAGCGACTCGGTGAACGAGGAGCACCGGCCGCTTGCATTCCGGTCGCAGTTCCATCCGCCGTCGGGCCACTGCGCCTGACGCAGTCGCTCGACGAGTGTCTCCACGCGTTCGTCGGCCAATCCCAATGTCAGAAGGGCCCACACGGCGTTTCCTTCAATTGACCCGTGCAGGCGAGGCAGGCCGTGGATCTTGCCTAGGCTGTCGAGGTACTCGGCAGAGAACAGCCATTGAAGGGTCTGTTCGCGCAGTGGGGTCAGGCTGTCATCGCCGGCGGGGTAGCCCAACTCGGCCAGCGTGACCAGCGTCCAGTGAGCCCCGTACCACTTCGCCCGGTAAGGGTGGGCGTCGATGGTGCCGTCCGCGCGTCGCTCTGATAACAGGGTGGCGACGCGTGGCGAGGCGCGAACCAGCTCCTGGAGCCCGGCAACTTCAGCCCCTTCGGCACCCTGCACCCCGGCGCGAACCTGCAGTCGGATCGATGGTTCGTCCGATCGCAGCAACACATCCAGCAGGCCGACTGCGCGGGGACCGTCCTCTTCAGCAGATGCCGACGACATGGCCCTCCGTCGTCCTGCCAGTGTGGCCCGCATCCACTTCTGCAACTTCCGGGGACGCTGGGAATCGATCTGAACGGGCCAGGGCACTCGTCGGCCGCGGAAACCGCATCCAGCTCTGGGACGACTCCGCGGCCGAGGTACAACTGCCTTGGCTCTGACACCGAGACGCAATGGCCCACTGTAATCAGGACTTGATCGTCCATACCCGGTACCTGGCATTGAAGATCGCCTCGGAACCCCACAGGCCATTACTGCAGATCCAACCCGTGACCTTCACCGCATTGTCGCCGTCGGGCTGGTAGTCGTAGGCCATGAGACTCCTCTCGGCCTGGCGATTCATTTCCAGTGAGATCTGCGTTACGCCGGCGTGCCCCGGATCACCCTTGTCGCGGTCGATCTGCCAACCGGGCTGCAAGCGATGCTCGTTCAGGATCGTGACACAGTGGCCCCCCGAGCCCGCATCGGCATGGGCAGAGACGGTGAAGTCCTCGCTGCCCGTCACAGCCGGTGGCGGCAAGGTGACACTCACTTGATGTGCCGCCGTTGCTCGGAGTTTCCCGTCGCCCACGGTGAGGGTGACGGTGTAGGAGCCCGGGTGTGCGTAGGTGTGGGTGGCTTTTGGCTCATGCGCAGCAGGTTGTTGGTCGCCCCAGTCGATGGTGTAGGTCCGGATGGCTGTGTCGTCAGTCGAAGCCGATCCATCGGCTGTCAGAGTCTCGCCCACCGTCAGTGATGTCGCCGATACGACGAGGTGGGCCGTCGGTGGCTGGTTGGGATGGCGCAGACCCAACGCCAAGGCGATCGCCAGTCCAGTGAGAATGAGTGCCCCAGCACCAATCGCCATGATCGCCCACGGAAGGTGGTGCGCATTCCTTGGGCCGCTGTCGGCGGGGACGGTGAAGGCCACGGATTGCCCGATCACCGGCCTCTCGGTGTCGTCTTCAGCCACAACCTCGAGCACCAGCGTGTACGGTCCGGCTCCGATGTCCGTGGGGACGGCGATTCTGACATTGACGGTCGCCGTGGCGCCCATCCCCATCGGCACCTCTGCCATCGGTACCTCGGCTGTACCGACCAGGACCGACATCCAGTCATCTTTGGCGCCGTCTCGTCCCCGCGGCATCATCCGGACTCGTACTGGGCGACCGGTCAGGTTGGTCACGGTGAAAGCTGCCTCACCTCGTCGATTCGGCCCCAACAAGATTTCGGGCGCCGACGCGGTGACCGCAAATGGATCGGCCGCATTCACCGACGGGTCAGCGCCCAGGTCCTCCGGTCCCGCCGCCGTCCGAGGCACATCCCCTGGGCCAAGTTCACACCCCTTGGCGGAACCATCCATGGTGCTCTCCAACCCGCCTCATCTTCTCGGCCATCAGGCCGACTTGACCAAATCCGCCTGACAGCTGGACGAGATGAGATTGATCTTGAAGCCAGCCTCGGCACTGACATCGAAGGTGAGCACCGTTCCCTGGTCGTCTTCCGTCAGGTAGCAGCGCTTCGCGTCGGCGGTTTCGTAGACGCCTTTCTGCGGTCCCTCCACGACCTCGACGCGCACGCTCCATCGATCGAATCCGGTGAACAATCCGGTTTCGTAGTGGACCGTAAGAGGCTCACCACTCTGCCCGCCCGTCAAGCCCTCCCAAGTCTTGACCTCCGGCGGTTCGTCTCCGAACCTGTGATGCAGGGTGATGTTCGCTCGGCCGCCAAAATGATTCGTCACAGCAACCTGAGTACTCCGCTTATCGCTCATCGTTCTTCCCTCGGTTGGTGCACAACTCGCCGATACATGAGGTTACGAAGACAAAATAACCAGAAAATGAATGACTGAGGCAGAGACCTAAGTCCCTGGATATGGCGACTTCAGACCTCTCATGGCTCTTGGGGATTTGGAAAGGCTGCCGCGTGAACGGTGCTCTGACCACACGGCATGGGCCGGTCAATTCCCACCCATCCGTATCCCACCAGGGACTCCTGGAAGTGGCACCGATTGCAGGATCCTGAAGCTCAGAGCGGTTGTAGGCTGCGTCGTGCTTTGGTCAAGAGTCAAGGCCAACTCGGCGGCCTGATGAGTGGCGAGGAGATGCCTACCCCGGACGGCTAGTCCGACCCGAGCATCAACAGATCACAGCAGGTCCACCCCCGACCGGCTCACGCTGGAGAAGGATGGCTGGACGACCATCCCTTCCGCCGCAATACTCCTTGCGGGCACGAAGGCGGGACAGGTCGTGGGCACTTCGCCCGGCATTTTTCGCATTTCGCCCGGTTCGGATGGCTGCGGTTTAGGCTGTACGTGTCAGCGTGACAGGTGTCGAAACCTGCCACTGTTCGGGGGAGGCGGTCAGCACGTACTTTTGTTGCGCAGTCAGGCGCTTCAGGAGCCCATCCACATGGCAGCACAGCGTTCTGGATGCTGGGCACCGAGCGCCGATGTTCGCCCTCACCCAAGAGGTTGAGGGAGGTGGGCGATGGAGCATCCGGTAGCCAGGCACGCGGCGATTTCGGAGCGCGCCACTCGCCCTGTCGAAGCGCTGGCGGTGCGTGATCTGCGACCTCGCCATGCGCAAGCCCTGGCCGATTCGCGGCAACGGAAGGCAAAGAGTCCTGGTGGCATTTTTGCGCTGGCTGCGGCCGTGCTCCTCGTCATCATTTCGCTGGCCGTCGTCTGGCTGATCAGCCGGCCGGCGTCAACCGGTGTCTCGGCCCCGATTGCGGGCACTGCCGAAGCTCCAAGGTCGGCGACTGCGCGGACGACCTCCGACGGCGGCAACGCCTCGGGAGACCCCGTCTCGACGGGGGCAGCGTCCTTCCAGTTGACGGATCCGGTCGACTCGGCGAAGCCCTTCCAAGTCGTTCCGATTCGTGGCGTACACCTGGGTGGGACCAACACCGTTCTCCAGGTCCAGCGCATGGATCGGGGGAGGTGGGTGTCCTTCCCGGTGCCCACAGTGACCGACGAATCAGGCCACTTCGCAACCTACGTGGAGCTGGGTAAGCCCGGACGTTATTCGCTACGAGTGCTGGATCCTGCGTCGGGCGCCGCGTCACGACCGTTTGTTCTCGTGATCAAGGGCTAGCGAGGTTTGACCGTACGGTCACGAGGTCAACGAACCGTCGAAAGCCTGGCAAAGACGACGACGTTGTCCAAGTAGCGGTGCCGAGACGAATCGTAGGTTCCCCCACAGGTGATCAGTCGTAGCCCGGCATGATCGATTGGTCCGTAGACCGCCTTTGTGGGGAAGCGGGCCTTCGCGAATCGGGACACCCGGACGACGGTGAAGACGGCCGTCTTGCCATCACTCCGCCTGACACTCACGTGATCACCGCGCCGCAGACTGCCTAGTCGGTAGAACACGGCTGGAGCACGGTTCCAGGTCACGTGCCCGGCTATGATGGCCGGCCCGAGCGCACCTGGAGCGGCCCCTCCGATGAACCAGCCGGGCTGGGCCGGGTCGTGGGGTACCTCAAGTTCTCCACGCGCATCGAGACCCAAGCGGACCAGTGTGGTGCGGACACCGAGCCGCGGTATCGCGACCGACACGGGATCTGACTCGGGGAGGACCGGTCCCGTGATCCGATCACGCACGTCGGGTTGGTCCCTGTGCGTGCTGGCTCGTTCCACCGGGGGTTTCGGCCTCGTCGAGGTTGCTGACGGTGCACCCTGCCTGTCCGCCGACGCGGCGAGCGCTGGCTCAGCAGGGGACTGTCGTCCGACCGCTCCCCAGATCAACAGCACGCCGACGATGGCCAACCCGAGGGCGATGCAGGCCCTTATGAGTCGGCTGCGGTCCACGGGCGATGGCCTGAGCATCAGCCTCCGCGTGACTCCGGGGCAGCGGACTGGACCGGCCTCTCCTGAAGCATGGCAGGGCCTCCCAGATCGTGCCCTCCAGAAGAGATAGTGCCGCGGCGGTGCCGCCTAGCTGTCATCGGACCGCACCGGTGATCGGCGACGCCTTCGCCAGGGACGCGCGACAGCCGCAGATAGGAGCAAGAGCGCACCTCCGACCGCGGCAGTCGGTCCGTTCGCGCCGAGCGGCGGGGCACCGCCGGTCTCGGCTCCGTGCCGGGCCGGCTCGGCAGCACCGGCCCCAGTCACCACGCCGCAGCTTGCCGGGTCAGTTGCCTCCTCCGGTATGCCATGCAGTCCGAGGCGCTCCGCGAAAGTCGAGACTCCGAGGGCTGCCACGTCGTACTTGCCGTTGTGGTTGACGTCGATGCCGTGCTGCACGACGTGCAATGCCGACAGGTGCTCGCGCAGACCAGGGGGAATCATGGCGGCGGGGAAGGCTCGGTCGTAGTTGATTCGGCCCTTCGAGTCGGCGACCGGCATGCGTTTGACGTCGAGCCCGTCGTGCGGGGTCACGCCGCCGCTGGTCGTCAACGCGAAGAAGATGGTCCCGTACTCACCCATCGCCTCCTCGTTGGTCAGGATGCCGTCATGGTTCTTGTCGTTCATCTTCAGTGTGGGACAGCCGAAGTGCCCGCCCTCCGCGGACCCGTGAAGGTGCTGGGCGTGAGGCTGGTTCGGCACCAGACCCTGCGAATGAATGACCACCCGAAGGCCACCGTTGCTGAGTGCCGTCAGGGTCGCCGTACCAGTGGCGCCGCTGTGGTTCTGTTCCAGCAACGTACCTTTCACGGTCGTGTCAGCGGCAGCGCTCATCGGGGCGAGCATCAGTGCGACCGTGACGGCCAGCATCGCTGAGTAGCGCAACGCGGTCATCTGATCACTGCCTCACCTTGACGAGACAACGCAAAACCGTGGCGACCTCGAAGTCTGACCGCGTTCGCATCCATCATTGGAACCCCCTGATCGACCATCGATGTCCGCAATGGTGATCGTACCGGTCACCGGCCAGCAGATCAGGCTCTTTGCCGAACTATCTCGGTTCAGTGAACTGAGGCTGACGGCTGCATCGAGTGGCCGCTCGACTTGATCGCGACCACGTTCTGTGCGGAACGCCTCATGATCACGACCCACCTGCGAGGATGCTCCTGTGAAGGTGCGAGCGGCGGTGGTCGGTGACGCCGAGCGGATCGCCGCCCTCAACGCGGCGGGGTGGCGCGCCGGGTTCCGCGGCTTGATCAGCGACGCCTACCTGACGGGCTACGACGGGCTCCCCGAATTGCGCCACCGAACGCTGGCCGAACCCGCAGATGACGACCTCCAGCTGGTGGCCGTCGACGGGGAGGAGATTGTCGGCTGGGTCGCAGGCGGCTCGGCGCACGAGGACGATCTCGGGCCCGGGGCCTACCAGGTCCGGGCCTGCTACGTGGACCCCGATCGCTGGCGCACCGGGATCGGGCGCCGGCTGCTGACAGCGCTGATCGACCATTTGGACCCGGGGCGATGGACTCACCTGGTGCTCTGGACGCTGCGGGATGCGGCGCCGACCAACGCGTTCTACAGCTCGCTCGGGATGGTGCGCGACGGCCGGGAAGCGCTGCTCGAACGGGGCGGTCCCGTGCCGCTGGTGCGCTTCTCCGCCCCGCTCACGCACCTGCGGACCGAGCCGCGTGTGCCGCAGTCCAATGGGAACTCGGGCGAGTAGGTCCCTCCCAAGACCGGCCCGAGGAAGAATTCTCCTGAGCGTCGGGTTGGAACACCTCGTCAGGCTTGCACCGAAGCGACACTCAGGTAACAGCCGTTGTCCCGGAGCATCGCGATCACTCCAGCGGGTCTGGCTTGCGCCGGCCTTTCACACCTGCAGCCTCGAGTCGCTTCTTGACCGTCACGAGCTTGTAGACGAAGACCGCAGCGGCCGTGGCTGCACCCGCATCGTCGAGGAGGCCGATCGGTCCCAGCACCACCTCAGGTAGCACGTCGACCGGGCTCGCCAGGTAGACCAGGGCCCCGATCATGGCGATCAGCCCGCGCGGCGGCATGCGGTATCGCCACATGAGGAATCCGATCACGGCCACCCCCAGCAGGGACAGGACGCCGAGGAGCACCAGCACCGGAGTCAGCAGATCGGACAAGTTCATGGCGTCCACTGTGCCTCATGCGCCAGCGAACGGACTCAATTCCCGAGGCTCGGCGTGGCTGGCGACGAGCGAAAGGGGTGGGGAATCAGGGCGCAGCCATTGTCCAGGGGGACTGGACACCATTCGCACCCGCCATAGGGGAGTAGTGCGGTTGCGGGCTGATCAGGGCTGCCTTCGACAGCGCTGATCAGGGCTGCCTTCGGCAGTGGATACTTGTCAGATGACGCGGAGCCGCTGTTACCGCGAGGGGGTCCTCACCGACGAGGGGTTCTCGCTCGCCGACGTGTCCGAGCATCTGGAAGACGAGTCCGCAGTCGTCTGGGTGGACCTGTGCGCACCAAAGCCCGAGGAGCTTCAGGTCCTTGCCGATGAGCTCCAGCTCCATACGCTCGCGGTGGAGGCCGCAGCGAGCGGCCGCCAGCGACCGAAGTTTGACCGTTTTCCCGGCCACGACTTCCTCACCGCCTATGTGGTCCGCCTTGACGTAACCACCGGTGAACTGGTGACCGGCGAGATCGCCGCGTTCATCACCTCGAACGCCCTGGTCACGGTCCGCAAGGACGACGAGTTTCAGGTGGACGGGTTGGTGGCCCGCTGGGACGACAAGGCGGACATCAACAAGCACGGCGTTGGTGCCCTCGTGCACGGTCTGTTGGACTTCATCGTCGACGGACACTTCGAGGCCGTGGAGTCCCTCGACGATCAAATCGAGCTGCTCGAGGATCTACTTTTCGACACTCGGCCGCACGACCGCGATGTGGAACGCCGCAGCTTCGAGCTGCGGAAGAGCCTCGTACTTCTTCGCCGAGTCGTGCTGCCGATGCGCGAGGTCGTGAACTCGATGATGCGCCGCGACGTCGGCTTGGTCCCCGAGCAGTTGATGCCGCACTTCCAAGACGTCTACGACCACGTCCTCCGCGCCACGGAGTGGACCGAGAGCTTGCGCGACCTTGTCACTACCATCCTTGAGACGAACCTGACGATCCAGGGAAACCGGCTCAACATCATCACCAAGAAGGTCACCAGCTGGGCGGCAATCATCGCGGTACCGACCGCGATCACCGGCTTCTACGGGCAGAACGTGCCCTACCCAGGCTTCGCCCACGAGTCGGGCTTCATCGTGTCGTCGGTGCTCATCGCGCTGATGTCGGGGACCCTCTACCTCACCTTCAAGCGCAAGGACTGGCTGTGACCTCCCGCCTGCGGCGCACGTTGGTCGGGCATCAAACAAGGGCGGGCAGTCCCCTCGGCGACAGCTCAGGGTCGCCTCACCGTTAGCGACGGCCTTGCTTGGCATCTGGTCCGTGAGGATCCGTCCTCGCTGGAAGGAAGCTTTCCCCAGCAGTTCAGGCATGCCGTGGTTGCTGTCGCCGGAAGGGGTGAGCCTGCGGATCTTTGATCAGTCATGGGTGTCCCTTCGAGAAACGGAGGGTCGCCTTCAGCGGGACACGTGCTGCCCCTGTCCCAGCAGGGTGCCCCAGAGGAGCTTCACTACTGATGACGTGGTCACAGCGTTGTCTTCTCGATGGACGCCAGCGGTGGTGCGACGCCCGGACGAGAGGGTCGCGGGAGCCGGAGGAGTGAGATGCCGACGGCTCCGAACCAGACCCACAGCAACGGCCCGTAGGCGGCATAGAGCGTGGGGGCGGCAAACCGCATGGCTTCGCTGACGAGGCCGAGGGCCCCGGTCGCGAGGCCCAGCCAGCCAACCCAGTGCGGGAGAGGGCCTCGGAGGAGGGGCAGCGAGATCAGCAGGATGCCCAGCGGAGTAAGGGCTCCGGCGAGGGAGACGGTGTTGTTCTCGGCCACGAATGCCTCGGCGGCGGCGACGAACGAGGGGCGGACGGCCTCGGTCGCGGCGGCGTACCGGTCGCTGAGATAGACGAGGGAGAGCGTTCCCTCGCTGGTGACGGGCACAGCGAGCAGTGCTGTCCAGGAGGCCCCGCCGACGACGAAGCCGAGCACAGTGAGGGTGGGGCTGTCGGGCAACAGGGCCACCAGGAGGGCGGTGAAGACGATCAGCCCGAACAGCGACGGGACGAGCCACAGCAGCTGCTGTGCGATGTAGGTCATCCTGTGAGCCGCGATGAAGCGCAACGTCGCCTCACCCCCCGACACGGGCGGCGGGTCCGCTGCGTAGAGAACAAGGGCCGCCATCCCCGAGAGTACGAAGAGGAGCGCCGATATGCCACCAGTACGGTACAGAACCCTCCAGCTGTTGGGCGGCGGCACTGACCATGGGGACATGCCTCGATGCTAGGGGCGAAGGCCGCGGTGCGGCCCGGGCCGAATGGCCTATTTTGCTCGTGTTTCGCCGTTCTGGTTGCTATGGGAAGTGTGGCAGACGAGACACTCCAGTAAGGCCGAGGACTCTATGCATCGCAGCTCCATGGTGGTCCGCCCAGCTCTTCACTGCCCAGGACCCCCGAAGCACGTCGTCCAACCTGATGGGGAACGAGACGCTGGCACAGGTCGGCATCGCCTTGGAGCTGGGCATCGTGCTGGCTCAGGCGTTGACCGCAGTGGCGTTCTACCGCCTGTCCCCGCGGCCATCGGCGAGATATGGATGATGGGCTACCTGATCATCGTCGGCACCCACGACCGAGCCTCGGCGTCCACGACCATGGATGGACCCCCTGCCAAGGACCGCCGCCGTTGCACGGACTCCGGCGACATCACCGAGTCAGGTCTTGATCAGAGTGGCTTGGTCGCTCCGCTGATCATCGGCATCGAGCGTCACCGGGTTGAACCCTTTGACGAGCAACCACACCGCCATGACCATCTCTTGCAGACCGATCGGGATGTTGAGCACAGTGTTGACGGTTGAGAAGCCGAAGTCCTGGGTGAAACCGGAGTAGAGGGTGGCGCCCAAGGCCAAGGCTACGGCGGCAAGACCCCAGCCCGAGAGCCACCGGGGGAGGAGTCTGGCGCTGTAGAGCACGTAGTAGTACATCGAGGCGCCGGTGAGAAAGGCGAGCAGCCCGACAAACCCATGCACCCAATCGCGTGTGGCAAGCAACGCTTCCCTGGTGAACGCAGGAACTGCAGTTCCTGCTGCCAGCGCGCCCTGGCTCACGGTCAGCAGCACCAGCAGGCTGAGGGTCCCGGCCAGGATCACCACCCCCTCGGCCACCCTGCCGGCGACAGATCCCAGCGCCAGAGCGCGGTTGTGCCTTCTAAGGACCGGATACAGCCCGATCGCGATGCCGGCGCCGGTCGCAGCCCAGACGAACTCGATGAGCGCCGTCAGCACGACGCGATTGCTGTTTCCCGCCAGCTTGTTCAGGTAGTCGGGACCATCCAGCAGTGAGCCCAGCGGGGCCGCGCTGAGCACACTGCTCACGGTGCAGGCGATGAGCAGCACTCCAACCGCAGTCGCGTTTCCTCGGTAGGTTTTCATGGTTTCGATCTCCCGTTCTGAATACCGCCCGTTCGCCTGTCCGTTCAGGATGCAAGGCCTTGCCTTCACGAAGCAGGACGACTGGTTCACGTTGGCACGCAGCTGCGGTTGGTGGGTAGGGGCGAAGGTCACTCGCCGTACGAACGCTTTGACTTGCTTGCGGTGCTGGCTCCGGCGTGCTTGACGCCTCCGATGAGAAGCCAGAGCGCCAGGCCGACTTCGGCGACGAAGCTGACAGCCAGGCCCGGATAGGTGATGGCGTGCTGGTCGGGCAGCAGCAGGCCCTGGAGGAACCAGATCAGGTCGGCGACGCCGTCAAGGGCCAGCAGGACGCCCAGGAACCGCGGAAGGAAGCCTGACTTGTAGACCACGTAGCCGAGCGGGAACAACCAGGTGCTGAAGAACAGCTGGGCGGCGACGAAGCCGGTCTTGTAGACGGTGATGAACAGGTGCGCCATCCCCTCCACCTGCTCCCCGGAGTATCCCGGGAGGTTGTCGGGGCTGGCTCCGAGCAGCATCGCGGCGATCAGGGGGAGCATGCTCGCGCACTGGAGCGCGACGCCCACGGTGTTGAGCAGTAGGAAGAGCAGCGCCAGGCTATCGGCGACGGTGCGGAGCAGGACATAGAGGCTCCAGGCGGCCAGAAGGAAGAGCCAGGCGGAGCCGAAGGCGATGACAAGGCCCAGCCGGAACGACGGGTTGTTCACGAGGATGGCTCGATAGACATCATCCACTGAGCCCATGCCGATGTGTCCTAGGGCGTCCGCGAGCACTGAGGACAGGATGAAGCCCAGGTAGAACCCGCCCGCTAGCCTGGCCAGCTTGTCCGGGGCAATCCTCTCGCTGCGTGACGACACGGTTTCACTGCTCCTCGGTCACGCGTCGACTTCGGGAAGTCCCTTCACGAACACTCGACGTGGTCCTCACTGTCGTGCACCCTTGATGTGGCGGCTCCACCCGTAACCGACGGCAACTCCCAGGGCCAGGATCCTGAGCGCGTTGAAGGCGATAGCGATGAGGAAGTAGCGCCAAGGGTCGTTCACCGACGACGTGAAGAACTTCGCTGGGATATCGATCACCGCTGTCAGGGTCAGGAGGACGACGAAACTGATCACCAGAGACTTCGCTAGCGGGTTTCTGGTGGCAATCCAGCCAGGGGAAAGCATCATGACCCAGCTCACGAAGACAGCGATGAACAAGCCCCCGACTGCAGCCTCAACCAACATGGGTGCATATGCGATCGACAGCGCAGCCCGGTACTCAGCAGCGAGGGGAGTCAAGGAGATGGCGAAGTTGACCACCCAGAACGCGGCCGCCCCCGGAAGGGCCAGCAGGACGGTCGGTCTCCAGACGCTTATTGATCTCGTCACCTTGCGCGGTTTGTCGGCGGGCGGCGACGGGGTGACTGCTTGCTGGTTCGTCGCGGAAGTCGGGCTTGAACCGCGCCATCTGCTCGCCGGTGCGATCACTGCCGACTCTTCGGCAGATCAGCAGGCTCGATGTGCGCTGGTTCTGTCGGCTCGGCGGCGTCGATCCGAGTCGGTGAGGAATGCCAGAACCAGGCGGCAGCGGCGATGGTCAGCAGCAGCAGAACCTCGACGACGCTGCCGATGACGTAGTAGGCCCAGGTCTCGCCGATTACGGCGGCGACCACTGACACGGCGTACAAGAGGCTGACGATCACATTGATCGGCCTGTTGATCCGCGCCGGTGCCATCAGCGAGAACGTCACCATGATGCTCGGGACGAGGATGTAAAGCGTCGTGAGTGTGAGGAACACCTGGCTGATCTCAACACCACCTGGGACCCTTCCGTGCAGGGCGCCATAGATCACGTCGGCGCGCCAGAAGCCGAAGATGTCAACGTAGGCGAAGACGAAGAGCATCGAGACCCACAAGCCGCTGAGCACCACCTTCACGTTGACCTTCGGGTCATCGCGGCTGCTGATCCGGTCAGCGTTCATTGATCTACTCCTTGGTATGGGCCTGGCTTCTCGATCTCATGGGCTGGGTTGCGGCCGTCCTGGGTGGATCGAAGTCGTGAACTTGGTCGCTGCATCACCTCATCCCCTGAGAAGGGAACTCCTGCCGCGAGCATCCAACCCCCGCGCGGCGCGGTGGCAGAGGCGAAAGTCCCCCTGTGATCCGATCGGGCCAGTGAAGCGGGATGCCGAGCTGCATCGGCGGCAGTGTGCGGACCTCACGTCGGCTGACGGTGGAACGAGTCACCGTGGCGCGCCGCCGGCACGTGGGCACTGGGACTTAAGACATCGCTGCGACTGGTGGAGCGATTTGAGGATGATCAAACGGCGAGCACTTGAGTCAGCGCGATGATGGTCGCGCCAACCAGCGTCTGGAGGACGCTGACGGCGGCTGCCTGACGACGGCCCCTAGATCAGGGGTCGACGGCCGAAGGGGTAGGGCGTCATCGCCGCCCCGGAGGTCGGAGTGCGCGCGTACCTTCCCTGCCCCATCTCCTGACACGGTCGCTCCCGCTGCTCCCGCACGCACCCAAACCACCCGGGGCTCCTTGCAGGGCCTCACCGGATTCCCCGCCGGTGTGTAGGACGGCTGGGGAGGATTCAGCTCATCGGGGAATACGGCGCAGCCGTCAGAAAAACCGACTCGGTCTTCTCGACCACGGTTCCGTTCGCCTCCGAGGCAGCCTTGACCTGCTGCCACTCCGGGTCCGCGCGGAACGCGGTCCAGGCTGCTTCTGCCGCCTCCCGGCTCTCGAAGCCGAGAAGATAGATGAGGGTGTCCTCGGTGTTCGCGCCATCGGTAGGTGAGAAGAACGCAAGCGGCTCCATGTTGTGCTTCCTGAAGATGCGCAGGGTGTGGTCACGAAACCGGGTATGCATCCGCGACCCCATTCCGGGTGCGGCTTGGTAGGTGCGAAGTTCGAAGACTCGACTCGTTGACATGGGATGCTCCAATGGCACTCGGTATCCGGGTAATGATGGTCAGAAGGTATCGGTAGCCTTACGCTGGGCTTCCCAAGGCCTGGCGCACACCGGCTGCACGTCGACCGCCTCGGCGTACGAAGACAACCGATCTCGATCTAAAGGAGCCGACGAATGTTCGCTCTCGTAGTGCGCTTTGACCTGCTGGACGAGTCCGCTGCGCGGGCTTTCGATGCGCTGCTTGCCGAGGCGCTGCCCAAGATCACCGCAGAGCCCGGCACCCTTGTCTACCTGACGCACAGCGTTGAGGACGCGCCCCTGTCGCGGATCTTCTACGAGGTGTACGAGGACCGCGACGCGCACGCCAAGCACCAGAGCTATGAGCACACCAGCCTTTTCCTGACCGAGAAGGACCAGTACCTCAAGGGTTCCAGGGTCGAGTTCCTGGACGACCCGACCGGCAAGGGTGTGCCCCAGCTCGGTTGACCGTTGTGGGGCAGCCGCGCCGGCGGCGGTCTACTCCGAGCCGGTCCGCCGCAGCACCTCGCTGAGCCGTTCGGCGGCCGCGATCACGGCTGGGGCGTGCAGCCGACCAGGTTGGCGGGACAGCCGCTCGATCGGCCCGGAGACGCTGACCGCCGCGATCACCTTGCCGGAGGGGGAGCGGACCGGCGCCGAGACCGAGGCCACTCCAGCCTCGCGCTCACCCACCGAATGTGCCCAGCCACGCCTCCTGACAGCGGCCAGCGCGACTGCGGAGTAACGGGAGCCGCGCAGCCCGCGCTGCATCCGGTCGGGTTCCTCCCAGGCGAGCAGAATCTGCGCGGCAGACCCTGCGCTCATGGTCAGCTGGGTCCCGACCGGGACGGTGTCGCGCAGGCCGGACATGCGCTCTGCGGTGGCCACACAGATCCGATAGTCACCTTGACGCCGGAACATCTGCGCCGACTCCCCAGTGATGTCACGCAGCCGTGCCAAAACGGGTCCCGCAGTGGCGAGCAGCCGGTCCTCACCGGCGGCCGAGGCGAGCTCGCCCAGTCGGGGGCCGAGGATGAAGCGGCCCTGCAGGTCGCGGCTGACCAGGCGATGATGTTCGAGCGCCACAGCCAGCCGGTGGGCCGTCGGCCGGGCCAGCCCGGTGGCAGCCACCAGCCCGGCCAGTGTGGTCGGTCCCGTCTCCAGGGCCCCCAGAACGAGGGCGGCTTTGTCGAGAACGCCAACACCGCTAGAGTTGTCCATGCCTTGATACTGCCGTCTCGGATGCTGGAAGGCAAGTCAGAATGCGGCAATCATAGGAAAAACCTGAGAACGGGAAATCACGCTAGGGAAAGAGTGGGTCATGGGCAAGACATTGAGTGAGAAGGTGTGGGACGCTCACGTCGTTCGATCGGCGGAATCCGAGCCGGACCTGCTCTTCATCGACCTTCACCTGGTTCACGAGGTCACCAGCCCGCAGGCCTTCGATGGTCTGCGTCAGTCGGGCCGTCGCGTGCGGCGCACTGACCTGACGTTGGCGACCGAGGACCACAACACCCCGACCCTCAACATCGACCAGCCGATCGCCGACCCGGTGTCTCGTACGCAGGTCGACACCCTGCGCAACAACGCCAGGGAGTTCGGCGTCCGGATCCACAGTCTCGGTGATCTTGACCAGGGTGTCGTGCACATCATCGGCCCCCAGCTCGGCCTGACCCAGCCCGGCATGACCGTCGTCTGCGGCGACTCGCACACCTCCACCCACGGTGCCTTCGGGGCGATCGCCTTCGGCATCGGCACCTCTGAGGTCGAGCACGTGCTGGCCACCCAGACGCTGCCGCAGGCAAAGCCGAAGACGATGGCAGTCAACGTCAACGGCGACCTTCCGCCGGGCGTCACCGCCAAGGATCTGGTGCTGGCCCTGATCGCCAAGGTCGGCACCGGCGGAGGGCAGGGCTACATCGTGGAATACCGCGGCTCCGCCATCGAGGCCCTGTCGATGGAAGGCCGGATGACCATCTGCAATATGAGCATCGAGTGGGGCGCCAAGGCCGGCCTGATCGCTCCGGACCAGACGACCTTCGACTACGTCCAGGGCCGTCCACACGCACCGCAGGGTGCCGACTGGGATGCAGCGGTGGAGTACTGGAAGACGCTCAAGTCCGACCCGGACGCTGTCTTCGATGCCGAAGTTGATCTTGAGGCGGCCGAGCTGACGCCGTTCGTCACCTGGGGGACCAACCCCGGTCAAGGCGTCCCGTTGGCCGGCTCGGTGCCCGACCCGGCTGAGTTCGCTGCTGAGCAGGACCGTACGGCGGCGGCCAAGGCGCTCGACTACATGGCTCTGACGCCGGGCCAGAAGATGCGCGATATCGCCGTAGACACAGTGTTTCTCGGCTCCTGCACGAACGGGCGGATCGAGGACCTGCGGGCCGCGGCCGATGTGATCAAGGGCCGCCACGTGGCGGAGAACGTCCGGATGCTGGTGGTTCCCGGCTCGGCCCGGGTCCGGCTGCAGGCGGAGAGCGAAGGGCTCGACGTCGTGTTCAAGGAGGCGGGTGCCGAATGGCGTGCTGCAGGGTGCTCGATGTGCCTCGGCATGAACCCGGACCAGCTGGCCCCGGGGGAACGGGCAGCCTCCACGTCCAACCGCAACTTCGAGGGCCGGCAGGGCAAGGGTGGCAGGACCCACCTGGTCTCACCCCCGGTCGCCGCCGCAACCGCCGTCGTGGGCAAGCTCAGCGCGCCCGCGGATCTGTGAGGAGAGAAAGAGCCATGGAGAAGTTCAGCACCCACACCGGCACCGCGGTGCCCCTGCGTCGCAGCAACGTCGACACCGACCAGATCATCCCGGCGGTCTACCTCAAGCGGGTGACAAAGACAGGTTTCGAGGACGGACTGTTTGCCGCCTGGCGCAACGACCCGGATTTTGTTCTGAACAAGCCGGAGTATGACTCGGCGACGATCTTGATCCCCGGTCCTGATTTCGGCACCGGCTCATCTCGAGAGCACGCGGTGTGGGCCCTGGAGAACTATGGCTTCCGGGTGGTGATCGGCTCCCGGTTCGGTGACATCTTCCGCAGCAACTCGGGCAAGGCGGGCCTGTTGATCGCTGTTGTGGACCAGGAATCCGTCGAACGACTCTGGGACCTGGTCGAGGCGTCGCCAGACACCGAGCTCACCGTCGATCTGAGAGCGAAGAGGATCACGGCACCGGGCAAGATCGACATTCCGTTCCAGATCGACGACTACACCCAGTGGCGACTGCTTGAGGGCTTGGACGACATCGGCCTCACCCTGCGGCACGTCGACGCCATCGATGCCTACGAGGCGAAGCGCCCGGGGTTCCTGCCGCGAACCCTGCCGGCGAAGGTGGAGTCGAACCGCTGAGAGTTGGCGTTTAGCACCAGCTTTTCCCTTTTTCCTTACGACACGCGGAGAATGGGCTGCAGGTAATTGTCTGCAGCCCATACTTTCCCTAGCGTTGACTCTGCAGTCGTACAGTGCGGTTGCTGGGAGCCCTTGAGGCTGAGGAAATGTTCGGAGAAGGGAAGCTGTGAACAAGGCTGAGTTGATTGAGGCACTGTCGGTGCACTACGACGGCAGTAAAGCGGAAGCATCCAGGGCGCTCAATGCGGTGGTGGAGACCATCACGTACAAGACCGCACAGGGGGAAAAGGTCTCGATCACCGGGTTCGGTGTCTTTGAGAAGGTCCACCGTTCCGCGCGTATGGTGCGCAACCCTCGTACGGGTGAGCGTAAGCGAGCCAAGGCCACGGCCGTCCCGAGGTTTCGTGCTGGCTCGGATCTGAAGGCCTACGTGTCCGGCGCCAAGAAGGTGCCCAAGGCGACCAAGAAGGCGGCCGCGGCCAAGGCCTCTGCGACCAAGTCCGCCGCCACCAAGTCCGCTGCCACCAAGTCCGCCGCCAAGGCGGCACCGGCCAAGAAGATCGTCGCCAAGGCTCCGACTAAGGCTGCGGCCACCAAGGTCGCCGCCACGAAGAAGGCCAGCACGAGCAAGGCTGCTCCGGCCAAGAGGGCGACTGCCACTAAGGCTCCGGCCAAGGTTGTTGCCAAGAAGACGACGGCCAAGAAGGCTCCGGCGAAGAAGGTGGCACCCGCCAAAACGGTCGCGGCCAAGAAGACCGTGGCCAAGAAGGCTCCAGCGGCGAAGAAGACCGCCACCAAGAAGGCTGCAGCCAAGCGCTGATCACGGCACGCGCACGAGGTGGTGCCGCCGCAACTCGGGCGGCACCAGAGCAGGGCCCGGACACGGTCGAGGTGTCCGGGCCCTGCTCATTCTTCTTGCCGCGAACGCCTCAGAGCCAGGCGGAGAGCACCTGTCCGCCGGCCAGTACCGCATGCAGGCGCTGGCCGGGGTGCAGGACGCGCAGCGACTCGGTGAGTGCGGTGCCGGCCATCGACATCCGGTGGCCGCTGGAGCTGATCACTATCCAGCCGTCGTCGCCCCGGTCCAGTGCAACGGTGATCGTCGTGTACCTGGCCAGCAATCCAGTCGCTGGGTCGACCAGGGAGCTCGAGTAGCGTCCGAGGCCGAGCGCGCAGGCCGCACTCAGGTCCACCTCGGTGTCGACGTCGCGCCGAGCATCTGGCACAGGAGTTCCGATCAGCTCGTCGGTGAGGGAGAGGGCACCGGAGGAGTGGTGGGCGGCGGCTGAACGGCCCTGGAACCGCGGATCCAGGTCCCCTCCGTTCGCGATCACCATCGTGGTCCCGATTCCGGAGGCGTCGGCGACGAAGGACCGAGGTGCCGTGCTCGCCGCGAGAATGAGCCGCAGGGACGAGGGACGCAGGGCCGGCAGATCACCGACGCAGGCCACCACCCTCCGGTAGCCCTGCCGCTGCAGCTCGACTGCACCATGCTGCAGCGCCGGGTTGAGGCCGGCCCGGCGGGACTCAGCCAGCACCTGCAGCTGCAGCCCGTACCGGTTCAGGGTGGTCTGCAACGACGGCTGGTCACTGACGACGACGACATGATCAACGACTGCTGCCAGGCTGGCCAGGGTGTCCAGGGCCATCGACCAGGCCAGTCTGCGGCGCAGCGGCGCAGGGACGGTGTCCACCCGGGATTTGGCGAAGACCAAGGGTTTCAATGCCAGCACTGCCCCGACCCGGTCTCGGTGTGGTGCGGTCGGGTCGGTCCGGGGTGCGGCCTGTTCGCTGTTCATCGCTACCGATGCTGTCATGAGGGCTTAGGGTGAAGCCACCTCGTCCATCGGGGCGTGAACTGTTGACGACGTGTGAGGCGGAGATGTCCGACGACCCAGCAACCGGTGATCCCACCCCGGGCCGGACCAGCCGGCCCGTCGACCGCCGCAAAAACGTGCGGCTGCGGCCGCTGCGGAAGGTCATCAGCGAGCCGGCAGAACCGACGCTGTTCTGGGTTGTCTGGCTCCTCAACGAGGGTCTGAAGAGGTTCACTCTGCGGGACTGGCGCAATCAGGAGAAGATCCCGAAGACTGGTGGCGCGGTGCTGGTCGTCAACCACGTCTCCAACATCGACCCGGTCGTCTTCGGGCAGTACCTCGTCTACGCCGGCCGCTGGCCGCGTTTCCTCGGGAAGGCGTCGCTGTTCAGGATCCCGGTCATCGGCCGTATCATCACCGCCTGCGGGCAGATTCCGGTCGAACGGGACACCCGCAACGCCGCTGTGGCACTGCAGCAGGCGGTCGTGGCGGTGCTCGCCGGCAAGTGCGTCTCGATCTATCCAGAAGGCACGATCACGCTCGATCCGGATCTGTGGCCGATGACTGGGCGGCATGGTGCCGCCCGGATCGCCTTCGCCACCGGCTGTCCGGTGATTCCGGTGGGGCAGTGGGGATCGCAGGAGATCATGTACGGCAAGCAGATCCACTTCCCCAAGCTGCTGCCTCGCAAGACGTTGATCTTGAAGGCGGGCGATCCGGTCGACCTCGACGACCTGCGCGAGCAGCAGCTCAGCACCGCCGTGCTCGACGAGGCCACCGACCGCATCATGAATGCGATCACCGCAATCGTCGCCGAACTGCGCGGCGAGGAACCACCACCGGTCCGTTTCGACGCCCGCCGCCAGCGCCGGACGAAAGGACAGGACCGATGAGCAAGGTCGCCGTGATGGGCTCCGGATCATGGGGGACCGGGTTCGCCCTGACTCTGTGCGACGCCGGCAACGAGGTGACCATGTGGGCCCGGCGGGCTGAGCTGTGCGACGCGATCAACACCCAGCACCGCAACGTGGACTACTTTCCGACCATCGAGCTGCCACCCTCGTTGAGAGCGGTCACCGACCCCCAGGAGGCGATGTCGGGGGCCGACTTCGTCGTGCTGGCGGTGCCCTCACAGTCGCTGCGAGAGAACCTCCGGGTCTGGAGGATCCCCGAGAACGCGGTCGTCGTCAGCCTGGCGAAGGGGATCGAGCTGGGTACCGGTCTGCGGATGAGTCAGGTGATAGCCGAGGTCGCGGGCATCCCGCCCTCGAGGATCGCCGTGGTCACCGGGCCCAACCTGGCCAGGGAGATCGCCGAACGCAAGCCGTCGGCCAGCGTCGTCGCGAGCACCTCGATCGAGACTGCGGAGGCGCTGCAGGCGATCTGCCATACCCGCAGCTTCCGTCCGTACACCAACACCGACGTGATCGGCTGCGAACTGGGCGGGGCCACCAAGAACGTGATCGCCCTCGCTGTCGGGATGGCGATCGGGATCGGTCTTGGTGACAACGCAACGGCCTCGGTGATCACCCGTGGTCTGGCGGAGATCACCAGGCTCGGTCAGGCGCTGGGTGCCGACCCGTACACCTTTTCCGGGCTGGCCGGGCTGGGGGACCTGGTCGCCACCTGCTCGTCACCGCTGTCGCGGAACCGGACGTTCGGCGAGCAGCTCGGCAAGGGCAGAACGGTGTCTGAGATCACCGCCTCCACCCGGCAGGTCGCCGAGGGGGTCAAGTCCTGTGCGTCGATCCAGGCGCTGGCGGCGGCGCACGGGGTGGAGATGCCGATCGTCGACGCGGTGGCTGCAGTGATCGCCGAGAAGATGACGCCGACGGAGATGATCACCGCACTGCTGTCCCGGTCCGCCAAGCCGGAACGCTACTAGGAGCCACCGTACGAGCCGGCGGTCAGGCGGCTGGCGTCCTTGATGCAGTGAGCGCCTGCTCGAGGTCCTGCCACAGGTCCTCGAGATGCTCGATGCCGACGGACATCCGGACCAGGCCGGGCGGCACCGTCACCAGCTCGGACGGCCATCGGCGTCGCCGCTCGAAGGTGGACTCGACTCCGCCGAGGCTGGTCGCATGGACCCAGAGCCTGGCGGCGGCCACGAAGGCGTCCGCAGCGTCGGCCGAGCCGAGATCGATCGACAGCAGCGACCCGAACCCCGTCATCTGGGCGGCTGCGACCTGGTGCCCGGGGTCGGTGTCCAGACCGGGGTAGTGCACAGCCACGACCGATGGATGGCGCTGCAGCCGGTGGGCCAGCTCGCTCGCGGTGGCCTGCGCCTGCTGCAGCCGGACATGCAGGGTGCGGATGCCGCGCAGCACGAGATAGGACTCCAGCGCGCCCGGGGTGGCGCCGTGCAGCCGCCGGGTGGTATCCAGTCGGCTGAGGCGGTCGGTGTCGGTGTCATGCACCACCGCCACCCCCAGCAGGGCGTCCGAGTGGCCGGACAGGAACTTGGTCGCCGAGTGCAGCACCACGTCCGCGCCGAAGCCGAACGGCCGCTGCAGCAGCGGGGTGGCGAAGGTGTTGTCCACGACGAAGGTGCAACCGGTGCCGCGCAGCCCGGCGCCGATGGTAGCCAGGTCCGCGATCTCCATCATCGGGTTGGTCGGCGACTCGAGCCACACCATGTCGGCGCCAGCACCGGCCTCCAGCACCGCGGCCGGACTGGTCAGGTCCACCACCCGCACCGTCAGCGCCCCCCGGTCTTGCAGCTGGCCGGCCAGAGCGGCCACGCCCAGGTAACAGTGTCGGGGCAGCACCACAGTCCCACCCGGTGGAACAAGCTCGAGGATGGCGTGCACGGCGGCCATCCCGGAGGCGAAGCTGATGGCCCTGCCACCCTCCAGCGCTCCGACGGTCGACTCGAGGGCCGTCCAGCTCGGGTTGCCGTAGCGTCCGTAGCCGGTGTCGCCGCCGCCCACGTAGGTGGAGGCGAGCACCGGCGGCTGGTTCAGCGGGGCGTCCGGCGCCCGCTCCGGACGTCCGGCGGTGACCGCCGTCGTCTGAGGCCGCTCCGACCTGTGCGGCTGGATCGGTGGGACGGGGTCTGGGCTCATGTGCTCCAGTGTCGCGCGTCGACACCGACGGCACGCACCCGCCCGGGTAGGGTCGGAGGTCGGATGAGGCGACCCAAGGGGGTCGCGTGAGGCACAGAGTCGTGTGAGGCGGAGAGTGGTGGCATGACGGAACTGGCCAGCGGCAGCGGCGCCGGGCAGCAGCGCGGTGACCAGCCGGCGACCCCGCCAAACGGCAGGCCGCGGGTTGCGGTGGTCTTCGGTGGCACCAGCAGCGAGCACGGCGTCTCCTGCCTCACGGCGGCCGGTGTGCTCAGCGCCATCGACCGGGACCGCTATGACGTGGTCGGCATCGGCATCACCCCCAGTGGGCGTTGGGTGCTGGTGGAGCCTCAGGTGCTGGACCAGCTCGGCGTCGTCGACGGCCGACTTCCGCAGCTCACTGAGGAGGCCCTGGACGCGGTGCTGCTCCGGGCCGAGACCGGTACCTCCGTCGCACGCCGCGAGTCCGCTGAGCTGTCGGCGATCGGGCACCTTGATGTCGCCTTCTCGCTGCTGCATGGACCGTTCGGCGAGGACGGCACCATCCAGGGCCTGTTCGAGATGATGGGCACCCGCTACGTCGGTGCCGGTGTGCTGGCGAGCGCGGTCGGGATGGACAAGCACTTCATGAAGATGGTGCTGGCAGCCTCGGGTCTGCCGGTGGGGGCGTTCACGGTGATCAGACCCCAGGACTGGGTTCGCGACCGGGTCGCCTGCCTGGACGCCGCCAACTCGCTGCACTACCCGTTGTACGTCAAGCCCGCCCGCGGCGGCTCGAGTATGGGAATCACCCGGGTCGAGGACGTCTCCAAGCTCGAGGCTGCGGTGGAGTACGCCCAGGGCTTCGACCCGAAGGTGATCGTCGAGGCCGGGTTCACCGACGCCCGGGAGGTGGAGTGCGGGGTGCTGGAGTCGCTCGACGGCGGCCCGCCGGACACCAGCGAGGTGGCCGAGATCCGGGTGCACACCGAGTCCGGCTTCTACGACTTCGAGGCCAAGTACCTGCCGGAGGAGCAGGTCGACCTGGATGTGCCGGCCGACATCGAACCGGAGATCGCCGCCGAGGTGCAGGACCTGGCGCGACGTACGTTCGAGGCCATCGGCTGCGAAGGCCTGGCCCGGGTGGATGTCTTCGTGACCCACGACAACAGGGTCGTGGTCAATGAGATCAACACGATGCCCGGCTTCACCGAGCACTCGATGTTCCCGCGGATGTGGGCGCACAGCGGACTGCCGTACCCGCAGCTGGTCGACCGACTGATCCAGCTGGCCCTCCGCCGCCCGGTGGGCCTGCGCTAGCCGTGGTGGCGCTGAAACGGCCGTCCGCGCTCTGAGCTTGTCGCATCCGCGCTCTGGGCTTGTCGAAGAGCCTCGCGCATCCGCGCTCGGAGCCCGTCCGCGCTCTGAGCTTGTCGAAAGAGCCTCGCGCATCCGCGCTCTGAGCTTGTCGAAGAGCCCTTCGCCCGGTTCAGGCACGCTTGCTTCATTGCACAGGGCGCTTCCCCAATAGTCGCGTTCTGTTGAGTTTTCGGCCCCGGTCGGCCGGATCCGGGTCGAAATGTCGCGTTCTGTTAAGTTTTCGGCCGCGATCGGCCCGATCGGTCGAAATGTTGCGTTCTGTTGAGTTTTCGGCCGCGATCGGCCCGATGCGGTCGAAATGTTGCGTTCTGTTGAGTTTTCGGCTCCGATCGGCCCGATCCGCCTCGAAATGTCGCGTTCTGTTGAGTTTTCGGTCTGGCGGGGCTTAACCAGGCTCAGTGCAGCGGCCGCACTCTGAGCTTGTCGAAGAGCACTGCCGTTTCAGGGCCGTCAGGCGCAGGGTTGCTGCACCGGGTCGTGGGCCTGGATCGCCGCCGCGACGTCAACCAGGGCGTTGGCCTCCGGTGCATAGGCGTCGGGGACACCCAGCTCGACCAGGGCCGGACGACCGATGGTGGTGAACAGGAAGCCACCCTTGCCCTCCTCGGCGAGCCAGCCGACCCCGTTGACCTCGAAGCACTGGCTGGCCTGGGTCATGGCTGCCGGCTGCGGCACGCCGCAGCGGAGCACGATCGGCGGGTCGCCCCAGGCGGCGCTGAGCACACCGGGGTTGGTCTCCCGGCGGCTCGCGTCCAGGACCTGTCCGGGGAGGTCGGCCACGAGACCGGCGCAGATCCGGCGTACCTGGGCTGACGGGTCAGGCTCGTCCACCTTCACCGGTCCAGCACAGCCGGCCAGCACCAGCGCGAACGCCGGCATCAGCGCAGCGGCCCGCAACCGGGCCGGCCTCGGCTGCGTTCTGCTCAGATGTGCACGACCGGGCAGGTCACGGTGCGGGTGATGCCGGCCACCGACTGGACCCGGGCCACCACCAGCTGGCCGAGCTCGTCGACACTGGAGGCCTCCGCGCGGACGATCACGTCGTATGGGCCGGTGACATCTTCAGCCAGCGTGACCCCTTGGATCGCGCCGATGGCGGCAGCCACCTCAGCGGCCTTGCCGACGTTCGTCTGGACCAAGATGTATGCCTGTACGACCATGGAACGTTTCCTCCAACTCAGTGACGCTGGCGGCGATGCCTCGCCTTGGGCTCGTCGTGTCCCGGCAGTACCGCGACGCACGAGAACTCGACCGCGTACGCTCGCGGTTGTGCGTCACGCTACAGGGTCGCCTTGGCTTTCGGCAGGCCCGCACCTGAATGGAAGGCTTCTGTGACCTTGAGCTCTGCCAGACCTCCCGCGCCGGGCGCGGCTCCCCAGACTCTGGGCGAGCTGGGTGAGTTCGCCCTGATCGCCGAGATCACCCGCGGTCTTCCGGCGGTTGACGAGGTGCTGCTCGGCCCCGGCGACGATGCGGCCGTGCTGGCCGTCGACGGACCGGTGCTGACGACCGTCGATGTGCTGGTCGAGGGGGTGCATTTCCGTCGCGACTGGTCGGAGCCATATGACGTGGGCCGCAAGGCGATCGCTGTCAACGTCGCCGACATCGAGGCCATGGGCGGCCGGGCGGTCGGGGTCGTGGTCGGCTTCTCCGCCCCGGCCGACACGCCGCTGCGCTGGGCCCTCGAGTTCGCCCGGGGTCTGCGGGACGAGGCCACCACCGCCGGAGTGGCCCTGCTGGGTGGCGATGTCACCCGCGCCCGTGACATCACCGTCTCGGTCACGGTCATCGGGGTGCTCGACGGGCGTCCGCCGGTCCGTCGTGACGGCGCCCGGCCCGGTCAGCTGGTCGCGATCTGCGGCCGGCTCGGTTGGGCCGCGGCCGGGGTCGCGGTACTCGGCCGCGGGTTCCGCTCGCCACGGGCAGTGGTCGAGGCGCAGCGCGTCCCTCAGGTCCCGTACGGCCAGGGAGCCGTCGCCGCCGGTGCGGGCGCCAGCGCGATGATCGACGTGTCCGACGGGCTGCTCGGCGACCTCGGCCATGTGGCCCGGGCGTCCGGGGTGGTGATCGACGTCGACTCGTCCCGCTTCGCCGTGCCCGACCCGCTGCAGGCGGTGGCGGCCGCCACCGGCTCCGATCCGCTGCGGCTCATCCTCACCGGCGGCGAGGACCATGCCCTGGCCGCCACCTTCGACTCCGACCGCACACTGCCCGACGGCTGGCAGGTCATCGGCACGGTCCGCGAACTGCCCGCAGGCGGTGACCCGGTCGTCCTGGTCGACGGTGCCACCTGGGAGGGCGAGACGGGGTTCGACCACTTCGGACGGAGGTCCTGAGATGTCCGCTGGGACCGGACTGACCAAGGTCGCACTGCCGACCGCCCGGGTGCTCACCATCGCCGGCTCCGACTCCGGTGGCGGTGCGGGCATCCAGGCAGACCTGAAGACGATGCTCGCCCATGGCGTACACGGGATGAGCGCGATCACGGCCGTCACCGCGCAAAACTCGGTCGGGGTGCAGGGGATCTGGTCGCTGCCCACCGAGGCGGTCGAGGCGCAGTTCCGCAGCGTCGTCGACGACATCGGCGTCGATGCGGTGAAGACCGGCATGCTCGGCAGTCGCGAGATGGTCGAATGCGTCGCGGGCCTGCTCGCCGGACTGGACCCCGCCATCCCCATCGTCGTGGACCCGGTCTGCGCCAGCAAGCACGGCGACCCGCTGATCGATGAGGATGCGGTCGCGGCGCTGCGGTCGCGGCTGCTGCCGGTGGCCACCGTCGTCACCCCCAACCTCGGCGAGGCCGCCCTGCTCACCGGCACCGGGATGGAGACCCCGCCACCAGAGCTGGCCGCCCGGCTGTTGGCGTTCGGCTCCAGCTGGGTCCTGGTCAAGGGGGGACACAGCGTCGGCGACCCGGTCGACCACCTCACCGACGGTGTCGAGCAGCATGCGTTCGCCGCTCCGCGCGCCGACAACAGGCATACCCACGGGACCGGCTGCACCCTGGCCTCGGCGCTGGCCTGCCAGCTTGCACTCGGCCTTGACGTGGTGTCGGCCACGGCAGCCGCAAAGGACTACATCACCGGTGCGATCGCGGCCGGCTTCGCGCTGGGCTCCGGGATCGGTCCGGTGGACCATTTCTGGCGCCAGCGACACGGCTGACGCTCAGGCCGCTCCGGCCAGTGGGTCGGCGATGCCTGACCGGATTTCCGGGCCGGGTGTATTAGATTCGACGCCATGAGCGAGCCGGTAGGGGAGGGAGCGGAGCAGTCCCTCTGGCAGCGGATCTGGCCACAGACGAAATGGCTTCGGCCCTCTCTGCTGGGGTTGGTGCTGCTCTCCTTCTTCCTGCCGTTCGTCACCGTCTCCTGTGACACCCCCGGCGGGTTCGGCCGCGTCGACGCCGGCGGCACCACCTCCTACAGCGGCTTCGACCTGGTCTTCGGTGGCGAGCCGGAACGCTCGGCAAGCCAGCTGCTGCCACCGGGCAAGGGCACCAGCGACCTCATCGGGGTGCAGCCGGTCGCCGTGGTGGGTCTGGCCCTGCTGCTGGCCGCCTTGGTCTGCTCGCTGGTGATCCGGCGGCCTGAACTCCGCAACGTGACGGTGGCGGCGCTCGGTGTGGCCACCGTGGTCGCGCTCAACATCTCCCAGCTGCTCGTCCACCTCGAGCTGAGCCGGATGGTGGCGGCCCAGCTCGCCGGTCGTTCGGTGCCGCCGGGGGCCAGACCCGGCGACTATGTCCGTGCCGGTCAGGGCTTCGCGCTGGCCATGACCGGCCTCGGCCTGGTGGTGCTGGGGGAGTTCATCGTGCTCGGCCTGCGGATGCGCCGCGAGCAGGAGCTCGCCCGGCGCCAGACGGACACCGAGCTGGGAGGTCCCGAGGCGGCCGGTCCGGCACCAGGCTCCGAGACCGCCGGTCCCGCTGGCTGAACAGAATAATCGGCGAGTGATGCCTGCCGCGGCTGGCCGTCGTCCCCTGGGGGCGTGGTGACGAGCCGACGGGTCGTCAATGACGCGCTGATTGGGGTGTGCCGCTCGGTGCAGGAATGCCGTCGGCGGCGGCGTGTGCCGGACCCGTGGCCGAAGCCGATGGCGTAACCTCACCAGCATGGCGACCCGCGCGTCTTCCCCACCGCGGACCCGAACCACTTCCAGTACCTCACGTACCGGTTCGAATCCGCGGTCGTCCGGAAGCAACAAGACATCCCAGAACACCCGTGCCGCTGCGCCTCGTTCGGGCCAGCAGCGGCGCCCCCAGTCGCGCGGGAAGGCTCAACCCCGGAAGCGGCAGCCGGTCAGGCAGCAGCGACCGTCGGTACTGTCCTCGCTCGGCCGTGGCCTGGTCGCGGTCTGGCTGGGAATCGCTCATGCTGTGGGTGCCGCCATCCGTGGGATCGGCAGCGGAGCCCGCGACCTCGACCCGGCACTGCGCCGGGACGGGGCCGGGCTGTTTCTGGTCGGGGCCGCCATCGTCGTCGCGGCCGAGTTCTGGTGGGGTCTGCCGGCGCCGGTCGGGCCGGCCATCCATATCGGTGTCACCAGCGTGATCGGCACCCTCGCGTTCGCCGCCCCGATCTTCCTCGGCGGGATGGCCTGGCGGACCCTGCGTCACCCCGACCGCAACGGTCCGGGCGGCCGGCAGGCGATCGGCTGGACGGCGGTCGCGCTCGGGCTGCTCGGACTGGTCAACATCGCCCACGGGCTGCCGCGCCCCGACGCTCCCGAGCAGCTGCGCAGCGCCGGTGGAGTGCTCGGCTTCATCTCCTCCAGCCTGCTGGTGGACCTGCTGTCGCGCTGGGTCGCGGTGCCGCTGCTGGTGCTGATCCTGCTGTTCGGTCTGCTGGTCGTCGTCGGGATACCGCTGCACGAGATGCCGGAGCGGTTCCATGCGTTCCGTGACCGGTTGCCGCGCCGGCACCTGGTGATCGAGGGCGAGGTCGTCAACGAGCTCGAGTACGGCGTCGACGAGGCCTACGACACCCCGGTGGTGGAGGACAAGCCACGACGCAGGCGCAAGAGCCTGCCCAGCGGCAGCGTAGATGTTGAGCCGGCAGAGCAGACCCCCACCGATCCGGCCGACACTGACGCCGCCGAGCTGACGCCGTTCGACAGCGCCGGCGGGGACGCCGACCTCGACGCGGACAGCGAGGTCGGTGGTCCGCGCAAGCCGATCACGGCCGGGCTGCCGCCGGGGGTCACTGTTCACGGCGAGAACGAGCCGCTCGAAGCGCCGATGCACACACCCATCCCGCAACGGGTCGAGCAGCTCCAGCTGTCGGGCGATGTCCAGTACACGCTGCCGGACGCCCTGCAGCTCAAGGAAGGCACCGTCCACAAGGCACGTACCGAGGCCTCCGACGCGGTGGTGCACCGACTCACCGGCGTGCTCGAGCAGTTCGAGATCGACGCCACCGTGACCGGCTACAGCCGTGGCCCCACCGTCACCCGCTACGAGGTCGAGCTGGGTCCGGCCGTCAAGGTCGAGAAGGTGACCGCGCTCAGCAAGAACATCTCCTACGCCGTGGCCAGCAACGAGGTTCGGATCCTGTCACCGATCCCGGGCAAGTCCGCGATCGGGATCGAGATCCCCAACACGGACAAGGAGGTGGTCTCACTCGGCGACGTGCTGCGCTCCAGCAAGGCCCGCAACGACCACCACCCGATGACCGTGGGCCTGGGCAAGGACGTCGAGGGCGGTTTCGTGGTGGCCAACCTGGCCAAGATGCCGCACCTGCTGGTGGCCGGTGCCACCGGTTCCGGCAAGTCCGTCTTCGTGAACTCCATGATCACCTCGATCATGATGCGGGCCACCCCCGACGAGGTGCGGATGCTGCTGGTCGACCCGAAGCGGGTGGAGCTGACCGCGTACGAGGGCATCCCGCACCTGGTCACGCCCATCATCACCGCCCCGAAGAAGGCCGCCGAGGCGCTGCAGTGGGTGGTGCGCGAGATGGACATGCGCTACGACGACCTGGCGGCGTTCGGCTTCCGGCATGTCGATGACTTCAACAAGGCTGTCCGGGCCGGTTCGGTGAAACCGCCGGAGGGGTCGGAACGGGTACTCGTGCCCTACCCGTACCTGCTGGTGATCATCGACGAGCTCGCCGACCTGATGATGGTGGCGCCTCGGGACGTGGAGGACTCCATCGTCCGGATCACCCAGCTGGCGCGGGCGGCCGGCATCCATCTGGTGCTGGCCACCCAGCGTCCCAGCACCGACGTGGTAACCGGTCTGATCAAGGCCAACGTGCCCAGCCGGCTCGCCTTCGCCACCTCGTCGATGACCGACTCCCGGGTGATCCTGGACCAGCCCGGAGCCGAGAAGCTCGTCGGCCAAGGTGACGGGCTGTTCCTGCCGATGGGCGCCGGCAAGGCGATCCGGATCCAGGGCGCCTGGGTGACCGAGAACGAGGTCCGCACCGTCGTGTCCCACGTCACCCAACAGCTCAAGCCGATGTACCGGGAGGACCTGGTCGCACCTGCCGAGTCGTCCACCAAGGTCGCCGAGGACATCGGCGACGACCTCGACCTGGTGCTGCAGGCGGTGGAGCTGGTCGTCACCCTGCAGCTGGGGTCCACCTCCATGCTCCAACGCAAGCTCCGGGTGGGCTTTGCCAAGGCCGGCCGGCTGATGGACATCCTGGAGACCCGTGGGATCGTGGGTCCGTCGGAGGGCTCGAAGCCGCGCGAGGTGCTGGTGAAGGCCGACGAGCTGGAGGATGTGCTGTCCAACCTGCGGGCCGGCTGACCGGTCTGTCGTGCGCAGCGCTGCCTCGGCGCGCGAGGGTCAGTAGAGTAGGGGCGCCATGACTGCACACACCACCGCCCCCGCCGATCTGTTGTCGGTCCATCTGGTCACCCTCGGCTGCGCCCGCAACGAGGTCGACTCCGAGGAGCTCGCTGCACGGCTGGAGCTCGGCGGCTTCCGGCTGGTCGACGACCCGGAGACTGCCGACGCGGTGATGGTGAACACCTGCGGCTTCGTGGAGGCGGCCAAGAAGGACTCGGTCGACACGCTGCTCGCTGCGGCCGACCTGAAGTCGGCGAATCCGAAGCCCGGGGGCGGCCCACGGGCCGTTGTCGCCGTGGGGTGCCTGGCCGAGCGGTACGGCAACGAGCTGGCTGAGTCGTTGCCGGAGGCGGATGCGGTGCTCAGCTTCGACGACTACACCTCGGTGGCCGAGCGGCTGCAGTCGATTCTGGCCGGCGAACAGCACACAGCCCACGTGCCGCGTGACCGACGTCGACTGCTGCCGCTGTCGCCGATCGACCGAGCCGCCGCCGCTGGTGCGGTACCCGGTCACGCCAGTGCGCCGGACCTGCCCACCGGGTTGGGCCCGGCCAGCGGCCCACGTGCGACCCGGAGGCGGCTGGACGGTGGCCCGAGCGCGCCGCTGAAGCTGGCCTCCGGCTGTGACCGCCGCTGCTCCTTCTGCGCCATCCCGACCTTCCGGGGTGCGTACGTCTCGCGACCGCCGGCGGACGTGGTGGCCGAGGCACACTGGCTCGCTGGTCAGGGGGTCCGCGAGGCCTTCCTGGTGAGCGAGAACTCATCTTCCTACGGCAAGGACCTCGGCGACATCCGGCTGCTGGAGAAGGTGCTCGGCCAGCTCGCCGAGGTGGATGGTCTGGACTGGGTACGGGTCTCCTACCTGCAGCCGGCGGAAATGCGCCCGTCACTGGTCGAAGCCATCGCCGGCACAGCCAAGGTGGTGCCGTACTTCGACCTGTCCTTCCAGCACGCGTCCGGTCCGGTCCTGCGGCGGATGCGCCGCTTCGGTGACGCCGAGTCGTTCCTCACCCTGATCGCGTCGATCCGGGCGCTGGCACCGACCGCCGGCATCCGGAGCAACGTCATCTGCGGTTTCCCGGGCGAGAGCGAACACGATGTCGACATCCTGACCCAGTTCCTGACGGACGCCGGACTGGACGCGATCGGCGTCTTCGGCTACTCCGACGAGGACGGCACCGAGGCGGCGACCCTGCCCGGACAGCTGCCGCCGGATGAGATCGAGGCGCGCCGGGCCCAGTTGGCGGACCTGGCCGACGAGCTGGTCGGGCAACGCGCCGAGGAACGGATCGGGGAGCGGCTCACGGTGCTGGTCGAGGAGGTCGACCTCGAGCAGGGCATCGTCGTCGGCCGGGCCGAGCACCAGGGCCCCGAGGTGGACGGGAGCGTCGAGATCAGCTGCCCGGATGCCGAACTACCTGGCGTGGGCGCACTGGTCCTGGCCGAGGCTGTCGGCTCCCAGGGCGCCGACCTGGTGGCCGAGCTGCGCGAAGTGCGCCATGGCTGACCGCACCGCCGGCGGTGCGCTCGGTGGTGGCGCAGTCGACCAGCCCGCTCCGGAGACCACGCCGTGGAACATCCCGAACGCGCTGACCGCGTTCCGCATCCTGCTGGTGCCGGTGTTCGCGTGGATGCTGCTGGCCCACCCGGAGGACGCAGGCTGGCGGCTGGCGACTGCGGCTGTCTTCACCCTGGCCATCCTGACCGACAGTCTGGACGGTCATCTGGCGCGCAGGCACAACATCATCACCAAGTTCGGCAAGCTGGCTGACCCGATCGCTGACAAGGCGCTGACCGGGATGGCGTTCATCGGTCTCAGCATCGTCGGTGAACTGTGGTGGTGGGTGACGATCCTGATCCTGGTCCGGGAGTGGGGCATCACCGTGATGCGCTTCGTGGTGCTCCGCTACGGGGTGATGGCCGCCGGGCGGGGCGGCAAGGTCAAGACCGTGCTGCAGTCGATCGCCCTGATCCTGTTCCTGCTGCCGCTGCCCGGATGGTCGCTCGGCGTGGCCTGGGTGGTGATGGCGTTGGCGTTCCTGGTCACGATGGTGACCGGCGTCGACTACGTACGCGAGGCCCTCAAGCTGCGGCGGGACGCGACCGCGGACTCGAGATGAGCCAACCGTGGATGGGCGGGTCCTACGACGTCGCCGCGCGTGTGTTGACGCTGCTGAAGGAGCGGGCCGAGACGCTGGCAACCGCCGAGTCGCTGACCGGCGGACTGATCGGTGACCTGATCACCTCCGTACCGGGGGCGTCCACGGTCTATCGGGGTGGCGTGATCACCTACGCCACCGAGCTGAAGACGGTGCTGGCCGGCGTCAGCCCGCAGACCCTGACGGCTCATGGCCCGGTGGCCGAGGACACGGCGGCCGAGCTGGCCTACGGCGCCGCACAGCGCTGCCGGGCCGACTGGGGCATCGCCGCCACCGGGGTCGCCGGCCCGGACCGTCAGGACGGGCAGCCGGTGGGGACCGTCTTCGTGGCAGCCGCACACCCGGCCGGGGGTGACGACCAGGTGTGGGTGGAACGCCTGTCGCTGTCCGGCAGCAGAGCCGAGATCAGGCGGGCGGCAGCGGTCGAAGCGCTCAGTCTGCTGGAGCGCAGTGTGGGAATGTGCCGGTCGATCCCGGACGTTATGTGAGAGGTGCATACGCCCTGTGGGTGCGGGTGGGTACAGTTTCCTCTATGAATCAGGTGGAGCCGATGAAGCCGGTGCTCGTGCGTGAGCTGATCGGTGAGTCCTTGCGCGAGGAGCGGGTGGCGCAGGGGAAGACCCTGCGCGAGATCTCCACCTCGGCGCGGGTCAGCCTCGGCTATCTGTCCGAAGTGGAACGTGGCCAGAAGGAGGCCTCCAGCGAGTTGCTGGCCTCGATCTGCGGGGCGTTGGACGTGCCGCTGTCGATCATGTTGAACGTCGTCAGCGAAAAGATGGCCACCTACGAGAAGGTGACCCCGCTGCCGATCCGTCCGGTCGCCCAAGCCGCGGCCTGACCGCCTTTCGCTCAACTTCCTGGCCGCAGCCGCAGGCCTTGTGGGGTCATCTTGAAACCGGCCTGCTGCAACGCCTCGCTGACGACGGTCGAGGTGAAGACATGCGCTCCGTCCGCCCGCTCCACCGTCAACCGGCCCAGCAGGCCACGGGTCACTGAACGAGCGAGCGACTGGGCAGCGGGACCCAGTTGCTGCGGATCCTCGCTGAAGGAGAGCAGTGTCTTCCCGCCGCGCTCCACATAGAAGACCAATCGCCCGTTCACGAGCACCACCAACGCACCGGCCTTCCGGCCTGGCCGATGTCCCTCCCGCTCCGGCCACGGCAGCGCTGCGCCGTAAGGATTGGCGGGGTCGCAGGCGGCCAGCACCATGGCCCGTTGTTCGCGCGGCTCGTCCATCTGGGCTCGCAGCCGGTCGACGGCGCCCGGCAGAGCGAACTGGGCCGCGCCGAGCCCGTCCACGAAGTAACCGCGACGACACTCACCGGACTCCTCGAGCATGCTCAGTGCGCGGTAGGCGGTGCCGAAGCCACCGTCGGTGTTCTCGGTCAGCACACTCCCGCGGGTGAGCACTCCGTAGCGGTCCAGTTGGGCAAAGATGTCGCCAGCCAGCTGTTCGCGTGCGTTCGCGCTGCTGCGTGGCACCAGCGACCACCGGCCGGCCGTGGTGGGGGAGGAGACCCGTGGGGCCATCCGCGGCCGGTTGAGCCGTGCGCTCTGCAGCCGGGAGCCGTGCAACCGTGGCCGCGGCCGCCGTGGACTCTTCAGCGTGCCGCTGGCCGAGAAGGCCCGGACCGGCGCGAAGGTGTCGCCGGCCACCAGCCCGGCCCAGACCAGATCCCACAGTGCCGTGACGAAGTCCTGGCGTTGTCCGGCGGAGTCCGGCGGCAGCAGCGCGTCGAAGAAGTGGGCCCCGCCCCCTGACAGCCGATCCAGCAGCTGACCGGCGAGCGCGTTGGAGCGGTCGATCTCCGTTTCGAGCGGAGCCGGTGCAAGATCAGCCGGAAAGAAGCGCACCCAGCCGTCAGACTCACCGAGCGAGCCGTCGCCGACCCAGAACACCTCTCCGGCGGTGGTGAGTTCGTCCAGCAACGCGGGGGTGTAGTCGGAGATCCGGGCGGGGAACACCACCGTCTCCACTGCGCTGGCGGGAATCGGATAGCCCGCCAGCTGCTCGATCACCGAGAGCAGCCCGTCTGCACCGCGCGCCTCCGAGCCCACGCCCTGCCACTCGGGCAGGAAACGGGCGAACGCCACCTGCTCGACCGGCTCGACCCCCTTGCGCAGCACGGCCAGGGTCCGCCGTTTGATCAGGGCCAACACCTGGCTGTGACAGTACTGTCGGGTCTCGTGATGATCATGCTCGGCCGCGTCGGGGTCGTCGATGAACGAGCCGGCGACCAAGGTGCCGGGCGCACGTAGCGCCTCGAGAGCCGCCTTGACGACGGCCGGGCCGAGACCGTAACGGACCGCGATGTCCTGGGCCAGGAAGGGCCCGTGCGTCCTCGCCCAGCGCAGCACCAGGTCCTCGATCGGCGACTCGGACGGTGCGAAGGTGGCGGCGATCCCCGGCGGGACCGGGATGCCGAGCCCGTCCCGAAGCCGGGGAACGTCCTCGACGACAGCGAAGAACTCGGCCCCCGTGATCCGTACCGCGACGATCCGGCGGTCGGCCTCGAGCTCGGACAACGCGTCGCCGGGGTCTAAGCCGTCGGCGCACCGGAGCGCGAGCTCCGCCGCTGTGAAGGGACCGGCGGTCCGGACCAGGTCGAAGAGCTGCTCAGTGGTACGGCACTGACGCGACTCGCTCAGTCCCTGCAGGTCGGCCTCGGTGCTGGCGATCACGTCACGGTCGAGCAGCTGCTTGAGCCCGTCCTTGCCGAGCAGCTCGGCCAACAGGGTCGCGTCCAGCGAGAGTGCAGCGGCCTTCTTCTCCGCCAGCGGTACGTCGCCCTCGTAGACGAAGGCGCCGACATAGCCGAACAGCAGCGAGCGAGCGAACGGCGAGGGCTCGGGTGTCTCCACCTCGACGATCCGGATGTTGCGGGAGGCCAATCGACGCTGCAGCGTCAGCAGGCTGGCCAGGTCGAAGACATCGGTCAGGCACTCACGCATCGTCTCCAGCACGATCGGGAACTCCTGGTAGCGCGCTGCCACCGACAGCAGCTGCGCAGAGCGCATCCGCTGCTGCCACAACGGAGACCGTGCCCGCGGGTCACGTCGGGGCAATAGCAGCGCCCGGGCTGCGCACTCGCGGAACCGGGACGCGAACAGCGCCGACGAGCCCACCTCGTCGGTGACGACCGACTCCAGTGTCTCCGGGTCACACAGGATCAGGTCGGCGCTCGGCGGGTCGGTCTCGGTGTCGGGGATCCGCAGCACGATGCCGTCGTTGGTCGCCGTCGCCTGCACCTCCATTCCGTAGCGCTCCCGCGCCGAGTGCTCGATCGCCAGCGCCCACGGCGCATGCACCGCGGAGCCGAGCGGGGAGTGGATGCAGACCCGCCAGTCGCCCAGCTCGTCGCGGAAACGCTCGAAGACGATCGTCTGGTCGGTCGGCAGGGCCCGGGTCGCCTGCTGCTGCTCGTTCAGGTAGGCGATCAGATTCTGGGTGGCCCATGGATCCAGGCCGGCCGCGGCCATCCGGGTGGCGGCCTCGTCCGGAGGCATTGCGCCGACCTCGCGGACGAAGGCACCGAAGGCACGTCCGAGCTCCGCCGGACGAGCCGGTGAGTCGCCCTTCCAGAACGGCAACCGGCCGGGGGCCCCCGGCGCCGGCGACACCTGCACCTGGTCGTGGGTGATCTGCTCGATCCGCCAGCTGGTGGTGCCCAGCGTGAAGACGTCACCCACCCTCGACTCGTAGACCATCTCCTCGTCGAGCTCGCCCACGCGTCGACCGGGGGAGTGTCGCCCGGAGGCGTTGCCCTCACCGACCAGGAACACTCCGAACAGCCCGCGGTCGGGGATGGTGCCGCCGGAGGTGACCGCCAGTCGTTGGGCACCGGGACGGGCCGTCAACCGGCCGGTGTCGCGGTGCCACACCAACCTGGGCCGGAGCTCGGCGAAGTCCTCCGACGGGTAGCGGCCGCTGAGCATGTCCAGCACGGCTTCGTAGGCACTGTGCGGCAGGTCGGCGAAGTTGGCGGCTCGGCGGACCAGCGCGAACAGCTGGTCGACCTGCTGGTCCTCGGCAGCGACCATGGCCACGATCTGCTGGGCGAGCACGTCCAACGGGTTGCGCAGCTCGGCCACCTCCTCGATGGCGCCGACCCGCATCCGCTCGACGACGACCGCCGACTCGATCAGGTCACCCCGATGATTGGGGAAGAACACCCCACGTGAGACCGCGCCGACCTGGTGACCAGCACGACCCACCCGCTGCAGTCCGCTCGCCACCGACGGTGGCGACTCGACCTGGACGACCACGTCGACCGCGCCCATGTCGATCCCCAGCTCGAGCGAGGAGGTGGCCACCACGCATGGCAGTGCCCCGGACTTGAGGTCCTCCTCGATCCGGGCCCGCTGCTCCTTGCTGACCGAGCCGTGGTGAGCGCGGGCGATCACCGACAGCCGGGACTCGTCGGCGCCGGCAGAGGCACCCGACTGGGCCATCAGCTGAGCCGGTGGGGCGATGTCGCCACCCTCGGCCAGCCCGAGCCGCTCCGCCTGCAGCTCGTTCAGATGGGCGGTCAGCCGCTCGGCGAGCCGGCGCGAGTTGGCGAAGACGATGGTCGAACGGTGGGCGCAGATCAGGTCGAGGATCTGGTTCTCCACATGCGGCCAGATGGACGGGCGCCTCGGCTGGGCGAGCGGGTCGCCCGGCGCAGGCTCGGGCTGCCCGCCGGCGGCACCCAGGTCGCTCATGTCCTCGACCGGGACCACGATCCTCAGGTCCCAGTTCTTCTCCGCCGGCGGTGCCACGATCTCCACCGGATGCGGGCCGCCCAGGTAGCGTGCCACCCGCTCCGGCGGCCGCACGGTTGCCGAAAGTCCGATCCGTTGCACCGGCCGGTCCCGGCCCGGCCCGTCATGCTCCTCGGCGGCCAGCGCGTCCAGCCGCTCGAGTGACAGGGCCAGATGGGCACCGCGCTTGGTGCCGGCCAGAGCGTGCACCTCGTCGACGATGACCGTCTCCACCGAGCGCAGCGTGTCCCGGGCGGCCGAGGTCAACATCAGGAACAGGGACTCGGGCGTGGTGATCAGGATGTCCGGTGGCCGGCTGACCAACGTACGGCGGTCGGCAGCGGAGGTGTCGCCCGAACGGACCCCGACGCGGACGTCCGGTGCCGGGCCGCCGAGTCGCAGGCTGGTCTGGGTGATGCCGGCCAGTGGTGCCCTCAGGTTGCGCTCGACGTCGACCGCCAGTGCCTTCAGCGGCGAGACGTAAAGCACCCGGCAGCGCTGCTTGGCGGGGGGAGTCGCGCTGCGGGTCAACCCGTCCAGCGCCCAGAGGAACGCGGCCAGCGTCTTGCCCGATCCGGTGGGGGCGATCACCAGCGCGTTCTGCCCGGCCGAGATCGACTGCCAGGCACCCGCCTGGGCCGTTGTCGGTGCGGCGAAGACCTCCCGGAACCAGGTACGGGTCGCAGACGCGAACGAATCCAGCGGATCGCGGTCGACGGCAGCCTGGGAAGTCACAGTTCTATCTTGCCTGCTGCACCTGACAGGACCGTTCCGGCTCGGGCGACGGCGGGATCCTTGGCCCGCCTGGCAGTAATCGGGGTGCCGTCTGTCGGCGGCAGCCGGTACGTTGGCCGACGTGGCTGCTCCTTCGTCGACCCCTGCTGGACCGCACGCTGTGCCGGTCTCCCGCTGGCTGCCCGGGATGCTCGGCCTGGCCGCCATCTGGGGCTCGAGCTTCCTGTTCATCAAGGTCGGCGTCTCGGCACTGCACCCGCTCTATGTCGCTTTCGGCCGGGTGGCCAGCGGCGCGGTAGCCCTGCTCCTGGTTCTGGCCGTGCTGCGCCAGGGACTGCCCCGTGACCGGGTCCTCTGGCTCCACAACGCGTTCATCGGCGTTGTCGGCACGGTGCTGCCGTTCAGCCTGTTCGCCTTCGGGGAGCGGCACATCGACTCGTTGCTGGCCGGCATCTGGAACTCCACCACACCCCTGATCGTGCTGCCGATGGCGGTGCTTGTCTTCAGGACTGAACACCTGACGGTGCGTCGGACGGTCGGCCTGACGCTCGGTTTCGTGGGGGCGTTGGTCATCCTGGGCATCTGGCACGGCGCCGACGGCACCTCCGTCGCCGGCCAGCTGATGTGTCTGGCCGCTGCCTGCTGCTACGGCGTCGCGATCCCTTACACGAAGAGGTTCATCGCGCCGCGACCCGAGTCCGGGCTGGTGATGTCGACCTGTCAGCTGCTGGTGGCCTCGGTGGTGCTGGCCGTTGCGGCACCGCTGATCACCGGCACGGTGCCGCACCCGGACGCCCTGCCCTGGCAGGTGGTGGCCTCGGTGCTGCTGCTCGGCGCGGTCGGCACCGGGTTCGCCTTCATCGTGAACATGCGCAACATCCGGCTGGTGGGCGCCAGCACCGCCTCCATGGTGACCTACATCATTCCGGTGTTCGCTGTGCTGGTCGGCGTACTGGTGCTGGACGAGCACCTCACCTGGTACCAGCCGGTCGGCGCCGGGATCGTACTGGCGGGTGTTGCGGTGTCCCAGGGACTGCTGAGCAGACGACCATCCGCCCTTGCTCTGACGGACGGTGCCGCCGCGCCCACCGAAGCGTGCAGCGCCACCGGGCCCGTGGACTAGCCGGGGGACACCTCGGTCTCGGTGATGAAGTCGCGCACTACCTCGGCGAAGCGGTCGGGCTCATCGAGATGCGGGAAGTGGCCCGATCCCTCGAAGAGCTCGACCCGGCAACCCGGAACAGCTGCCTGCGCGGCGGTGGCGTGCCACGGCGGGATCATCCGGTCCCGCGTGCCCCAGACGACAAGGAGGGGGATCTTGGCGATCTCCGGCAGCAGGGCGCGAGCGCTGACGCTCTGCCCGCCCGGGTCGACCACGGCGCGGGTGGTGGCCAGGAACGCGCGCCGGCTGTCCGCGTCGCCCAGCGAGGCGTAGCCCTGCCAGAGCGCGGTCAGGTCCGACCCTGGCCGCCAGCCGGCCTTCGACAGGACCCGCCCGACGGACTCGGCGCGGCCGCGTACCCAGTTGGAGGCCACCACGCTCAGCACTAGTTCGGCGCCCGGCAGGGTGGCGGATCGGAGCAGCGGGCTGACCTCCCGGCCGAGGCCGCCGCTGCCGACGAGGATCAGGCGTCGCACCCGCTCAGGAAAGAGATAGCAGAACTCCAGTGAGATGCCGCCGCCCAGCGAGTGGCCCACCAGGGTGACGCGGTCGATCCCCAGCCGGTCCAGCAGATCCCGCAGCGTCGCGGCGTGGGCGCCGAGTGAGTAGTCGCCCATCGGCTTCGCCGATGCGCCGTGGCCGAAGAGGTCCGGCACGACCACCCGATGGGTGTCGTCCAGCCGGTCGATCAGGTGCGCCCAGTTCCGGTGGGAGCCGAGTAGCCCGTGGACGAAGAGCACAGCAGAGCCATCCCCGCTGTCCAGGTAGGACAGCGAGTGACCGTGCAGAGTCGCCGTCTGCGGGCTCAGTGTGCTCATGTTCCCTCCTCATCCAAGTGTAAGTTACCCGCAGGTAACCCTGGTCGCCTCGCGGTCCAGCCGCCCGCTCCGCCAGGGTGGATGGCATCGAGTTGGAGCGGTGAGGACAATGGCCGGGTGAAGGAAACGGAGCTGTGGTCCCGGATGCAGACGCACCTCGGGGTGGCCTATGCCGGTGTCTGGGCCGCCGAGTACAGCCTGGCGTCGTTGCGAGGCAAGACGGTCCAGCAGGCGTTGGCGGACGGCATCCCGTGCAAGACGATCTGGCGGGCCGTCTGGGAAGCCCTGGCCCTGCCCGACCGGGAGCGCTGACCCGAGGGTCTCCGAGTGGCAGCATGCGGCGCAAGCTGGGGCGCGTCAGCCACCGTAGGCTGCCATTCGACGCAGTCTCGGGGTGGGCGCCACGGATGCACTGGGTTTCTGCGGCCGATGCGGCGTGTCGGTCACGCTTCGAACAGGTGTTCGGTAAGTTATCCACTACAGCGATGAGCACGACACCGCTGTCCACAGCTTCAACGTCCCGCGGATTTTTGTCGGACGCTGTCCTTAAGGTCAGAACAACACCACATCAAAACCGTTCGTTCGCGAGAACACAGCACCTGCCCGGGTGCGAGGAAGGATCCATCATGGCCGTTGCAGATCGCAACAAGGCGCTCGAGACTGCGCTCGCCCAGATCGAGAAGCAGCACGGCAAGGGGTCGGTGATGCGCCTCGGTGAGGAGACCCGGGCCCCCATCGAGGTCATCCCGACCGGCGCGATCGCGCTGGACATCGCCCTCGGCATCGGCGGCCTGCCGCGCGGGCGCGTGGTCGAGATCTATGGACCGGAGTCCAGCGGCAAGACGACGGTCGCGTTGCACGCCATCGCGAACGCCCAGGCGGGTGGCGGGATCTGTGCCTTCATCGACGCCGAGCACGCCCTCGACCCCGACTACGCCCAACGGCTCGGTGTCGACACTGACGCGCTGCTGGTCAGCCAGCCCGACAACGGCGAGCAGGCACTCGAGATCGCGGACATGCTGGTCCGCTCCGGCGCGCTGGACCTGATCGTGATCGACTCCGTGGCGGCTCTGACGCCCCGGGCTGAGATCGAGGGCGAGATGGGTGACAGCCACGTCGGTCTGCAGGCCAGGCTGATGAGCCAGGCCCTGCGCAAGATGACCGGCGCACTGAGTGGAGCCGGCACCACCTGCATCTTCATCAACCAGCTCCGCGAAAAGATCGGGGTGATGTTCGGCTCTCCGGAGACCACTACCGGTGGCAAGGCGCTGAAGTTCTACTCCTCGGTCCGCCTGGACGTCCGCCGGATCGAGACGCTGAAGGACGGCCAGGAGATGGTCGGCAACCGGACCCGGGTCAAGGTGGTCAAGAACAAGGTGGCGCCGCCGTTCAAGCAGGCGGAGTTTGACATCCTGTACGGCAAGGGAATCAGCCGTGAGGGTGGCCTGATCGACATGGGCGTGGAGACCGGCATCATCCGCAAGGCGGGAGCCTGGTTCACCTACGAGGCCGACCAGCTGGGCCAAGGCCGGGAGAACGCCCGTGGCTACCTGCTGAACAACCCTGATCTGGCCAACGAGCTGGAGAAGAAGATCAAGGAGAAGCTGGGCATCGGCCCGCAGGTGGACACGCCGGCCGGCATCGACCCGGTGACCGGTGAGGTGGAGTTCTAGGTTGCCGGTCGACGGGCAGGACGTGGCTGTCGCCCCTGACGTAGCCACAGGCTCGATGCGGTCCGGAGCAGCGGGCGAGTCGGGTCCCAGCCGGCGAGGCCGCCGTCCGGGGTCCCGCTCCGGTCGCAGCAGTGCCGAACGTTCCGCGGGTGGTCGTGCCGCCCGGTCAGCCCCACCCACAGAACCGGCTGAGCCTGACGCCGACCCTGAGGCGCTGGCGCGCACGATCGTCCTGCGCAAGCTCACCGCTCAGGCGCGGACCCGGGACGAACTGGCCAAGGCCCTCAAGACCCGCAAGGTGCCGGAGGACGTGTCGGAGAAGGTGCTCGATCGGATGGAAGAGGTCGGCCTGGTCGACGACGCCGAGTTCGCCCGATCCTGGGTCTCGTCCCGGCAGGGCCGGCGGCACCTGTCCAAGACCGCCCTGCGCCGCGAGCTGGTCACCAAAGGTGTCGACCGGGACCAGATCGACGAGGCCCTCGACCAGGTCGACAGCGAGGACGAGCGGGCAGCCGCACTGGCGCTGGCGGAGAAGAAGCTGCGCAGCATGAGCGGGCTGGACCGCCAGGTGCAGTACCGCAGGCTGGCTGGCGCCCTCGGGCGGCGTGGTTTCGGCCCGGGCATCGTCTCTGGCGTGCTGAACGAGGTGCTGAACGCCGAACCCGAGAGCGATCAGTGGGGCTGAGGCTGGGTGAGCCCCGGAGCTGACCTGGTGGCTCGGCAGCCGACACGCTGTGGGGCCTGCCCGGCCCGCGGACCTGAGTCGCAACGTCGCGATGCTTGACCCGCCCGGTCGCCGGACCTAGTCTGCAAGAACGAGGGTTTCACCGCACGACTGACTATATGAATTGAGTACCAGGTCTTCGCAGGGGACTTGGATTGACGACAGACATTTTTCCTGATCAGGGCTAGCCGATGGCGAGTCCAGATAGCGCTTTCCTTCAACCGTTGCACCTGCCATCGGCGCGAGGGCGTGAACGGCCAGTCACTGGCGTTGTAACCCATCGGCGAGCACACGCGGGAGCGTGAAGATGGGAGCGCGACATGGGCATTGGAGTTTTCGAGCTTCTAATTCTGGGCGGCCTGGTCGTTCTGATCGTCCTCGCCTCGATTGCGGTCGTCTTCTTCCGTCAGCAGCGGGCCGTCCCGCCTTCGCCACCGGCGAACACCGAGACTGCGCCCCAGCCGTCTGCGGCCGTCCTGGCCCCGGATCCGGCGGAGTCAGAACGACGTGCCCTGCTCGAGGAGGAGGCGGCCGAGATCCGCTCCGAGGCGGACGCCTACCACCGTGACGCCAGAGCCAGGGCCGACGCTCTGCTCAGAGAGGCCCAGAGCTCCAGGCACGACGCCGACGACGAGATCAGGGCTCAGCGTGGCGAGATGCGCGAGCAGCGTCTCGACCTGGAACGACGCGAGCAGCGGCTGGCCGAACGCGAGGAGCGGCTGGATGCGGAGATCCGGGCACTCGAGGAACGGGCCCGGACCCTGGACGAGCTCAAGGCCGACTTGAAGGTGCAGCGTAAGTCTCTGGGTGAGGCTGAGGTGGAGCATCAGCAGGCGCTGGAGCGGGTGGCCGGACTCACTGCCGAGCAGGCCAAGGCCGAACTGGTCGCCGCAGTGGAACACGAGGCGAAACGGCGTGCGGTCATCGTCGAGCGCGACATCGAGCGGCAGGCCATCCGCGACGGCGAGACCAGAGCCCGCAGCATCATCGTCGGAGCGATCCAGCGCGTCGCCTCGGACCAGACTTCGGAGTCGGTCGTGTCGGCCGTCCACCTGCCCGGCGACGACATGAAGGGCCGGATCATCGGTCGCGAGGGTCGCAACATCAGATCCTTCGAGCAGGTGACCGGTGTCAACGTGATGATCGACGACACCCCGGAGAGCGTGCTGCTGTCCTGCTTCGACCCCGTCCGCCGAGAGACCGCCCGCATCACGCTGGCGGAGCTGGTGAAGGACGGGCGGATCCACCCGGCCCGGATCGAGGAGGTCCACGAGCGCAGCAAGCACCAGATCGAGGCGCAGTGCCTGCGGGCTGCGGAGGACGCGATGGCCGAGGTCGGCATCTCGGATCTGCACCCGGAGCTGGTGCCGATCCTCGGTGCCCTGCGCTACCGCACGTCGTACGGCCAGAACGTCCTCAAGCACCTGGTCGAGTGCGCCCACATCGCCGGGTTGATGGCAGCCGAGCTCAGGCTCGACGTCGAGCAGTGCAAGCGCGCGGCGTTCCTGCACGACATCGGCAAGGCGCTCACGCACGAGGTCGAGGGGTCGCACGCGCTGATCGGGGCCGACCTGGCCCGCAAGTACGGTGAGAACCCCGACGTCGTGCACGCCATCGAGGCACACCACAACGAGGTCGAGGTGCGCACCGTGGAGGCGGTGCTGACCCAGGCGGCCGACGCCATCAGCGGCAGCCGGCCAGGTGCCCGCAGGGAGAGCATCGAGGCCTACGTGCAGCGGCTGGAGCGGCTCGAGGAGATCGCCGCCGCTCGCGAGGGCGTGGAGAAGGTGTTCGCCATGCAGGCCGGCCGGGAGATCCGGGTGATGGTGGCACCGGACGTGGTGGACGACATCGAGGCGCAGGTGCTGGCGCGTGACATCGCCAAGCAGGTGGAGGAGGAGCTGACCTACCCGGGCCAGATCCGCATCGTCGTCGTCCGGGAGTCGCGGGCGACTGAGACGGCGCGCTGACGTCGTGACCGTCCCCGATCGGGCCTCGATCGACGAGGCCGCCCTCGACATCGCGCCGCTCGATCCAGAACGCGTCCGCACGGACTTCCCGTCACTGGCCTTCGGTACCGCCCATTTCGACTCACCGGGAGGGACCCAGACACCCACACCGGTCATCGAGGCGATCGCCGATGCATTGCGTGCGCCTCTGGCCAACCGGGGGACCCGGACCCCCGCAGAGCGCAACGCAGACTCGATCGTGCGGGCCGCCCGGACGGCGATGGCAGACCTGCTGAACGCCCAGCCCGGCGGCGTCGTCTTCGGCCGCAGCGCCACGGCGCTGACGTTCGACGTCTCCCGGATGCTGGCCGCCGGCCGCTCGGGCACGGACGGCACGTCTGAGTGGCGGCGCGGCGACGAGATCGTGGTCAGCCGGTTGGATCATGACTCCAACATCCGGCCCTGGCTGCTGGCCGCCGAGCGCGGCGGCCTTGTGGTCCGCTGGGCGGAGTTCGACCCGGCCACCGGGGAGCTGCCGACCCGGGCGGTCGCCGACCTGTTGTCTGAGCGGACGAGGCTGGTGGCCGTCACCGGTGCAAGCAACCTGATCGGCACCAGGCCAGACATCCCCGCTATCGCCGATCTTGTGCACGCCGCCGGTGCGCTGCTCTACGTCGATGGGGTACATCTCGCCGCCCATGCACTGGTCGACCTGGCCGCCCTGCGGGCCGACTTCCTGGTCTGCTCACCGTACAAGTTCCTCGGCCCGCACCTCGGTGTGCTCGCGGCACCACCGGCGTTGCTGGACACACTGCGACCGGACAAGCTGTTGCCGTCCAGCAACGCGGTGCCGGAGCGGTTCGAGCTGGGCACGCTGCCGTACGAGCTGCTGGCCGGGACCACAGCCGCGGTCGACTACCTCGCCGGGCTGGCCGGTGGCGCCGACCGTCGACAGCGCCTCACCCGGGCGTACCGACTGCTGGATGCCCACGAGTCCGCCCTGCTGAGCCGGCTGGAGGGCGCACTGGCCGAGCTCGACCGGGTCACTGTGTACAGCCGTGCCGCCAGCCGCACCTCGACCGTGCTGTTCTCCGTAGCCGGGATGACGCCGGGCGAGGTGTCGGACCGGCTGGCCGAGCGTGGGCTCAACGCACCGGCCGGCAGCTTCTATGCCCTCGAGGCCTCCAGGCACCTGGGCCTGGGCGATGGTGGTGCAGTTCGGGTGGGACTGGCGCCCTACTCCAACGCCGACGACGTCGACCGGCTCGTCTCGGCACTCACCGAGCTGGCGGGCTGACCGGTCGGAGAGCGACAGCCGTCAGTCGGTTGGCCAACGCGGTCCAGGCGTCCGCATCGGGATGGCGTGGGGCAGTCAACAGCGGCGACAACGCCTGCCAGAGGAACGGATGTCGCCTGCGATACCGTTGCAGCAGCCGGAGCGTCTCATCCGGGGGCAACACGCGGTGTTCGGGGCGCGACCAATGCTGGCTTCCCAGGCGGACTTCGAGCGCGCCGGATGACTGTAGGTTGAGGAACCAGTCGCTCTGCGGGCCGCGGGCCGAGACGACGAAGACCTCCGGTCCGGTCGGGTCATAGTCCACCACCTCGAGCACGGTGTCCCGCCGTCGGCCAGTGTGCCGTCCGAGATGGACGAGGTAGATGAGCCTTCGGCCGAATACGGCGCCCGCACCCATCCGGAAGAGCACCACGGGGAGTCGGAAGGCCCAGAGCAGCGGTCCTCTGGGTCTGCGGTTCAGGATCCCCCCGGAGCGTCGGTTTCGACTCATGCTCTCGACTCCCGCGGAGCCGGGGTATGCAGTGCGGTGAGAATCCCTTGATGGGTGATCCAGCCCACCAGTGCGTGGTCGTCGGGGTCGAGGACGGGCAGCCCGCTGCCCTGTTCGGCCACCAGGGCCGAGAGGGCGTCCGAGACGGTGGAGGTGGTGGTCACCAGAGGCGGCAGCTCGGTGAGGTCTGCGACCCGCCTTCCGGCGGACGTCTCATCGTCGAAGGCCTCCGCCACCGCCCGCGCCGTGACACATCCGTGATAGCTGCCGTCCGTGCCGACCACCGGCAGCATCCCATGATCTGACCGGGCCAGGGCCCGCGCCGCACTCGCGAGGTCGTCGTCCTCGCCCAACGGCTGGGGGAGCCGCTCCAGAACCGACGACACCGGCATCGACGACGGCTGGTCCGGTGAGGCCGGTCGGTCCAGATCGATGCCGCGGCGCCGAAGCTTGCGGGTGTAGATGGTGTCCGGGGTGAGTGCGCGGCTGGTCAGGGTAGCGATCACGATCGCGGTCAGCATCGGCAGAATGATGGTGTACTCCCCGGTGAGCTCGAACAGCACGATCACGGCAGTGATGGGGGCGCGGGCCGCTCCGGCGAAGGCCGCGCCCATCCCGATCAGACCGTAGACACCTGGAGCGGCGGTCAGATGAGGCAACCAGGCGTGCGCAACGGTTCCGAACGCCGTGCCGGCCGTCGCCCCGATGAAGAGCGAGGGTGCAAAGACGCCACCGGAGCCCCCGATACCGATCGTGAGACTCGTCGCCAGCATTTTCCCGGCCATCAGGAGCAGGAGGAACCCGAGCAGGTAGCGGCCTTCGACGGCGTTCTCCAGCACGGGATAGCCGACACCGTACATCTCCGGCAGCACGAGCAGCACCACCCCCAGCAGCAGACCTCCCGCGGCTGGGCGAAGCCACTCGGGTCCGCGCCAAGCCCAGTCGCAGACGTCCTCGATGAGGTAGAGGACCCGGCTGAACAGTACGCCGATCGCGCCGACCACCAACCCCAGCAGGATGAACAGCAGGTACTCGACGGGGCTCCGGAGGGTGAAGGCCGGCAGCGACAGGAAGGCCTCGTCACCGAGCACGGCGCGGCTGACCACACTCGCCGTCACGCTGGACAGCACCACAGCCCCGAAGGACTCCACAGCGAAGTTGCGGAGGATCAGCTCCATGGCGAACATCGGCCCGGCCAACGGGGCGTTGAAGGTGGCCGCGATGCCACCGGCAGCGCCACAGGCGACGAGCATCCGGAGCCGACCCTCCGGCAGCCTGGCGATCCGACCGACAGTGGATCCTAGGGCGGAGCCGATCTGGACGATGGGGCCTTCGCGGCCGACCGAGCCTCCCGAACCGATGCAGAGGGCCGAGGCAACTGCCTTGACCACGCTGACCTGAGCGGGGATGCGGCCGCCCCGCTCCGCCACCGCGTACATCACCTCCGGCACTCCGTGGCCCCGTGCCTCAGGGGCGAACCGATGCACCAGCGGCCCGTAGATCAGACCGGCCACGACGGGGGCGATCAGCAGGAACCAGGAACCGAGTCCCGGGAACCATCGATGGGGCTCGCCCGCTGCGGCCGAATAGTCAGCGTGTCCACTGAACAGCAGAGTGAATCCGTTGATCAGCCAGCGGAAGGCGATGGCGCCCAGGCCGGCACCGGCTCCAATGGTGATCGCCAGCACAACCAGGCCCGTCGAGCTTTCCCGCAGCCACCGGTGTAGTGGCTGATGTGCCGGCACCGGAAGGGCGACCGGTCGGGGCTGACACGGACGACTGCTAGATGACATATATTGCAGTATGCAACATTTGCAGAGAGCGCGTCTATTCGAAGTTTGATAGAACTGGATTGGTGAGCCATGAACACAACAGGAAGTCGACGGCGATTGAGGATGTCGACGCGGTCACCGATGCTGTGCTGAATGCCTCACGGCTGCTGGTGGCGGTGTCGGCTCGGTCGATCGCCTCGGTGGACGAGACCATCACCATTGCGCAGTTCAGGCTGCTGGTGGTGTTGCAGATGCACGGTCCGCTGAAGTCGAGCACTTTGGCCGACCATCTCGACGTCAACCCGTCGACAGCGACTCGGATGCTGGACCGCCTGGTCAGCGCCGACCTGGTCGACCGGCGAGCCAACCCCGACTCGCGACGCGAGTTGTTGATCAGTCTCACCACCAAAGGCGAACGGGTCGTTGCGCAGGTAACGGACAAGCGGCGTTCCGAGATCAGCAACATCGTGCGCCGGATGCCCGCGGAGACGCGGACCGAACTCGTCCGGGCCCTGACCGCCTTCACCACCTTCGGCGATGACGTCGTGGTCGGGAATGTTCCGTGGTTATGAGGAGCGTCAGCTCAGCGGGCGGACGGCAGCTCAGGCGTTCCCGCCGTCGCGGGCGATGAGCGTGGTGGCCGCTCCGACCTGCAGCTGCGGGTCCGGAGCCGAGCCCGCAGGCCCGCCACCCCGCCGGCGCGCCTGCATCCGCCCCTCGAGCAGCCGGGCAAGCCTGGTCAACGCGTAGTTCATCACGATGAACAGGACGGCCAGCACGATGAAGGTGGGGATCAGGTTGCCCTTCGAACTGGCGAAGTTCTGTCCGGCCCGGATCAGCTCGGAATAGGAGATGATGTAGCCGAGCGCCGAGTCCTTCAAGATCACCACCAGTTGGCTGATGATCGAGGGCAGCATGGCGGTGATCGCCTGAGGCAGCAGGATCGAGGTCAGCGTCTGGGTGGGGGTCAGGCCGATGGCCAACCCGGCCTCGCCCTGGCCCTTGGGCAGCGAGTTCACCCCGGATCGGATCAGCTCGGCGATCACGCAGGAGTTGTAGAACGTCAGACCCGCGACGACGCCGAAGAGTGACAACACGTCGCCGGTCATCTGCAGGGCGTACAGGGCGAAGTAGTACGAGAACAACATCATCATCAGCACCGGTACGGAGCGGAAGAACTCGACGAAGATGCCGCAGACCCAGCGCACCGGAGCCAACCCGGACAGCCGACCCATCCCCAGCAGGATGCCGAAGATGCTGGAGAGGACGACGGCGATGGCGGCAGCCGTCACCGTGGCCCGGAGACCAGGGAGGAAGTAGGCCGTCCACGCCTCGGCGCTGATGAACGGCAGCCACTTCTCCGCCGTCAGCTGGTTGTTCTCCGGGTTCGCCAGGGCACGCAGGACGAACAGCAGCACACCCGCCAGCGCCAGCACCCCGATCACGCCGAGGACGACGTGCCGCCGCTTGGCGCGAGGCCCGGGAACGTCGAAGAGGACGCTCGTCTGGGCGCTCATCGCTTCACCGACAGCCGCCGGGACAGCGTGGTGAAGAGCACGCCCATCGGCAGGGTCAAGATCACAAAGCCGGTCGCCATGATCGCAAAGATCGCATAGAGCAGGGAGGAGTCGAACTCGAGCATGCTCTTCATCAGGTAGGAGGCTTCTGCGACGCCCACTGTCGCGACGACCGTGGTGTTCTTGGTGAGCGCGATCATGACGTTCCCGAGTGGCGCGATCGCGCCTCGGAAGGCCTGGGGCAGCACCACCTGGGTCAGGGTGGGGCCGAAGCCCAGGCCGATCGCGCGCGCCGCCTCAGCCTGCCCCTGCGGAACGGTGTTGATGCCGCTGCGCAGCGCTTCCGCGACGAACGACGCGTGGTAGACGGCCAGGGCGATGACGCCGAACCGGAAGTTGTTGTCGACGATCGACGTCGGGGAGTCGCTCGATGCGAGCCGCATCCCGAGGGTGTTGTAGAGACCGAACGCGCAGAAGAACACGATCAGGGTGAGCGGCGTGTTGCGGACGACGGTGACGAAGGCGGTGCCGAAGGCACGGAAGACGTTGACCGGTGAGACCCGCAACACCGCGACGACGGTACCGATGATCAGTGCCCCGATGGCGGAGAAGAAGGTCAGCTTGATGGTCATCCAGAATGCCGCGAGGACGTCGTACTTCTGGAGCAGCTCAATCATGGCAGGTCACATCGTCTCCATCCGAGGATCGCTCCCTGCTCGAGGGTGCGACCCGAACCGGGTTCGGAGCGCACCCTCGAGATGGGAATCAGGAACAGGTGTCCGGCTTCGGCGGGTTCTTGGTGCTGTCTGGCTTGAAGCCCGAGGGCCCGACGGTGTCGTCGAGGGCCTTCTGCCAGGAACCGTCCGACACCATCTTCTCGAGTGCGGTGTTCACCTTGCCGCAGAGCTCCGTGTCGCCCTTCTTCAGGCCGACCCCGTAACGCTCCTCAGAGAACGGCTTGCCGACGAGCTTGAGCTTGCCCTGGTACTGCGACTGGGCGGCGAAGCCGGCCAGGATCACGTTGTCGGTGGTCACAGCGTCGATGGCACCGGAGTTGAGCGCCTCCACACACTTGGAGTACGTGTCGTACTCCTGCAGCTGCACCCCGGAGGCGTAGTTGTCCTTGATCTTCTTCGCCGAGGTGGACCCGGTGACGGAGCAGAGCTTCTTGCCGTTCAGCGTGTCGGGTCCGGTGATGTCGGTGTTGTCCGCCCGCACCAGGAGGTCCTGGCCGGCGATGAAGTATGGTCCGGCGAAGGACACCTTCTGCTTGCGGTCGTCGGTGATCGAGTAGGTCGCGAAGATCAGCTTCACCTGTCCGCTCGAGATGAGCGTCTCACGCTGGGCCGAGGGAGACTCCTTGAAGGTGATCTTGTCCTCGGCGTAACCGAGCTGCTTGGCCACATACTTGGCCACCTCGACATCGAAGCCGGTGAACTTGTTGCCCTCCTGCTGGCCGAGGCCCGGCTGGTCGAACTTGATCCCGATGGTGATCGAGTCGCCGCCGCCGCCGCCGCCACCGCCACCTCCGCCGCCACTGCCGCCGCCACCGCAGGCGGCCAGGGTGAGTGCCAACGCCGCACTGGCGGCGATGGCGCCGATCTTTGTGATCTTCTTCATGTCATCCTCCGGAGAGTCAGGAACGAGTTCGTCTTGAGTGGGCCGACCACACGCCCTTGTGTGTACTGCCTGCGCCGGGGGCGCACCTGAGCTAGTGGGTCAGGATCTTGCTCAGGAAATCTTTGGCCCGCGCACTCTTCGGCGCGGTGAAGAAGGTGTCGGGATCGGCTTCCTCAACGATCTGACCGTCGGCCATGAAGACCACCCGGTTAGCGGCCTTGCGGGCGAACCCCATCTCGTGGGTCACCACGACCATGGTCATGCCCTGCCGGGCGAGGTCGACCATCACGTCCAGCACCTCGTTGACCATCTCCGGGTCCAACGCCGAGGTCGGCTCGTCGAAGAGGATCACCTTGGGGTTCATGGCCAGCGCACGAGCGATGGCGACGCGCTGCTGCTGGCCGCCGGACAGCTGGGCGGGGTATTTCTCCGCCTGGTCCTGCACGCCGACCCGAGTGAGCAGCTCCATCCCACGCTTGCGTGCCTCAGCATTGGACAGCTTGCGGACCTTGATCGGACCGAGCGTGACATTGTCCAGGATCGTCTTGTGGGCGAACAGGTTGAACGACTGGAAGACCATGCCGACATCGGCGCGCAGCTTGGCCAGTCCGTTGCCCTCAGAGGGCAGCGGCACCCCGTCGATGCTGATGGTCCCGGACTGGATGGTCTCCAGCCGGTTGATCGAGCGGCACAGCGTCGACTTGCCCGAACCGGACGGTCCGATGACGACAACGACCTCGCCCTTGCCGATGGTGAGATTGATGTTCTGCAGCACATGCAGCTCACCGAAGAACTTCTCGACGTCCGTGAGCACCACCAGCGGCTCACCGACGTGGTTGCGTATCGCACCGGTGGTCGCTGTGGCGCTGTCTGCGTTCTCGGACATGCCACCAGGGGGCGGACCAGGGGTTTCCGTCATGAAGTGACCCTAGTAGAGACCATGCGGGGACAGTGGGAAATTCGGGTTGAGATTCGGTTACGTCTTGGCCCGAACGGCGTCAGCCCTGGATGCCCCAGCTGGCGGCGAACGACTGCCCTGGCGCGAGCACGATGACCCCGTCTGCGGTCGGGCCCTCGTTGAACGCATCCGGTCCGCAGGTCATCGGCTCCACCGCGACGGACATCTGCCGGGAGTCACCACCGGTGAACACCTGCAACCAGGTGTACGCCTCGTCGGCCCACAAGGTGGTGGTCCGCTGACCCAGGGACAGGGTCACCCGCCACCGGCCGTCGTCGGCCTGCAGGCCGGTGAACGCGGTGTCGAGGTTCAGCTGACCGAGCGGGTCGCCGGCCCGGAGGTCGAAGACGGTCCCGTCCACCGGATGGATGGCGATCGGGAGCAGCCGCTCATCCACCTCCAGGTAGCGGTCGGCCGGCAGCCGGACGGCGAGCTCGTCGACCGTGCTCTCTCCGGCAGTGAGATACGGATGCGCTGCGTAGCCGAAAGGTGTCGGCTCCGTCCCGAGGTTGCTGGCCTGGACGTCGACCCGAAGGCCGGCCTCATCGACCGAGTGGGTGATGGTCGCCTCAACGATCCCCGGCCAGCCCTGCTGCGGGTAGACCCGGACCTGCTGCGTCACCGAGCTCTCGCTTCTCGAGACCAGGGTCCACGGCACCCAGCGGACCAGACCGTGGATGGCGTTGTGGCGTTCGGGCTCGGACAGCGCGAGCTGGTGCTGTTCGCCGGCGAAGGTGTAGACCCCGTCCCGAATCCGGTTCGGCCAGGGCAGCAGCTGCTGGCCGCGACCCATGTGAACCATCTCGTTCTCGGAGAATCCGCGGACCACCTCATGGCCATCCACGGTGAAGCTGCGGAGCGTCGCGCCAACCTCGGTGACGACCGCGACCTTGTTGCCGCTGCGGATCTCGTACTGCTCGCCGGTGGGTGTGGTCATGGCTGTGACTGTAGTGGCAGCGCGCTCATTCGGGTCAGGGGGGCATTTCGGATTAGGCTGGGCGCCATCATGTCTGAGCGCACGTCCGAAACCCGCACCTACCAGATCCGCACCCACGGCTGCCAGATGAACGTTCACGACTCCGAGCGCCTGGCCGGTCTGCTGGAGGAGGCGGGCTATCGTCACGCAGGCGCCGACGGGGCGGCGGATGTGGTCGTGTTCAACACCTGCGCGGTCCGCGAGAACGCCGACAACAAGCTGTACGGCAGCCTCGGCCATCTGCTGCCCACCAAGCAGGCTCGGCCCGGGATGCAGATCGCCGTCGGTGGCTGCCTGGCGCAGAAGGACCAGGATCTGATCGTCAAGAAGGCACCCTGGGTCGACGTCGTCTTCGGCACCCACAACATCGGGGCGCTCCCGGTGCTGCTGGAGCGCGCCCGGATCGAGGCCGAGGCGCAGGTGGAGATCGCGGAGTCTCTGGAGCGTTTCCCGTCGACGCTGCCGACCCGGCGTGACTCGGCCTACTCGGCCTGGGTCTCCATCAGTGTCGGCTGCAACAACACCTGCACCTTCTGCATCGTGCCGGCACTGCGGGGCAAGGAGACGGACCGCAGGCCCGGTGACATTCTGGCCGAGATCGAAGCCCTGGTGTCCGAAGGCGTGCAGGAGATCACCCTGCTGGGCCAGAACGTCAACGCCTACGGTGTCGAGTTCGGCGACCGGGGCGCCTTCGCCCGGCTGCTGCGAGCATGCGGCCAGGTCGAGGGGCTTGAGCGGGTCCGGTTCACCTCACCGCATCCCAAGGACTTCACCGATGACGTGATCCAGGCGATGGCCGAGACACCGAACGTGATGCCGCAGCTGCACATGCCGCTGCAGTCGGGCTCCGACACCGTCCTACGGGCGATGCGCCGGTCCTATCGCCGGGACCGCTACCTCAAGATCATCGACACGGTTCGAGCGGCGATGCCGGCGGCCGCTATCACGACCGACATCATCGTGGGCTTTCCCGGCGAGACGGAGCAGGACTTCCAACACACGTTGGAGGTCGTCGAACAGGCGAGGTTCGCAGCAGCGTTCACCTTCCAGTACTCGATCCGCCCCGGCACCCCGGCCGCTACCATGCCCGACCAGATCCCCAAGAAGGTGGTGCAGGAGCGGTACGAGCGGTTGGTCGCCGCCGTCAACGACATCGCCTGGCAGGAGAACAGCAAGCTGGTGGGCGAACGGGTCGAGGTGCTGTTCGCCGCCGGGGAGGGCCGCAAGGACGCCGCCACCGCCCGGATGTCGGGTCGCGCTCGCGACAACCGCCTGGTCCATGTCGCCGTCCCGGCAGAGGAGCAGCTCCGACCGCGGCCCGGGGACATCGCCGAGACGGTGATCAGCTATGCCGCACCCCATCACCTCAATGCCGACTCCGGCATCAGCGGGCTCCGGCGGACCCCGGGCGGAGACGCGTGGCAGGCCCGGCAGGAGCGCGCCGCCGCACCGGCCCCTGTTGGCCTGGGGATGCCGCAGCTCGGCGTTCCCGCACCGTTGGCCCCGGCCATGGGCTGCTCGACCGGCTGAGCAGGGTCAGAGGGGGTTCCTGGCCAGCGGGAGTCGTGAATGCGAGGATGGACACCCTTCGGAGCCTCGACCAGACGCCCACCAGGAAGAGCAGAAGGAGCCACCCGATGCCCGCAGAGCGGTTCGTCGAACAACTCAACATGCAGATCGGCCATGAGTTCGCTGCCCATCAGCAGTACCTGGCCTGCGCCGCCTTCTACGATGCGGCCACCATGCCGCGGACGGCCGGCTTCTTCTACCGGCAGGCACTCGGGGAGCGTGACCACGCCATGATGATGGTGCGCTACCTGATCGACCAGGACGCACCGGTCACCATTCCCGGGGTGGACGCACCGGACTGCGGTTTCGAGGATCCCGCCGCGCCGGTCCGACTGGCACTCGAGCAGGAGCGGCGGGTCACCGCCCAGATCAACGAGCTCACCCGGATCGCGCGGGAGGAGAACGACTTCGCCTCCGACCAGTTCATGCAATGGTTCATCAAGGAACAGGTCGAGCACGTCGCCACAATGAGTGCGCTCGCCACCGTGGTCACCCGCGCCGGCGACAAGCCCGAGGTGGTCGAGGACTACGTGCAGCGCGAGCATGAGACCGAGCGCACCGATTCGACGGCACCCGCCACCGCCGGCAGCGGGCGGCGAGCCAACTAGCTGTCCTGTGCCGGCTGTCGGCGCTGACGACAGCGGTGCTCGCGCCCGCCGACCGGGCCGACGCGCTCAGTGGCCGCCCGTGGGCGGGCCGCCCGGCTCCGGGTGGTCCGCACCGAGCAGACCGTCCGCCCGGTCCTGGGCGAAGCCCTGGGCCTTGTCCACCTGGCTCACGTACTTGTCCCCGGTCCGGTCGTCGACCAGGTCCCCCGCCTTGTCGATGCCGCTATCGACCAGATCCGGGTCGATCTTGTCCTTGTGCGCCTCGAACGCATCCTTGGCCTTGTCGAAGATTCCCATCACATGCCTTCCTGTCGGGAGGTGCGGATCATTGGTGTCTTTCTATCAGGCCGGACCTTTCGGAGCGTGAGGGTGAGTCCGGCAGAATGGTCCGGTGACGATCGTCTTGGTGGGGCCCACCGCGGCAGGGAAGTCCTCTCTCGCCGTAGCTCTGGCGCGCCGACTCGGTCAGGAGCAGATCGAGGCGGAGATCGTCAATGCCGACTCGATGCTGGTCTACCGCGGGATGGACATCGGCACCGCCAAGCCCACCGCCGCCGAACGCGACGGAGTGCCTCATCACCTGATCGACATCCTCGACATCACCCAGACGGCGACCGTGGCCGAGTTCCAGGCCCTCGCCCGTGCCGCCATCGCGGACTGTCGGCGGCGGGGCGTGCGGCCGATCGTGGTCGGCGGGTCGGCTCTCTACGTCCGGGCCATCGTCGACGCCTTCGAGTTTCCCGGTACCGACCCGGCCGTCCGGGCCGCCCTCGAGGCGGACCTGGCCGCCGACGGGCCGCACAGGCTGCACGCCCGGCTGCAGCAGCAGGACCCGGCCGCAGCAGCGGCGATCCTGCCCGGCAACGGCCGACGGATCGTCCGGGCGCTCGAGGTGATCGCCCTCACGGGCAGGGCGTTCAGTGTCGGCCTGCCGGGCTACCGCTACCAGTTGCCGGACGTGCTCCAGATCGGTCTCGATATCGAGCGTGACCTGGTCGACCAGCGCATCAGTGACCGGGTCGACCGGATGTGGGGGGAAGGTTTCGTGACCGAGGTGATCGAGCTCGAGCGCCGGGGGCTGCGGTCGGGGGTCACCGCCTCCCGCGCGCTGGGCTACCGGCAGATCCTGGACTTCCTGTCCGGCTCCACAACCGAGGACGAGGCACGGATGCGTACGGTTGCGGGGACCAGGCGGTTCTCGCGCAAGCAGGGCGGCTGGTTCCGGCGCGACCCAAGGATCCGGTGGGTGTCGGGACTCGCCCCCGACCTTCTCGACCAGGTCTGGCGGGTGGTGGGCGAGAACGGGCCCGAGCTGCCGGCACAGGCCGGAATGGAACACTGAAGCCATGCGCAGATGGACCTTCTCCAAGGGGCACGGCACCCAGAACGACTTCGTCCTCTTGCAGGACCGGGAGTCCATGCTCAACCCGGGCGAGGCCGAGGTCAGGTTCATCTGCCACCGGCACTCCGGCATCGGGGCCGATGGCCTGTTGCGCGCTGTCCGGGCCGCACACATCCCCGAGTGGGAGGGCAACCCGGACCTCTGGTTCATGGACTACCGCAACGCCGACGGCTCGGTCGCCGAGATGTGCGGCAACGGCATCCGCGTGTTCGTCCGGTTTCTGCTCGAGCAGGATCTGGCCACTGGGCCGGTGGTCCAGGTCGCCACCCGGGCTGGCCTGAGGGAGGCGACCGTATACCCAGACACCAGCATCCGGGTGGCGATGGGTCCGGTCACGCTGGGCGGCGAGGTCACCGTGACCGTGGGTGGGGTGAAACACCGCGCCCGGACCGTGAGTGTCGGCAACCCGCACGCGGTCAGCTTCGTCGATGACCTTCAGGCGCTGCAGCTGTTCACGGCGCCGACCTGGTCTCCGCCGGAGGCTTTCCCCAACGGAGTCAACCTCGAGTTCGTCCGGCGGGTCGGCGAGCGGCATGTGGCCATGCGCGTCTACGAACGCGGCGTGGGGGAGACCCGGTCCTGCGGCACCGGAACCGTCGCCGCGGCCGCTGCGGCCGCGGCGGCCGCGGCCGAGCCGCTTCCGGTGAGCTACCGCGTCGATGTCCCCGGCGGTACGGTCGAGGTCGAGCTGACCGAGGGCCAGGCCTTTCTGACCGGGCCCGCGGTGATCATTGCGAACGGCGAGCTGATTCTTCCCGAGGAGCTGTGATGGGTGTTCTGGACACGTTCTCGCTGGCCGGCAGGGTGTCAGTGGTGACCGGCGCCAACCGAGGCATCGGCCGCGCGCTGGTGGTGGCCCTGGCCGAGGCAGGCAGTGATGTCGTTCTGCTGGTCCGAGACGTCGCCAACTGTGCCGCGGTGCTGGCCGAGCTCGAGCCGCTCGGAGTGCGCACGGCCGTCGTCACCGCGGACGTCACCGATGCCCGGGAGGTGCAGGCGGCGGTTGACGCCGCCATTGCACAGCTCGGGCGGGTGGACGTACTGGTGAACAACGCGGGCGCGTGCATTCACCGCCCCGCGCTCGAGGTGACCGAGGATGAGTGGCGGACGGTGATGGACGTCAACGTCAACGGGGTCTGGAACTGCGCCCAGTCGTTTGGCCGGGTGATGGTGGCGCAGGGGCATGGGTCGATCGTCAACATAGGGTCGATGTCAGCCAACATCGTCAACCGGCCGCAGTGGCAGCCGGCCTACAACGCGTCCAAGGCGGCCGTACACCACCTGACCCGGTCGTTGGCCGCCGAGTGGGCGCCCGCGGGCGTACGGGTGAACGCTCTGGCGCCCGGGTACATCAAGACCGAGATGAGCCCCGTTGACGCGCCAGAGTTCCGGCGGTACTGGATCGAGGACGCGCCGATGCAGCGGTTCGGGTTGCCCGTCGAGCTGGGACCGAGTGTCGTCTTCCTGGCGTCGCAGGCGTCGTCGTTCATGACCGGTGAGGTGATGGTCGTCGACGGCGGTTACAGCCTGTTCTGACGCCCGCGCTGGACCCGTCTGGCGAACGACCGGGTATCGGAAGGCAAAAAGACTCGACCTGTTTGGTCGCTCGTGAGATTCTTGGTCACAAGATGACATTGCCGCAAAGAGACCTTGCCCCTCAGGATGCCGACCACGACGCCGACGAGCTCGTGGTCGAGGACTTCAAGCCCAGCGACGACACCGACTACCGCGCCCTCGATAACGGCGACCAGCAGGATCTGGCCGACCGGATCTCGCTGCGCCGCGTCGCCGGGATGTCGACCGAGCTGTCTGATATCTCCGAGGTGGAATACCGCCGGCTCCTGCTGGAGCGTGTCGTGCTGGTCAGCGTGTGGACCAGCGGCACCGAGGAGGACGCAGAGAACGCCATGGTCGAGCTCAAGCTGCTCGCCGAGACCGCGGGTTCGCAGGTCCTGGAGGGCCTGATCCAGCGGCGTAGCCGGCCGGACCCGGCCACCTACATCGGCAGCGGCAAGGTGGAGGAGCTTCGCGAGGTCGTCCTTGCGACCGGCGCCGACACGGTGATCTGTGACGGTGAGCTCGCTCCGGCCCAGCTCCGTAACCTCGAGGACCGGATCAAGGTCAAGGTGATCGACCGCACCGCCCTCATCCTGGACATCTTCGCCCAACACGCCAAGAGCGCGGAGGGCAAGGCGCAGGTGGAGCTGGCGCAGCTGCAGTATCTCAAGCAGCGACTGCGCGGTTGGGGTGGGAACCTGTCTCGCCAGGCCGGCGGTCGGGTCGGCGCAGCAGGAGGCGGCATCGGCGGACGAGGTCCCGGTGAGACCAAGCTCGAGACGGACCGTCGTCGGATCAACAGTCGGATCGCCAAGCTGCGGAGCGCACTACGCGAGATGGACGGCACCCGGGAGACCAAGCGGGCCGAACGTCGTCGGCACCGGATCCCGTCGGTGGCCATCGTGGGCTACACCAACGCGGGCAAGTCCAGCCTGCTGAACCGGCTGACTGGCGCTGGGGTGCTGGTGGAGGATGCGCTGTTCGCGACCCTGGACCCGACCACCAGGCGCAGCCAGACCACCGATGGCCGCGTCTTCACCCTGACTGACACGGTCGGCTTCGTCCGGCACCTGCCGCACGACCTGGTCGAGGCGTTCGCGTCGACCCTGGAGGAGTCCGCGCAGGCGGACCTGCTCGTCCATGTCGTGGATGGCTCAGATCCCGACCCTAACGGGCAGATCACGGCCGTGCGGGCAGTGCTGTCCGACATCGGGGCAGCGGGAGTGCCTGAGCTGATCGTGATCAACAAGGCCGACGCCGCCAGCCCGGAGGCACTGACGATGCTGCGGACGCAGTATCCGGACGCGGCCATCGTCTCAGCCCGGACCGGCCAGGGCATCTCGTCGTTGCGCTCCACCGTCGAGTCCCGACTGCCCAAGCCGGAGGTCGAGATCAAGGCGCTCATCCCGTATGAGCGTGGTGACCTGGTCAACCGCATCCATCAGAGTGGTGAGTTCCTGACCCTGGAGCACACCGCCGACGGCTCACTGATCGTCGCCCGGGTGCATCCCGACCTTGCCGGTGAGCTCGCCCGCTTCCTCGTCCCCGAGCCCGCCCCTGCCACAGCCTGACTGCGCGCCCTGAGCCTGCCTACGCGCCCTGAGCCTGCCCACGCGCCCTGAGCTTGTCGAAGGGCCCTCGCGCCCTGAGCCTGCCCACGCGCCCTGAGCCTGTCGAAGGGCCCACGCGCCTGAGCCTGTCGAAGGGCACTGGTTGCTCTTCGACAGGCTCAGAGCGCGTGGTGGATGGTGGGATGCTCTTCCACTGGCTCCGAGTTCAGGCGGATCACAATGGGGCCGCCACCGGGGATCCACAACCCCAACGTGTCGGCTGGGTCTCTGGTAGCCCCGGCGCTATCGTTGTTCGGTGAGCCCGCAACCGACCGCAACAGCGCCCGCGGGTGCCAAGGCGGAGCATAAGCCGGGCCACCGAGAGGTGCTGGCTGCGGCGGTCGAGGAGATCGGCGGCGCCGAGCGCCCCGGTCAGATCCAGATGGCCGATGCCATCGCAGAGTCGTTCGAGACCGGCCGGCACCTGCTGGTCCAGGCGGGCACCGGCACCGGGAAGTCACTGGGCTACCTGGCCCCGGCATTGGTGCACCTGACCCGCCGCCCGCGCGACCGGATTGTGATCGCCACCGCGACACTGGCCCTGCAGAGCCAGCTCGCGACCAACGACATCCCGGCGGCCCTGGACGCCGTACAGAAGGTGACCGGCCGCCGGCCCAGCCACGCCATCCTCAAGGGTCGCACCAACTACGCCTGCCAACTGCGGGTCCATGACGGAGTCGGCGAAGACCAGGCAACGCTGATCGGGGCTGACGAGCTGGTCGAGACCATCCGCAGCGCGCCGCAGTCAGCGGAGTCCGCGCTCGGCGCGGAGGTGCTGGCCCTGCGCCAGTGGGCAGAGCAGCAGGACGCCTCCGGAGGAATGGCCGACCGTGACGACGCGCCGTCGCACACCGAGCGGGGCTGGCAGCAGGTGTCAATCCCGGTCCGCGAGTGCCTCGGAGTCCAGCGTTGCCCGTACGGCGACAGCTGCTTCGTCGAGAAGTCGCGGGAAAAGGCCCGCGCCGCCGACCTGGTGGTGACGAACCATGCCCTGCTGGCCATCGACGCCCTGCACGGCGGTACGGCGCTGCCGGAGCACACGATGGTGATCATCGACGAGGCACACGAGCTGGTCTCCCGGATCACCGGCGCGGCCTCGGCGGAGCTCAGTCCACAACTGGTCGAACGGGTAGGGCGGCGAGCCATGGCCCACCTCGACGACGAGACTGCGCTCGAGCTGCTCGAGTCGGCCGAGGCACTCCGCGGGGCCCTCGACCAGGCGCCGCTGGAGCGGATCGAGGACGCTGACTCCGCCGTGGTCCAGGCGTTCGAGTCGATGCGGAACGCGACCAGGCAGGCCGTCAGCGAGATGGGCAAAGAGGGCCAGGGCGAGGATCCCGAACGGCGCCAGGCAGCTGCAGCGGTGAAGGAGATCTTCGACGTCGCCGAGCGGATGGCGGCACTGAAACCGCACGACGTCACCTGGGTGGTCGAGCGGGAACGTTTCGGGCGGGAGGCCAAGGTGGCTCCGCTCTCGGTGGCCGGGCTGATGCGCGACCGGGTCTTCGCCGAACGGACCACCGTCCTGACCTCTGCCACACTCCAGCTGGGGGGCGACTTCAACACCGTGGCCGCCTCGGTCGGACTGAGGGCGGCCGAGCGCGACGACACCAGCCCGGTCGAAGACGGGCACGAGAGCTCCGACGACCAACGCATCCCGTGGCGCGGGCTCGATGTCGGATCGCCGTTCGACTACCGCCGCCAGGGGATCCTCTATGTCGCCCGGACGATGCCGCCGCCCGGCCGAGACGGTCTTTCCGATGTCGCCATGACTGAGATCGCCGAGCTGGTCTGGGCAGCGGGGGGTCGGACCCTCGGGTTGTTCTCTTCACGGCGGGCGGCGGAGGCGGCGGCGATCCACGTACGGCGACAGTTACCCAAGATGACCATCCTTTGCCAGGGTGATGCTCAACTGTCGGAACTGACTCGGCGCTTCATCGCTGACGAGCAGGCAAGCCTGTTCGGCACGCTCTCGTTGTGGCAGGGCGTGGACGTTCCCGGAGCGACCTGCCAGCTCGTCATCATTGACCGGATCCCCTTTCCTCGTCCGGATGAGCCGCTGATGCTGGCCAGGCAGCGCGCAGTCGCTGAGGCGGGTGGCAACGGTTTCATGGCCGTAGCGGCAACCCACGCTGCCTTGCTGCTCGCCCAGGGCTCGGGACGGCTGATCCGAAGGGTCAGCGACCGTGGGGTGGTTGCGGTGCTGGATCCGCGGCTGGTGACCGCCCGGTACGGCTCCTTCTTGAAGGCTTCGATGCCGGACATGTGGGAGACGATCGACCGCGAGGTCGCCGTCGGAGCTCTCCGGCGGCTGTCCGAGCCGGCGGCCACGTAGCTCAACCGTCACGCCGGTCCCTAGCGGCGTGAAGGGCTGTCTGGCACTCTTGCGGCTATGGAGCACAGTTACGACTTCGACCTAGCCGTGATCGGATCAGGACCGGGCGGTCAGAAGGCGGCCATCATGGCCGCCAAGCTCGGGCACAAGGTCTGTGTCATCGACAGCCAGCGCATGGTGGGTGGGGTCTGTGTCAACACCGGAACGATCCCGTCCAAGACGCTGCGTGAGGCCGTGCTCTATCTCACCGGCATGCAGTTGCGCGACATCTACGGCGCCAGCTATCGGGTGAAGGACGAGATCACCATCTCGGACCTGCTGAGCAGGCTGCAGCATGTCGTCGGACGGGAGACCGAGGTGATCCGCGCTCAGCTGATTCGCAACCACATCGAGCTGCTGCCCGGGATGGCCTCCTTCCTGGACCCGCACACGCTTGCGGTCGAGTCGGACAGCACGTTCGAGCACCGCACCTTGACCGCGGAGAAGGTGGTCATCGCCACCGGCACGACGCCGGCTCGGCCCAAACACATCAAGTTCGACGGCGTACGCATTCTTGACTCGGACCAGATCCTCGCGCTGGACAAGGTGCCGGACTCGATGGTGGTGGTCGGCGCCGGTGTGATCGGGGTGGAGTACGCCTCCATCTTCGCCGCTCTCGGAACCAGGGTAACCCTCGTCGAGAAACGGCCGCAGATGCTGGACTTCTGTGACCCTGAGATTGTCGAGTCGCTGAAGTTCCACCTGCGCGACCACGCCATGAGCTTTCGTTTCGGCGAGGAGGTCGCCTCGGTCGAGAGCTCTGGGCGAGGGACCATCACCACCCTCGGGTCGGGCAAGAAGATCGCCGCCGAAGTGGTGATGTACTCGGCCGGCCGTCAGGGCAACACTGCGCAGCTCAACCTCGACCTCGCCGGGCTGACTGCCGACGCGCGCGGCCGACTGGTGGTGGACAGCAACTATCGGACGGCGATGGAGCACATCTACGCGGTCGGCGACGTGATCGGCTTTCCGGCGCTGGCGGCTACGTCGATGGACCAGGGCCGGCTAGCGGCCTCGCACGCCTTCGGGGAGCCCGCCAACGAACTGCACGGACTGCAGCCGATCGGGATCTACACGATTCCTGAGATCTCCTACTGCGGCAAGACCGAGGCTGAGCTGACGGGTGAGTCGGTGCCTTTCGAGGTGGGGATCTCGCGCTATCGAGAGCTGGCTCGGGGGCAGATCATTGGTGACTCGTACGGGATGTTGAAGCTGATCGTGCATTCCGAGAACCGCAGCATCCTCGGCGTGCACGTTTTCGGCACCAACGCGACAGAGCTGGTGCACATCGGTCAGGCGATCATGGGGTGTGGCGGCACGGTCGACTACCTGGTGGACACCGTGTTGAACTACCCGACACTGTCCGAGGCATACAAGGTGGCGGCTCTCGACGTAGCCAACAAGCTGCGCGCCGTCGCCCGATTCACCAACGAGATGATCATCTCCGAGCCAAGCACTCTGTGACGATGATCATGGAGCGAAGATGATCAACGTAGCTTGCCGCTTGACTGCTGCTCAATGCCACCCCGCCGCTGAGCCTGGTCCATGATCAGATCCGGCGAAGGACCGCAACCACCTTGCCCAGAATGGAAGCATGGTTGCCGTCGATCGGGTCATACGCAGGGTTGTGGGGCATCAGCCAGACCTGCCCGTCCGTTCGTTTGAAGGTCTTGACGGTGGCTTCGGTGTCCAGCAGGGCGGCCACGATGTCACCGTTGTCGGCCGTCTGCTGCTGCCGGACGACCACCCAGTCACCGTCGCAGATCGCCGCGTCAATCATCGAGTCACCGCTCACCTGGAGCAGGAACATGGTGCCCTCGCCGACGAGCTGGCGGGGGAGCGCAAACACGTCCTCGATCCGCTCTTCGGCCAGGATCGGCCCACCGGCGGCGATCCGGCCGAGCACCGGGACGTGCACCGGCTCGGGATAGGCGTCGCCGATACCCGTCTGGTCGGGTCCGCTCTCGACGCCGGCAGCCGGACGGGTTCCGGACTCGCCGGGGAGCAGCACCTCAAGAGCGCGCGGCCGGTTGGGGTCGCGGCGGAGGAATCCTTTGCTCTCCAACATCTTCAGCTGGTGGGCGACACTTGAGGAGCTCGCCAGCCCCACCGCCTGCCCCATCTCCCGGATGCTCGGCGGATAGCCGCGCTGGTCGACCGCGTCCCGAATGACCTCCAGGATCCGACGCTGACGGGGAGTCAGGCCATCGGCATCGGTGGGGCCATCAGGCAGCGCGCTGACATTGCTGCCGATCTCGCCGAGCTGGGCGGCGACATCCTTGGCGCTGGGGCGACCGCGCTTCTTCGCTGGGGTGGGGCGCCCGGTGCTGGGCTCGTCATGTTCTGCCATGAGGCAAAACTAGAGACTGGCACTGACAAAATCAAACACCTGTTCGATGCGTGTCTTTGCCCGCCGCGACGCTGCAAAAGTGTCACCACCCTCGGCTTGACTGGCGATATCGGACGACACACATCGAACGCGTGTACGAATAGCGTTGGAATTGTCGGTCCGATGCGTTAGACAGGTGCCAGACAGTTTTTCGAACAGCCGTTCGATCACTTCCCGAGGAGTAACCATGAGCGCAATGACGATCCCGGCACTCGCGAGCCACCCGGTCACCGTGCCAGGCCGTGACGACGCGACCCGGCGCGCCTCGGTGCCCAGCCAGAGCCCACATGCCCAGGCCCAGCACGCCCAGCCCCAGCACGCCCGGCCCCAGCAGCCCAGGCCCCAGCACCCAGCGGTCCGCCCCGGCCGTCCGTCGCGAGGGACCGGCCGCGGCACGGCGCCGTCTGCCAGGCCGCGCACGAACGTCGCAGCCCCCCAGCTGAACCCGCTCGGGCGAGCCGTCCCGCGCGCCTGCGCCGCACCCGGGCCGGGTGTGCGACTGACTGAACGCGGCATCGCCGTCGTGCTGGTGGTCGGCCTGATGGTGGTCATGGCTGCCCTGGTGGTGGTGAGTGCCACCGCGCTGCGGGTCACCGGGGAGAACTTCCGTCCCACCACTGTCTCCCATCAGGTCGCGCCGATGGGATCCGGCGAGCTTTGAGCCGGCTTCACCGCTGACCTCTGGCTCCGACCGGATGGCTCAGTCTCCGAGCGTCGACTCGCGGGTGACCAGTCTGGGCGGGAGCTCGAGCAGGCCGTGGCGAGGGTTGCCGGCGATGGCATCGAGCAGCAACTGGGCCGCTCGACGCCCCAGAGCCTCCAGCTCCAGATCCATGGTGGTGAGCGGTGGGCGGCTGGCCAGAGCCATGACCTCCCAGTTATCGAAGCCCGTTACTGCCAAGTCGGTGGGGACGGCCCGGCCGAGCTCGCGCAGGCGGTCGCACACCCCGCGGGCGATCTGGTCACTGCCGCAGGTGATCGCATCGACGTCCGCGTGCCTGCGCAGCAGGACGTCCACGGCGTGCCGTCCCCAGCGTTCGGTCCATTCTCCATACAGCGGCGGACCCACCAACCGGTCACCCAACACCGCGACCGCAGCGGTGGCGCGTTCCACCGCACTCCGATGCCGCTCGGGTCCGGTCACATGCGCCACCCGTTCGCGGCCGAGCGACAGCAGATGATCGGCGAGCTGGCGCGCCCCGCCGGCATCGTCGACCACCACAGAAGCGTCAGCGGGGTCTGTGGAGGGGTTGAAGGCATAGACGGTGGGGACCGGCACCCTGATCGGCGGTCGCGCCTCGGTCCTCCGACCGGTCAGGATGATGCCGTCCACCCGGCGGGCGAGCAGGGTGCGGATGTAGTGCTGCTCGCGTAGTGGGTCGTCTCGGGTGTCGCACAGCAGCAGGGCCATCTCGCCGGCACTGAGCGCATCCTCAGCGCCCTGCATGATCGGGATCGAGAACCGGCCCGAGCTGTCGGTCGTGACCAGGCCGACGGTGTAGCTGCGACCAGAGGACAGGGCGCGGCCCCGGCTGTCCGGAGTAAAGCCGAGCTGCTCTGCCGCCTGTAATACCCGCTGGCGGGTCGCGTCGCGCAACTGACCGGTGTTATTCAGCGCTTTGGATGCGGTGCCGGGGGACACCCCGGCCAGGGCGGCGACATCGGTGATCCGCACGACCCCGGCGGGAACCCGAGCGCTCGACTGGATCTCCATCTGCACCTGCCTCGTCAGTGAAACACCTTTCCGGACCGATCCTACCTGCTCTGTGACGAACCACGATCGGTCAGCCGCGACGGCTGAGGATCCGCACCATTCAAGGGTTCTGGGGCTTGACAGCGATCTGGTGCGGTCCTAGGTTCTACACAGAAAACGTGTTCCTATTTTTCCGCAGGCCATCCCCAGGGAGATCACCCATGTCGACCGCTGCCGCCAACCCGAACGAAACCCTCAGCTCCGGGCAGGCACCCGCCCGTCCCGGGCCTCAGGCCGTGACCACCTGGCGTCCGCTGGGCCTGGACACCGCCCGGATCACCGGCGGCTTCTGGGCGCCGCGGCAGGAGGCCAACGCGGCGAAGGCGATCCTGTCCGGGCGCGAGCGGCTTGAGGACGCGGGCAACCTGCAGAACTTCCGCATCGCTGCCGGGCAGGGCGAGGGCGAGCCGATCGGGCCCATCTTCGCCGACTCGGACGTCTACAAGTGGCTGGAGGCGGTGGCGTGGGAGTACGGCCGCAACCCGGATCCGGCCCTGCTGCAGATGCAGCGTGAGGTGACGGCTCTGGTGGCGGCGGCCCAGTGCGAGGACGGCTACCTCGACACGGTGGTGACCCTCCGGCACGCCGACCGTGGCCGCTACTTCGACCTGCCCTGGAGTCACGAGCACTACTGCGCCGGTCACCTGATGCAGGCGGCGGTGGCCCAGGTGCGCTGCACAGGCGACCGGGAGTTGCTGGGAGTGGCGACACGGCTCGCGGACCACCTGGTCAGCACGTTCGGCGAGGACAAGCGGCATGACGTCGACGGGCATCCGGTGATCGAGATGGGTCTGGTCGAGCTCTATCGCGAGACCGGTAACGCCGACTACCTCGAGCTGGCGCGCTACTTTGTGGACGCCCGCGGCCACGGGCTGATGGAGTCCTACGGCAAGGAACCGACGTACTTCTCCGATCGGGTGCCCGTGCGGGAGGCCAGCAGCGTTGAGGGGCACGCGGTCCGTGCGGTCTACCTTGCCGCCGGTGCTGCCGATCTGGCCATCGAGACGGGTGACCAGTCACTGTTGGAGGCGCTGGCCGGACAGTTCGACCACATGTGGTCCACCAAGACCTTTCTCACCGGGGGGCTGGGAGCCCGGTGGGAGGGTGAGGCGTTCGGTGACCCGTACGAGCTCCCGTCGGACCGCGGCTATGCGGAGACCTGCGCCGCCATCGGCGGCATCCAATGGGCCTGGCGGATGCTGCTGGCCACCGGAGAAGCGCATTATGCCGACGCCATCGAACGAATGCTGTTCAACGGTTTTCTGTCCGGTGTCTCGCTCAGCGGGACCCAGTACTTCTACGTCAACCCCTTGCAGGTGCGCGGTGAGGCGCACCCCGACGGCGACCGGTCACCTGCGCACGGCCGTCGAGGCTGGTTCTCCTGCGCCTGCTGCCCGCCCAACCTGATGCGCACGTTGGCGAGCCTGGACGGCTACCTCGCCAGCTCCGATGCGGGCGGGCTGCAGATCCACCAGTTCGCGCCGGCACAGCTGACCTCCCCGGCGCTGTCGGTCGAGGTGGCCACCGAGTACCCCTGGCAAGGCAGGGTCGCGATCACTGTCACTGCGGCTAGCCCGCAGCCGACCGCACTCAGTCTCCGGGTCCCCGGCTGGGCCGATGGCGCGACCCTGAGCGTCGACGGCGATGCCGAACCGGTGACCGCAGGCGAGTACGCGGTGGTCGAACGAGTCTGGTCGGTCGGCGACCGCGTCGAGCTCGACCTGCCGCTCGCCGTCCGGCACACGTTCGCCGACCCGCGGATCGACGCCATCCGCGGCTGCATGGCTCTCGAGCGCGGCCCGCTGGTCTACGCCGTCGAACAGGTCGACCAGCCGGACGGGGTCGACCTCGACCTGGCTCAGCTCGTCAGCACCGCAGACTCGCACAGCGAGCATCGCGCAGACCTTCTCGACGGGGTCACCGTCATCACCGCTGCGGGCAAGGCTCCGTCAGCGCCCAAGATGAAGGGTTGGCCGTACCCGGCCCAACCCGGCGACCTCACTGGCAGGGACGTCGAACTGGTCGCCATCCCGTACTACGCATGGGCCAACCGTGAGATCGGCGCAATGCGGGTCTGGCTGCCTGCCACCTCAGCCTGACGCCCAACCCCCTTCGTTCAAAGGAGAACAGCCATGTCCCATCCTCTCTGGAAACCCAGTCGTCGTGACGTGCTGCGACTCGGCGCTCTCTCTGCCCTGGGTGCCGCCGTACCGGGGCTGGCCTCGTGCGGCGGTGACAGCGCCACCGGAGGAGGGGGCGGCGGGACCAAGCAGCTGCAGTTCATGTACTGGGGCTCGACCTTCGAACAGAAGGCGGTCAACAAGATGCTGTCCGACTTCGAGTCCGATCATCCGGGCGTCAAGGTCAAGCCACTCTTCACTCCCAGTGACTACGAGACCAAGCTGAACACCCTGGTGGCCAGCAACCGCGCCCCGGATGTGGCCTACATGGGAGACTCGACGGCGTTCCGGCTGGCCGAGAGCGGCAAGCTGGTCAACTTCTACGACTACCTGGACAAGTATCCCGCCCTCGCGGAGCGGCTGCCGGGCACGTACTTCTGGTACGGGGAGGACAAGCTGCTCGGCACCCAGACCGCCAACGAGATCTACGTGCTCTGGTACAACAAGCAGACCTTCTCCGACGCGGGTGTGGCTGTCCCGCCGGCCGAGGCGGCCAAGGCCTGGAGCTGGGACGACTTTGTCGCCAACGCCTACAAGCTGACTCTGGACCAGAACGGCAAGCGACCGGACGAGAACGGGTTCGACCCGAAGAAGATCAGGCAGTTCGGGTGCTCGTTCGGGATGAGCAACGGGCAGATGCAGGCGATGCTGGAGAGTCGCGGAGTCAGTTTCTTCGATGACAAGGGAACCACCTGTCTGCTGGACACCCCCGAGGCGATCGAGGTGTTCCAGAACGTGGCGGACCTGTCCTACAAGCACCATGTTGCGCCGACCTCGGTGCAGCTCGGCAACAACGCGCCGTCGACGACGGTGCAGCTGCAGACGAAGCGGATCGCCATGGCGGTCGACGGGCAGTGGACGCTGCTGGACCTGGGGGAGAGCAACCTGGACTTCTCGCTCGGGGTGCTGCCGAAGTATGGCAAGCCGATCACCACGTCGCTCGGTGGCGCCACGGTGATGTTCTCAGGCAGCAAGCACCCTGATGAAGCCATGGAGCTGTACATGTACCACAACGACGTCGACAAGGTGGACCTGTTTGCCAGTGGCCTGTGGATGCCGCTGGACAAGAAGTCCTACACCGACCAGGCGGCGATCGACTCCTGGACCAAGAACGACGTGCACCCGGCCGAGTACCGCACCGCAGCGGTCGACTACACGCTGAACAACTCCCTGCCGCTGTTCAGCCAGGGCATGAAGAACATGGATGCGATCAACAAGGTGATGGCGCCGGCGATCCAGCAGATCGATCAGGGCAAGAAGCCTGCGGCGGAGGTGCTCAAGCCGCTGGCCAAGAAGCTCAACGGACTGCTCAAGGGCCGCTACCCGGCCCAGCAGCTGTGACCCAGCCGCGCGCGTCGGCACGGCCGGGCCGGGTCCGCGCCGCGGGTCAGGTCCGGCTGGAGCGTCGCTGGGGCTGGATCTTCGCCCTGCCGGCGATGCTCGGGTTCCTGATCTTCACCATCGGGCCGATGATCGCCTCGGCGGTCTTCAGCCTCACCGACTGGTCGATCGGGTCGAAGCCGAACTTCACCGGGATGGACAACTACGTCCGGCTCGGCCACGACGAGCTGTTCTGGAAGTCGCTCACAGTGACCACCTACTACACCATCGGCTCGGTGCCGCTGGTGCTGTTGGTGGGGTTCGTCGCCGCGTTGCTGCTGAACCAGAAGATCAAGGGGCTCTCGTTCTGGCGGACGGTGTACTACCTGCCGACACTGGTGCCGGCCATTGCCAGTGCGGTGTTATGGATCTGGATCTACAACCCCGACTTCGGCCTGCTCAACTCGCTGCTGCGGCAGGCGGGTCTGCCCACCTCCCAGTGGATCTACAGCGAGAAGGCGGCCATCCCGTCGTTGATCATGATGAGCACCTGGGGCTTCGGGAACGCGATGGTGATCTTCCTCGCAGGTTTGCAGGGCATCCCGCGCAACCTGCTCGAGGCGGCCTCCATCGACGGTGGGGGTGCCTGGGCACGGTTCCGCCACGTCACGCTGCCGTTCATGACGCCGACGATCTTCTACAACCTCGTCACCGGTGTCATCGGCACCTTCCAGGTGTTCAACCAGGCGTACGTGATGACTCAGGGCGGGCCCAACAATGCGACCCTGTTCTACATCTACTACCTCTACCGGACCGCCTTCACGGAGGGCGCGATGGGGTACGCAGCAGCCCTCGCCTGGGTGCTGTTTGTGATCGTCCTGGTGATCACTGTGCTGCTGTTCCGCAACGCCCGGCGCTGGGTGTACTACGAGATGGGTGGGGCCCGATGAACTCGACCGTGACGACAACAGTCGACGAGCGTTCCGACACGCAGCGACGCGGTGGCAGGGTGGCCCCGACCGGCGGGCTGCGTCGGCGACCAGGCCGCCGGGGCGCCGGGCTCGTCGGCCGGGGCGCCCTTGCACTGGTGCTCACTTTGGGCGCTGCGGTGATGCTGGTGCCGTTCGTCTGGTTGGTGCGCAGTGCGTTGATGACGGACAACCAGATCTTCGTCGCCCCGCCTGAATGGTGGCCCAAGCCGTTCGCCTGGAACAACTTCACCGAGTCGCTGACCGCACAGCCGTTCGGGCTCTATCTCCTCAACACCATGATCATCGAGTTCTTCGTGGTCTCCGGCACCGTGCTCACCTGTGCCATCAGCGCCTTCAGCTTCGCGCGCCTGCGCTGGCGGGGGAGAAATGTCGTGTTCGCCCTGCTGTTGACGAGCGTGATGCTCCCGTACGCGGTGACGCTCATCCCCACGTTCGTCATGTGGAGCGAGATGGAGGCCCTGAACACATTTCTCCCGCTGACCGTGCCAGCCTGGTTCGCCGGAGCCGGCGGCGGGGTGTTCAACATCTTCCTGATGCGCCAGTTCTTCCTGACCATCCCGTTCGAGCTGGACGAGGCGGCCTACATCGACGGTGCGACGCCGTGGCGGGTGTTCTGGATGATCATCATGCCGCTGTCCAAGCCCGTCCTGGTGGTGGTGGTGATCTTCACCTTCATCGGAGTCTGGAACGACTTCCTCGGCCCGCTGCTCTATCTGGGTGACCAGGACAAGTTCACCCTCGCACTGGGACTGGCGTCCTTCCAGAGCAACTACACCGCGCAGTGGGGCTATCTGATGGCGGCATCCACGGTCGTCATCCTGCCGATCATCCTGCTGTTCTTCCTGCTGCAGCGCTACTTCGTCGAAGGGGTGACCCTGACCGGGATCAAGAGCTGACCCAGCTGGTGGGTTGCCCGGTCTGCCATGCTGGTGGGCGATGAGTGACTTCGAGATCCCGGCGGCCTTCGCCAAGAACGCCGACAACAGCCCGGAGTGGCGGCAGTGGTTGGACCAGCTCCCGCGGTTGATCCGCGATGTCGTCGACGACTGGGGCCTGACGGCAGTCGGTGAGTTGGGACACGGTTCGGCGGCTGTGGTGTTGCCGGTGCTGACCGGGGCGCGGGAACCAGCGGTGGTCAAGGTCGGATGGCCGCACGAGGAGGCTGAGCACGAGCATCTCGCCCTGCGGGAGTGGGGTGGTCGAGGAGCGGTCAGGCTGCTGCGTGCCGACCCCCGCCGCTCCGTGCTGCTGCTGGAACGCGCTCAGCTGCGCGACCTCACCACAGTTCCCGCCATTGAGGCCTGCGAGACGGTGGCGGCGCTCTACCCGCTGCTGCACCGACCGGCGGTGCCGCAGTTGCGCACCCTCTCGTCGCTTGCCCGGAGGTGGTCCGTCGAGCTGGGCTCGCTCGGACACGACGCCCCGGTGCCGCACCGCTACGTCGAGCAGGCCATCTCGTTGGCCACCGACTTCGCTGCCGACCCGGACACCGACGGGCTGATCGTGCATACCGACCTGCACTACTTCAACGTGCTGGAGTCCGCCCGGCCGGGCGGGGGCTGGCTGGTGATCGACCCGAAGCCGCTGTCCGGGGACCCGCACGTCGAGGTGGCACCGCTGCTGTGGAACCGGTGGGACGAGATCGCCGCCTCGGGAAACGTCCGGTGGGCCATCCGGGAGCGGTTCCACACCATCGTGGATGCCGCCGGCCTGGATGAGGACCGCGCCCGCGCCTGGGTGATCGTGCGGGTGGTGGTCAACGTGTTGTGGTCGATGGCCGAACGCGCCAACGGTCGACCTGCCGCCGCCGAGACGGCCGAGTGGGTCACCAACAACGTGACCATCGCCAAGGCGGTCCAGGACTGAGCCGCTGGGTGACCAGTGTCAGTTGTGCAGATGGGCGTAGCTCTGCGGGTTGTCCCGCAGGAAGTCCTCCAGCCCCTGAGCCGGATGCCCGGTCAGTCGGGGGACCCAGTCCGAGACGGCAGACACTTCACCGTGGGCGATGGCGAGGTAGGACGTGACCCAGCCGTCCACCTCGAACCTCGGAGCGCCGAACTGGGCCCGAGATGCGTAGGCCTCCTCGAGGGTCTCCTCCTCGTACCGGACCGTCAGGCCGCTGACCCGGCTGATGGTTTGCGCCGCGTCGGCCAGGGTGATGGCCTCAGGCCCGGTGACGTCGTAGGACTGCCCGTCGTGACCACGTCCGGTCAGCACGGTCACTGCCACGTCCGCGACGTCGCGGTGGGCGACGGCGGCGACCCGGCCGGTGCCAGCCGGCCCCCTGATCACGCCGTCCGCCCCGGCCAGCGCGGGCAGCATCGCCAGATAGAAGCTGTCCCGCAGAAACGTGTAGCCCAGTCCGGAGCCGCGGATCAGTTGCTCGGTGTACCAGTGGTCGCGACCGAAGGTGAACGTGCAGTTCGCGGCCGCTCCCTGGAAGGAGAGATAGACGATCCGCTCCACCCGGGCCCGTACCGCGGCCTCGACCACGTTGCGGTGCAGGGTCTGCCGGTCGGCATCCTCCCGGGCACTCACCATGAACACCGTGGCGCAACCGGTCAGGGCGGCCTCCATCGAGCTCTGGTCGCCGTAGTGCGCCGGCGGGCCGGGCTCAGCACCTGGCAGGTGCGGCAGGCGCTCCGGGGCACGACCGATCAGCCGCAGCCCCACTCCCGCAGCCGACAGCTGGCGGGCCACCGCCCCGCCGACCTGCCCGGTCACCCCAGTGACGGCAATCGTGCTCATCGGCTCAGGCGTGTCCCGGCTGCCCGGCCGAACCGGGGAGTGGCGGGGCATCAATCACGATCGTCTTGACGATCTTGTCGGCAAACGTCTGCCGCTTCTCGTCCCACAACGGCCAGAGGTAGCCGACATAGGCCAAGCCGTCCAGGATGTGGCACAGGTCGCGCAGGAACGCATTGCCGGCGCCGACCGGCTGCAGGGTGTCCTCGCTGATCAACTTGATCTTGAGCATCCGCTTGCCGAGCGACTGACCGGTGCGGCCACCGACGATCCAGCGGTTGTAGATCTGCCAGCCCAGTGCTGCCAGCGTCAGCAGCATGCCGACGCCCATGAAGACGAGCGCTCCGCTGAGGTTGGGTGCGACGTTCGGCTGGGAGGAGGTCTGGAAGGTCGCGGACATCATCAGCACATAGCCGATCGTGAAGGGGATGTAGGCGATGTAGCTGGGAATGCCGTCGATCAGGAAGGCCCCGACGCGCTTGCCCCACGAGGCGTAGTCCGACCGCAGCGCGGCGACCTGACCGTAGGGGTACGCCTGCTGCGGCGGGTACGCCTGCTGCGGGTACTGGCCGTACTGCCGCTGATCGTACGAGGGCTGGCTCCCGTAGCCCTGCTGGTTCCCGTAGCCCTCTTGCCCGTAGCCCTGTTGCTGCGCGTATCCGTGTTGCCCGTAGCCCTGTTGCCCGTAGCCCTGCTGGGCCGCCGGGTCTGAGTTGGACGTCCCGTAGCCGGTCCCTTGCTGGTAGTTCGGCTGGGGCTGGCCCTGCGTTCCGTGGTCGGAGGCGGACCCGCTGCTGGCTGGGCCAGCAGGGCTCGGCCAGCCAGAGGGGTTCTGATCACTCATCTGAAGGCTCTTTCGGTGGGTGGTGGAGCGGGCGGGCGAGACGAGTCTAGGGGAGCGGGGTCGGCCGTGGCCCTAACTGATGGAGAATGGGGGAGTGCCGATCACGAACAGTCCCACCACGAACGCCGCCACCATGAACGGCTACGTCGCGAAGGACTTCAACCCGGTCAGCGGGCTGAAGGCGCTTGGTGGGCTGTTCGGTTACGGGTTGGCCATGAGTGCGCTGTACGCCACGACGGGGGTCGGAGTGCCGTGTCCCTTTCGAAGCCTGACCGGCTGGAACTGCCCGCTGTGCGGCGGCACCCGAATGGGCAGGTCCCTGCTTGAGCTCGACCTGGTCTCGGCCTTCCGGTACAACCCGCTCGCGCTGGTCGCGCTCGTGCTGCTCGGGGTTCTCGGAGTGCTGTGGACGGTCGAGGTGCTGGGTGGGCCGAAGGTCCGGCCGCCGGCCGCGCTTGGCGCCAGGCTGAAGCGCGTCCATCCCACCCGCTGGTCGTTGATCGGACTGGCGGTGGCCGTCGTCTACACCCTCGCCCGCAACCTGGTCTAGGGTGACTGCGCCGGCAGGGGTCAGGGTGGCGGCCCGATCTGCCGGGCCCGGTCGCCCTCTCCTTGTGCCAAAACTCATCAGAACGCGAGTTTTCTCGGGGTTTCGGGTCCAATCTCGTGCAGAACTCGTCAGAACGCGACTTCTGGGGAGCTTCGGGGCCTTCTCCACCTCCAGAAGTCATCAGAACGCGACTTTTCACACCGACCGTTCCTCGTACGAGACTCCGATCCCTCGTCTGAGCCGCCTGTCCCCTCGTACGAGACGACAAGTCGTCACGCGACCACTTGTCGCAGCTCCCAGCCACTATGGTCCGAGCACAGAACTCGTCGCGTGACGACTTATCGCAGCTCCAGCCCCTCGCGGTCCGAGCACAGAACTCGTCACGTGACGACTTTTCACAGCCCCAGCCGCCGGTACGCCCACAAAAGTCCACCCCTGACGACTTCTGCGCCGCTGGAAGGCCGAATGGCCGTCCAATTCTGGCGTTGTGGTGAGCTTTCGCGAAGGCACGACCCACGGGACCCGAACCAGATGGAGAGGACCGCCTAAACGCCTCCGGCACCGACCGCCGCCAGCTCTACCCGAGGCCCAGCAGCCGGCTGCTGCCGGTGGCGGGAGCCCGGACGTATGACGACACCCCGTTTTTGTCAGCCCCCTTGCGGACAATGGTCTGAAGACGTACGGTATCTATATCTAGTAGTTACACACCTGTGATTCGTCCACAAGTTGTGGTCAGTGTCCACAGGATGTCCACACACTAGCCCACAGACTTATCCCCAGGCAGGCGGCGGAAGCCGTCGTCCGGGCCACATCGGCGCCCCGCGCACGAGGAAAGGAGAAGGACCGTGCACTGCCCTTACTGCCGTCACACCGACTCCAGGGTGCTGGACTCCCGCGCCGCCGAGGACGGCAGCAGCATTCGCCGTCGCCGTCAGTGCACCAAGTGCGAGCGCCGGTTCACCACGATTGAGCAGATGCAGCTCGTGGTGGTGAAGCGCAGCGGAGTCGTTGAGCCGTTCAATCGGGAGAAGGTTGTCAGCGGCGTTCGGAAGGCGTGCAAGGGCCGACCGGTCGACGAGGACCAGCTGGCCAAGCTGGGCCAGCTGGTCGAGGACTCGTTGCGGGCCTCCGGCCAGCCCGAGGTGCCGGCGGACGAGGTCGGGGTGGCCATTCTCGGACCGCTGCGCGAACTCGACCAGGTGGCCTACCTGCGATTCGCCAGCGTCTACCGCCAGTACGCCTCGGTCGACGACTTCGAAGCGGAGATCGCGCTGCTGCGGATGGAGCAGGCTCCGCTCGGACTCGAGCCGCTGATCCCGCACGAGGTGGGCAACGGCAAAGTGAACAAGAACGGTCCGCACAAGCTCAGTTCGGGCCGAGGCACCCCCTAGCCCCGGGGCAGGGTTCGCGTAGCTGGGGAAGGCTCGCGTGGACTCTGCCCCGGCTCCACCCCCACAACTTCATTGAGACATCTCCACGAACGATCACCAGCCAGCACGACCCATCAGACGACTGGCACCACACCACCCCCCGAGTGGATCACGAGAGGCAGACCATGACCGAAACAACCCGTCAGGCGAACGGGCGCTCAGATCAGAAGAAGACCGCCCGCGGCAAGTCCGCCGGTCTCACGATCGAGCGCGTCTTCACCACTGAGGGGGCGCACCCCTACGACCAGGTGACCTGGGAGCGTCGCGACGTCGTCCAGACGAACTGGAAGACAGGCGAGGCGGTCTTCGAGCAGAAGAACGTCGAGTTCCCGGACTTCTGGAGCGTGAACGCCTCCACCATCGTCACGACCAAGTACTTCCGGGGGGCGCTGGGCACTCCGGCGCGGGAGCAGGGTCTGCGTCAGCTGATCGACCGGGTGGTGAAGACGTACGCCAAGGCGGGCGAGGACTTCGGGTACTTCGCCACCGAGAAGGATGCCGAGGTCTTCGAGCACGAGCTGACCTGGATGCTGCTGCACCAGTACTTCAGCTTCAACTCTCCGGTCTGGTTCAACGTCGGCACCCAGTCGCCTCAGCAGGTCAGCGCCTGCTTCATCCTCTCGGTCGACGACTCGATGGACTCGATCCTGAACTGGTACAAGGAGGAAGGCTTCATCTTCAAGGGCGGCTCGGGGGCCGGCTTGAACCTGTCGCGCATCCGCTCCTCCAAGGAGCTGCTGAGCTCGGGCGGAACTGCCTCCGGCCCGGTCTCGTTCATGCGCGGTGCCGATGCCAGTGCGGGCACGATCAAGTCCGGCGGTGCCACCCGGCGTGCGGCCAAGATGGTCGTGCTCGATGTGGACCACCCCGACATCGAGGAGTTCATCGAGACCAAGGCGCGCGAGGAGGACAAGATTCGCGCGCTCCGCGATGCCGGCTTCGACATGGACCTGGGCGGCCGCGACATCACCTCGGTGCAGTACCAGAACGCCAACAACTCCGTCCGGGTGACCGACGAGTTCATGCGGGCGGTCGAGAACGGCACCGAGTTCGGGCTGCGGGCCCGCACCGACAACTCGGTGATCGAGACCGTCGACGCTCGGACCCTTTTCCAGAAGATGGCCAAGGCCGCCTGGGAGTGTGCCGACCCGGGCATCCAGTACGACGACACGATCAACGACTGGCACACCAACCCCGAGACCGGCCGGATCACCGCGTCCAACCCGTGCTCGGAGTACATGAGCCTGGACAACTCGTCCTGCAACCTGGCCAGCCTCAACCTGCTCAAGTTCCTCCGAGACGACGACACCTTCGACGCCGAGCTGTTCGCCAAGGCCGTCGAGTTGATCATCACGGCGATGGACATCTCGATCTGCTTCGCCGACTTCCCGACCGAGTCGATCGGCCAGACCACCCGCGACTACCGCCAGCTGGGCATCGGGTACGCCAACCTGGGTGCGCTGCTGATGGCGACCGGGCATGGCTACGACTCCGACGGGGGCCGCGCCCTGGCGGCCGCCATCACCTCGCTGATGACCGGCACGTCCTACCGGCGCTCCGCCGAGCTGGCCGCCGTGGTCGGTCCGTACGAGGGCTACGCCCGCAACGCTGATGCGCACAAGCGGGTCATGCGCAAGCACCAGGCGGCCAACGACTCGCTGCGGACCGTCGGGTCGCTGGATGCGACGGTGCACAAGCTGGCCACCCAGGCCTGGGACCAGGTCGTCAAGCTGGGGGAGACCAACGGCTACCGCAACGCCCAGGCGTCGGTGCTGGCCCCGACCGGGACCATCGGCTTCATGATGGACTGCGACACCACCGGCATCGAGCCGGACTTCTCGCTGGTGAAGTTCAAGAAGCTGGTTGGTGGCGGCTCGATGCAGATCGTCAACCAGACCATCCCGCGGGCGCTGCGCAAGCTCGGCTATGCGAACGAGACCGCCGAGGCGATCATCGAGTACATCGCCGAGAAGGGCCACGTCATCGACGCGCCCGGTCTGAAGCCGGAGCACTACGAGGTGTTCGACACCGCGATGGGGCAGCGGGCGATCAAGCCGATGGGCCACGTGCGGATGATGGCAGCGGCCCAGCCGTTCCTGTCGGGTGCGATCTCGAAGACGGTCAACCTGCCCGAGACGGCTACGGTGGAGGAGATCGCCGACGTCTATCTGCAGGGGTGGAAGCTGGGCCTGAAGGCGCTGGCGGTCTACCGGGACAACTGCAAGGTCGGTCAACCGCTCAGCGACGGCAAGGCCGGCGACGGGAAGGGGGGCAAGGTGGTCGAGGAGACGCCGAAGCAGATCGAGTACCGCCCCATCCGCAAGCGGCTGCCGAAGACTCGGCCGAGCCGGACCACCTCGTTCTCAGTGGGTGGGGCAGAGGGATACATGACCTCCGGCTCCTATCCTGACGACGGTCTGGGCGAGGTCTTCCTCAAGCTCGGCAAGCAGGGCTCGACCCTGGCCGGTGTGATGGATGCGTTCTCGATCGCCGTGTCGATCGGCCTGCAGTACGGCGTGCCGCTGGAGACCTTCGTGCAGAAGTTCACCAACCTGAAGTTCGAGCCGGCCGGTCTCACCGACGACCCGGACGTGCGGATGGCGCAGTCGATCATGGACTACATCTTCCGTCGGCTGGCGTTGGACTACCTGTCCTTCGATGAGCGCTCCGAACTGGGCATCTACACCGCCACCGAGCGGGCCCGCCAGGTCGAGACCGGGTCGTATCTGCCGGATGACAGTGACGACGAGGTGAGCGAGGCCCAGGCGCTCCGCTCCGATGCCGGTGACACGGTCGACACCGACTCCGAGCTGCGGCCCGAGAAGAGTGCGGCGGTGCGCGCGGCCCCGATCACGGCGCACACCACAGCCGAGCTGATGGAGGCCATCTCCGGCACCAGCGTCGACGCCCCGCTGTGCTTCATCTGCGGGACCAAGATGCGCCCGAGCGGTAGCTGCTACGTGTGCGAGGGCTGCGGCTCGACCAGCGGCTGCAGCTGATGACAGGTGCAACTTCGTAGCGACAGTTTCGCCACCATAGTGAGACTGATTGCCATGAAGACGCGACGCTCTGCCGGCTGATTGCCACGTCGGCCGGGCGGTGACGGCAGAGCAAGAGGGGCTGGAACTCTGGTTCCGGCCCCTCTTTGCACGCGTGCGGCGGACGGGCGCGTCATCTGGTCGCCGCCGGTCTCCTGACCCCGCTCCTCTCCGCGACGACCGATCACCACGTGTGTGCGCCCGGACCGCGGCCTGTGCGTGCGTTCGCTCGTGAGAACGTTGTTGCCATGGCAGGTGGAGCGGCTCGGGGCCGGGAGGTCGTGCTTGAAACGGATCGCCTGCTGCTCAGGCCATGGCGGGTAGGCGAGGCCGCCATCCAGCGTGAGATGTGGAGCGAACGAGATCCACGGGTGCCGCCGCACCGCCGCATCGACGCGGACGGACACCCCACGGTCGCGGATTTCGAGGAGGCGATCCGCGCCAACAAGCCATCGTCAGTCGGGTTGCTGGCGGTCGAGCGGAAGGCCGGTGGCGACGCCATCGGCTATTGCGGCCTGGTCGACGGTCGACATGGCGAGCAAGAACCGGAACTGGCGTTCGAGTTCCTCCGTCGGTTCTGGGGACAGGGATACGCGACCGAGGCATCGTGGGCTGTGCTGGACTGGGCGAGATCGTCCGGCTACAAGCGGCTGTGGGCCTCCGTCTGGGACTGGAACACCGCTTCTCGCCGGGTGCTGGCGAAGGTCGGATTCACCGAGACGGACCGTGAGGAAGCCATCTACGGCAACAACCTGGTCACTACCGTACGGCTCTGACCCACCAACGTGGTCACTGCCGTACGGCTCTGACCCGCTACCGGGCGTGCACGCCAGGTGGCGCCCCACCCGCACTGCAGGCGTGCAAGCACTCACCGGGCTGGACCAGTGGATCTCCTGGCGTGCCACAAACCCGCATTGCGCCACTGCTCTGCGCGGTGAGCATATGCGCCGCAGCATTCTCAGTATCTGTCGGGCCGTGCTCTCCGAAGGACCCGCCGGCAGGGTCCTCCTGCCAACGCACATCCGACTCGCGACTGCCAAGACCGACCTCGACCACCAGATCGCGCCCGGACTCCCCAACGCTCACGTCTACGAAATACAGGTCGAAGAGGTGGGCGGCCAAGGTCGTCTAGCTCGCTGACAGTGGCGCCGGGCAGGCAAGCACGAGGATGCTCTGGACAAGGCTGGAGTCGAACTCGACCGCATCTTCTGACTCCCGAGCGGCGGCGCCAACCGAGGGCGTGATCGACCGCGATCAGTACATCGAGATCGTGAACGGGATGCCCCCAAGCGGAGTCACGGTCGCCTTCGTGCCGACAGCCGATAGCCGGTTCGAGAGGGCTGCTACTGTTCCGCCTCGTGATGGAGTTCTCTGCGCTCGAGGCGGTCCACCTTCCCGAAGACGTGGCACGCGCCGTGTCTGTCGCGACCAGTGCGGGCGACGTCGAGGTCAGGGCGGCGGACGGAGTAGTCGAGCTCCTGGTCACCCCGGCGACGAACGGAGTCGTCGTGCGGATGGAGCTGGTCCTCGACCGTGCGGTCGGCTACTGGCACGCCGGTCAGGGCGCGTCGCGCACGTTAGCGGCCGACTGGTCGGGGAAGGCGACGACCAGCCTGGTGAACGATGTGCCGGCGGGCTGCCTCTACGACGCTGCGGGCAGGGCGCTGCTCGGCTGGGCGGCGGACGAGCTGGTGGCTGAGGTCGATGTCGCCTACGGCGTCTCGGAGGAGCGGAAGAACTTTGCTCTCGAGGTCACCACCCGCGACGATCGGCCGCTACGGCTGTTGCTGACCTCGGCGGGATCCCTCACCGAAACGCTGCGGCGCCTCGCCGCCTGGATGGAATCGGTGCGTCCGGTCGCGGCACTGCCGTCACCGGCCACCGCCAAGGAGCCGGTCTACTCCACCTGGTACACCTTCACCCAGGACATCAACGCCGACCTGGTCGAAGCCGAGGCGACGCTGGCAGCGCAGCTCGGCTACGGGTCTGTCTTCATCGACGACGGCTGGCAGCTGGAGGCACACGGCCGTGGGTACGCGGGCTGCGGCGACTGGCTGCCCGACCCGGCCAAGTTCGCCGACTTCGCCGGCCACGTTGAACGGCTGCACGAGCTCGGGCTCAAGGTGGTCGTCTGGATCGCCCCGGTCCTGCTGGGCGAGCGGAGTACGGCCTTCGCCGCCTGGTCCCGGTTCGCACCGAGCGCTGACTTCGCCTCCCGCTGCCGGGTGCTCGACCCCCGATTCCCGGAGGTGCGGGAGCATCTCGCCTCGACCTGCCTGCGGCTGGTCGAGGACTACGGCATCGATGGTCTCAAGATCGACTTTCTCGAGCAGGCGATGGTCTATCAGGGCCAGCCGGCCGAGGGCGACATGCAGGATGTCGGGGTGGCGATGCAGACCATGCTCGGCCAGATCCGCGATCGCCTCGCCCAAGCCGGCCATGCCGAGACCATGATCGAGTTCCGGCAGCCCTACGTGAGCCCCGCGATTGCCTCGTACGGCAACATCCTGCGCGCCGGCGACTGCCCGGCTGACGCCGTGGTGAACCGCCGCTCCACGCTGGATGCGCGACTGCTCGCGACCGGTCAGGTCATCCACGCCGATCCCATGATGTGGAGTCCAGCCGGTGGACCGGCTGCAGTGGCCCAGCAGCTGTACGGCGGGTGGTTCGCCGTTCCACAGATCTCGATGAGGCTCGAGCACCTCTCCACCGACCAGTCGACCGCCTTGGCCGCCGGGCTGGCACTCTGGCGACGGCTGCGACCGGTACTGCTGGAGGGGACGCTGTCGGTGGAGGCAGCGGAGCTGGGGTACCCGCTGGTGCGCAGCAGCCTGGGCGACCAGCACGTGGTCGGCGTCTACGCCCATCTGGTGGTGGATCTGACGCCGCTCGGAACTGGCCAGGTGACGGTGATCAACGCCACTCCGGCCGACCGGCTGGTGCTCCGGATCGGTGCGGCCGGTGCTCGAGTGGCCTCGACCGTCGATGTGCTCGGTGACCACAACGATCTTGATCGTGATCTTGCCCCCGGCGTCGTTGATCTTGAGGTGCCACCCTTCGGTGCGGTGGAGATCACCCTGCACTGAGTGAAGGCTCTGAGCATGTCGAAGAGCTGTTGATGCGCTCTGAGCTTGTCGAGGAGCTTCCTGGGGTTGCTTCGGCGCCCTTCGACAGGCTCAGGGCACGTACACGGCTAGGCGCTCTGAGCCTGTCGAAGAGCTTCCTGGGGTTGCGTTGGCGCGCCCTTCGACAGGCTCAGGGCACGTGGACAGGCTCAGGGCACGTGGACAGGCTCAGGGCACGTGGGCAGGCTCAGGGCGCGTGGACAGGCTCAGGGCGCGTCGTGTCGGGCGCTTTCGAGCAGGATCCGCTGTTCGGCAGCGGCGATGCTGGCCCGGGCGGCTGGGACTGCGTCGGAGTTGACCGAGATCGAGGTGATCCCGAGCCGGACGAGATGCTCGGCGAACTCCGGCCGGTTCGAGGGCGCCTGCCCGCACAGCGACGAGGTGATGCCACCTCGCCGGGCGGCGGTGATGATCCGGCTGATCGCGTCCAGCACAGCCTCGTCGGCCTCGTCGAAGAGCTCCGAGCAGACCTCGGAGTCGCGGTCGACTCCGAGCATCAGCTGGGTCAGATCGTTGCTGCCGATCGACACACCGTCCACTCCGAGGGTGATGTACTGCGGCAACCAGTACATCACCGAGGGGACCTCGGCCATCACCCAGCGATGCAGCCCGCGCTGATGGCCCAGCGGGCTGGCATCGATGGCCTCGAGACAGGCCTCGAGCTCCCATCGGGTACGGACGAACGGGATCATCAGATGCAGGTTGGGGGACTCCTCTCGTACCCGGGCGAGCGTCTCCAGCTCGGCGGCGAACAGCTCCGGCTCGTGGATGTAGCGGAAGCAGCCGCGGTAGCCGATCATCGGGTTCGCCTCAACCGGCTCGTGCTCGGCACCCCCGGTCAGGTTGCGGAACTCGTTGGTGCGGAAGTCGGTCGCCCGGTAGACCACCGGTCGGGGCGCGAAGGCCCTGGTCACGGTCAGCAACGCCTGCTGCATCGTCGTCACGAACGCCTCCCGGCCGCCGGCTGCCAGCAGATGGTTCGGGTGCTCCCCGTGGAGCGCCTCGGTGATCATGAACTCAGCCCGCAGCAGCCCGACGCCGTCGACGGGCATCGCAGCCACCCGTTCGGCCGTCTCCGGCATGGCGAGGTTGACGTACAGCCGGGTGCCCAGCTGTGCGGTCTGCACCGTGGTCGACGATGCCGGCTCGCTGACCGAGACCTCGTGGTGGATTGCAGGGGTTCCGGCCAGCACCCGGCCGGAGGTGCCGTCGACCGTCACCTGCTGACCGAGGTGCAGTCTCTTGGTCGCGTCCCGGGCGCCGACGACGCACGGCACGCCGAGCTCTCGGGCGACGATCGCCGCATGACAGGTCATGCCACCACCGTCGGTGACCAGCGCAGCTGCGCGGCGGATCGCCGGCACCCAGTCTGGGTTGGTCATCGGCGCGACCAGGATCTCGCCCTCCAACAGCTGCGCACCCTCTGTCGGCGACAGCAGCACCCGGACCGAGCCTGAACCGGTCCCGGGTGAGGCCGCCAAACCCTGCACCAGCACCGGCGCCCCCGACGCGTCGGCGCGGCGGGACAAGGTTGTAATGGGACGTGACTGCACCAGCCACGTCTTCCCGTCGGCGACCGCCCACTCGAGGTCCTGCGGCGACCCGTAGTACTCCTCGGTGCGCAGGGCCAGCCGGGCGAGCTCGATCGCCTGGTCGTCGGTCAGCACTCGACGGTCGGCGTCGACGTCGTCGAGATCCACCCGCAGGTCCCTGCCGTCGGGTCCTCGGATGATCTTGTGCGTCTGGTGTCCCACTCGCAGCTGGATCAGACGGGGGCCCTTCTTCGCCAGGACGTAGGTGTCCGGTTCCACCGCGCCGCTGACCACCACCTCGCCCAGGCCGATGGCAGCCTCCAGCACCAGATGACCGGTGTCGCCGGTGGTGGGATCCGCGGTGAACGCCACTCCCGAGCAATCGGAGTTCACCATCTGCTGCACCACGACAGCCATCGCCGGTTCCTCGTCCATCCCGCTGCTGGCGCGGTAGGCGATGACGCGGGGGCTAAACAGCGAGACCCAGCAGCTCAGCACCGAGTCCACGAGGGCCTGCTCGCCGGTGATGTTGGTGTAGGTCGCATTCATGCCGGCAAACGAGGTGTCCGCCGCATCCTCCGACGTGGCCGACGACCGTACGGCCACGGTCACCTGGTCGCCGAGCTCCAGATAGGCACTGACCAGCTCCTCCCGGACCAGCGCGTCAATCCCCGCTTGGCGGACGAGCGCTTGCATCGACGCACACACCTCGCCCAGGCGGGCCGTGTCGCCGGCGTCGCGCAGTGCGTCGCGGAGCAGTTGCTTCAGCTGGTCGCGTGCGCCCGCGGCGTCCATCGACTCCAGGTAGGCCCCGGCGGTCAGCACAAACCCTGGTGGTACCGGCAGGCCGGCACGGGTCAGCTCACCCAGGTTGGCGCCCTTGCCGCCGGCGACGCCTACCTCGCTCCTGCTCAGGCTGCTGAAGTCACGGACGAACCTGGTCGTCGCTGTGATGGTCACTGTGGTCTCCGAGCGCGTGCGCCCGCAACGATTCTCATGTCGAGCTCCCTTCACCTGTCCTCACCCTGCCCACAGCCGCTCGGGCGACGTCAGAGGAGTTGTCCCCGCTGACGAGGGACCAAGGTCCCCTTCCGTTCTCGCTGCTCAACCGGGTGTCAGTGCCTCCGGTTAGGGTCACTGAGTGACTCGGAAGAGGCCGTCCGGAAGGGAGCCACTCAGATGAAACAGACGCTGCATCGTTACCTTCGCCGCGAACGCGCCTCGCTGCTGGCGAAGCTCGACGGGTTGGGCGAACGGGAGGTGCGCTGGCCCATGACGCCGACCGGCACCAACCTGCTCGGACTGGTGAAGCACACGGCAAGCGTCGAGCTCGGCTATTTCGGGGAGGTCTTCGGTCGGCCATCCAGCCATCGCCTGCCGTGGTTCGATGAAGGCGCGGAGGTCAACGCGGATATGTGGGCCACGGCGGACGAGAGTCGTGCCGAGATCGTCGAGCTGCACCACATCGCGGCGGTGCACGCCGATGCCACCATCGAGGCTCTGGACCTTGACGCGCGTGGGCTCGTGCCCTGGTGGGCGGGGGAGCGGCAGCACGTGACGCTGCATCAGATTCTGGTCCACATGTGCGTCGAGACGGCCCGGCACGCGGGTCACGCCGACATCATCCGTGAGCTGCTGGACGGTGCGGCCGGGAACAACGACGGCAGCCTTCCCGACCAGACGGCCGACGAGTGGGCAACGTATCGTCGACGGCTGGAGACGGCGGCCGAGGAAGCCCAGCAGAATTCCCGGACAGAAGTGCCTAAGGTCCCTGGCGTACGGGACCACTGACCGTTGTGCAGTTGAGTACACCACGGCGACGATCGATGAGAGGCACTCGCGGACGCCACGCCACCGAGACGTTGCGCCACGGTTCGCTACAGGACAGGACAGTGGGGTCAGACATGATCACGGAGGAATCCAGACTCGGCACACTCCAGCAGGCCATCGAGCTTGCCGGTCGTGCACCCTCCCTCCACAACAGCCAGCCGTGGCTGTTTCGGCTCGGGCCGAGGCAGGTGGAGTTGTACGCCGACCACAGGCGGTGGCTGCCGTCGACCGACACCGACCAGCGCGATCTCCTGTTGAGCTGCGGCGCTGCGCTGCACCATCTGCGGATCGCCCTTGCGGTTGCCGGGGTACACACCACCGTGCACCGGCTGCCGGACCCCAACGATCCCAAGCATCTGGCCACAGTCGAGCTGGACACCAGCACCGCGTTGGACGCCCAACGGGAGCTGGCTACAGCCATCCCCGACCGGCGCAGTGACCGTCGGCCCTTCAGCCACTGGCCGATTCCGGAGGCGTTCCAGCGCCAGCTGACCGAGCGGGCCTCCGAGCAGGGCGGGCTGTTGCGCGTGATCACCGACGCCTGGGCGAGGGGAGTACTAGTGGCAGCGATCCACCAGGCGGCGACAGCCCAGGACCAGGTGCCTGGGTACCGCTCCGAACTGGAGAGCTGGACCGGTCGCGAAGGGGACGACGGGATTCCGCGGGCCAACCTGCTCCGGACCATGCCAGCTCCGGTGGAGTCGTCGCGGGCGTTCGGCGTGGGGGACATCGAGACGACGATCGAGGAGCGCCCGGAGGACGCCACGCTGATGGTGCTGGGCAGCACCTCGGACGATCCGCTGTCCCAGCTGCGCGCAGGCGAGGCGATGAGCGCCGTGCTGCTCCAGGCCACCCAGCTCGGCCTGGCCGGCTGCCCGCTCAGCCAGCCGCTGGAGATCGGCGCCACCCGCAAGATCCTGCAGGACCAGGTCCTCGGTGGCACCTTGTCGCCCGAGATCGTGTTCCGGTTCGGCTGGGCGCCGGCCGGCGAACCGCTGCCGCCCACGCCGCGGCGCCCCGTCTCCGACATCATCGAGCTGCTGCCCAGTTGACCGTTCGGCCCCTTCGACGAGCTCAGGCGAGTGGGTCCTTCGACAGGCTCAGGACGCGTTCAGGGGGCGTGGGGTCCTTCGACAGGCTCAGGACGCGTTCACGCCGCGTGGGTCCTTCGACTGGCTCCGGACACGTTCAGGGGGCGTGGGTCCTTCGACTGGCTCAGGTCACGTCGATCAGGCGACGTGGTGGGGGCGCTCGAGTGAGGGTGGCATCGTCATCGGCGGCGGCAGGATCAGGAAGGGACGGTAGGCGGCCGCCCGATTCAGGATGGCTGCCATCTGCGCATCGGCGTTCTTGGGTGCCCGCCCTTGCATCACCCGGTGGTGCAGAAACGCCATCTCGGTGAGGGTCTGCTGGTAGTCGCGCAACAGCCGGGATGCCTGCCGCCCACCGCGGGCTGCGGCGTACTTCCGTGCTGCCGCCCGCTGAGGCAGCAGCGCGACCCAGGCGACCTCACCCGGGTGCACCCAGCCCCGCCGGGCGCAGTCGGTCAACGCCGTCCGCAGCACCTGGCCCTCGCGCCGGCGGACCCAGGCGCCGATCGTCAGCAGGGCGACCAGAGCCGGCAGGATGGCCACCAGGTAGGCGGTCACAAACCCACGGAACCCGCCGAAGGTGGCGCTACCGTTCCAGGTGGCGTGCAACAGCACGGCACCGACGTAACCGAGGATGGGCGCCACCACCCGGAGCACGCGGGAGCGGGTGCCGATCGCGATGCCGAGGCCGATGCCGAACACAGCCGCATACAAGGAGTGTCCGAACGCGCCGGCGACGCCGCGGACGATGAACAGGGCGGTCGTGGCGCCGATGCCGCCCTCGGACAGGCTGTTGAGGTAGTAGAGCGCATCCTCGGTGAAGGTGAAACCGACCCCGACCAGGCCGCCGTAGACGATTCCGTCGAGCACGCCGTGCAGCTGGTCCCGACGCATCACCATGACCACGATCAGGAACACGCCCTTGCCGAACTCCTCCGTCACCGGTGCCCAGAAGACGCTGTTGAGCGTGTCATTGCCCCCGGTCAAGGCAGAGGCAGCGAGACTGAGGCCCAGCCCGATGCCCACGGCCGCCACCGCCCCCCAGGCGATCGCCGCCATCAGATACCGCACGGGCTCGGGCTGGTAGCGGTCCAACCACAGGCAGAGCAGGATCAGCAGCGGCAGCGGCACAGCAGCCAGCAGATAGGCGATCGCCGCCGCGATCGGGCCACCGGACCAGACGATCAACGTGGCCACAGCCAAGGCGCCCAGGCCGAGCACGACGGTGCTTATGAAGAACAGCGCCGAGTGTCGCTGCCGCGGGCGGGGAATCGCGGTTGGCTGCGGGATCACCGGCGGGGCGGTCATGCTGCCAGCCTAGGGGCCGCCACCCGTTCCGAGCCCACTATGCGGGCCGGCGTTCGCGCCGGGGACCAGCCGTGAAAACCTATTCCCGCAGCCCCAAGACCAGGGTCAGGCCGACCGGGTTGAGCCGGGACAGACGAAGCCGACAGAGGCGAAAAGAGCGGAGCCGATCGTGGATGGAGTCCTGACGGGCTTCGTCACCATCGGCTCGATCATTGTGGTCGGCATGCTGCTGGCCCACCTGAAGATCCTCGACACCAACAGCCAACTGGTGCTCTCCCGGCTCGCCTTCTTCGTGGCCAGCCCGGCGCTGATGATCACGGTGCTGAGCCGGACCGACGTCTCGGCCATCTTCTCGGCCAACCTGGTCGCCTCCATCGGCAGTGTCGTCGTGGCCGCGGGTCTCTACATCCTCGTCGCTCGGCTCGTGTTCAAGCGCAACGCCCCCGACACCGTCATCGGGACGTTCTCCTCGGCGTACGTCAACGCCGGCAACCTGGGGCTGCCGATCGCCGGGTACGTGCTGGGTGACGCCTCACTGATCGCGCCGATGCTGCTGACCCAGCTGATCCTGCTTCAGCCGCTCGGCCTCACCGTGCTGGACATCACCATCGCCCGCGAACATCAGTCCTGGGCCCGGATCCTCAGCAGACCGCTGAGAAACCCGCTCATGCTGGGATCGGTGCTCGGCCTGCTGCTGTCGATCTTCCACGTTCAGCTGCCGCCCGCCGTGCACGACCCGCTCGCGCTGGTCGGCGGGATGGCGATCCCGGCGATGCTGATCGCCTACGGGATCTCGCTCCGCCTCGGCCCGCGGCCCGGCCGCGGTGAGCCGAAGATCCAGGTCGGCTACATCGTCCTCCTCAAGCTGGTGATCCAGCCGTTGGCCGCATTCCTGCTTGCCAGGTACGCGCTGGGGCTGGACCCGGCCGGCGTCCTGGCCGTCACCGTGATCGCCGCGCTGCCGACAGCCCAGAACGTGTTCGTACACGCCAACCGCTACCAGACGGGCATCATCCTGGCCCGCGACGCCGTCTTCGTCTCGACGATCCTGTCTGTCCCGGTGTTGGTCGTCATTGCAGCGTTGCTGGCCTGACGCTCCGGAGCGATCCCAGCGGAGGTCACACCTCAGCCGCCCCCTCGGAGCAGACGTCCAGGAGAAGTCTGCAGAGACGTTCAGCTGGTCGGGTCCGGCGCCTCCGTCGGCGCGAGGTAGGCCGCCTCGCCGATCTCAGAGACTCCGGTGAGGTAGCCACGGACGGAACTGAGCAGTGGCTGATCACCGTCGAGCTCGACCCGGAGGAACTGGGTCTCCAGCGGGGCGAAGACGTGCAGCCTGCGGTGTCCGATGGTCATTCCCGAGCACAGGGTGGTCCGGTCGGTCAACACCCGATGGCCACTCACCCGCTGGCCGCCGGAGTGGTCCTCCGCGAGCTCGAGATGGTCCAGCCTGACCGGTCTGCCGAAGTCGACCAGCCAGGCATCGCCGTCCGGCGTGACGGTGGCCTCCATCGGGTCGGAGAAGCGTCGGTCCAGCTCAGCCCGCCACTCGTGCAGCCGCGCCACGTCCTCGTTGGGGATCAGGCCGCGGTTGTCCGGGGGAGCATTGAGCAGCAGGTTGGCGCCCATCCCGACCGAGTGGTAGTAGATCGACAGCAGGTGGTCCAGCTCCTTGGGCTCGTCGTGCTCGGCCCAGAACCAACCGCGTCGCAGTGATACGTCACACTCGGGCGGCAGGTAGAGGGCGGTATCCAGGCTCACGGTCTCGACGGTGTACTGGCTGAAGTCCGTCCGGTCGACCACGTAGCGGACCGGGTCAGCCGCGAGTCCATCCTCGTTGCCCACCCAGCGGATCGTGGGCCGACCCATGTTGAACACCATTGCCTGTGGTTGCAGCTCGTCGATGAGCGCCGAGATCGCCGACCAGTCGTACTCGCGGCCCTGGGACCCGGCGCCGTCGAACCACAGCTCGACGAGTGGTCCGTAGTTGCTGCAGAGCTCGCGCAGCTGGGCCAGATAGAACCGGTCGTACGCCTCGGCGTCCGGGTAGCACTCCGCGTTGCGGTCCCAGGGCGACAGGTAGAGGCCCAGCGGGAGCTGCTCGGCGGCACAGGCCTCGGCGACCTCGCGCACGACGTCGCCTTGGCCGTCTCGCCAGGGCGACGAGGCGACCGAGTAGTCGGTGGTGGCGGTCGGCCACAGGCAGAAGCCGTCGTGATGCTTGGCCGTCAGGATGAAATAGCGCGCTCCCGCCTCGCGTGCGGTGCGTACCCACTGCCGGGCGTCCAGCTCCACTGGGTCGAACGATGATGCGGGCAGGGTGCCGTCGCTCCACTCCAGGCCATGGAAGGTGTTGAGGCCGAAGTGGCAGAAGAAGCCGAGCTCGAGCTGTTGCCAGGCCAGCTGGCCGGCGGACGGGGCGATCAAGGTCACGGCATCCGACCCTAGCGGACCACCTGGTGCCGGCCACGAAGACGGCCGTATCCGCAACGGGTGGGGACTACAGTCAGGGGCATGGCGACGTTCCCCGATCCTCACGGCCTCGACGGCCTGCCGGATCGGGTGAGCGTCTACGAGGTCGGCGCCCGCGATGGGCTGCAGGCGGAGAGTGCCGTCGTCGCCACCGCGACCAAGATCGAGTTCATCCAGCGGTTGGAGCGCGCCGGGCTGCGGGCCATCGAGGCGACCAGCTTCGTCTCACCTAGCTGGGTGCCCCAGCTGGCAGACGCGGCGGACGTGCTCACAGGCCTGGAGCGACACCCGGGCGTCCGCTATCCGGTGCTCGTCCCCAACCTGCGCGGGCTGGAGCGAGCCGTCGCCGCCGGCGCCGAGGAGATCGCAGTGTTTGTCAGCGCTACCGAGGCGTTCGCCAGGGCCAACCTGGCCAGCACCCTCGACGAGGCGGTACGGACGGCTGCCGGGGTCGTGCAGCAGGCCGGGGCTGCCGGCCTCGGTGTCCGGGGCTATGTCTCGATGTGCTTCGGTGACCCCTGGGAGGGCCGGGTGGACGCTGCGGTGCCGGCCGGCGTGGCCGCCCGGCTGGTCGAGCTGGGCTGTCGGACCGTCAGTCTCGGAGACACGATCGGGGTCGCCACCCCGGGACACGTCCACGCGGTTCTCCACGCGGTGCGTGACCAGGGCGTTGGGCTGGACCGGGTGGCCCTGCACTTCCATGACACCTACGGTCAGGCGCTGGCCAACGTTCTCGCCGGGCTGCAGGCAGGGGTGACCGAGTTCGACTCCTCTGCCGGTGGTCTGGGCGGCTGCCCGTACGCCAAGTCGGCGACCGGCAACCTGGCCACCGAGGATCTGGTCTGGATGCTGCACGGGTTGGGGATCGCCACCGGCGTCGACCTGGACCTCCTACTGCGGACCAGCGTCTGGATGGCCGACCAGCTCGGACGACCGGCGCCCTCGCGGGTGGTGGCCGCACTGGGGCGCCCGCAGGGCCTCTGAAGGCCCTCCGTCCGGTCCCTGCCGGTGCGCTAGGTTCGTCGGAGGACCAGTTCGTCGGACGATCAGGGAGAGGAGGCCGATGGCCGACTACGAAGACTTCGACATCGACCGGAGCACCGCCGAAGCCTGGAACGAGTTCCAGCGTCGGTTGAGCGAGGTGATCTCGGTGATCGACGACTCGGGTGATCTCGTGATCGGCACCGAGTCCGAGAGCAACGATGCCGGCCCGTTCGTGACCTTCAGCTCGCCCGAGCGGGACCTGATCCGGAGTGAGGCTGCCAGCAACGCGGCGCTCGGCGAGAGCTTCCAGCTCACCCCCGCGCAGTTGCAGAGCATGGAACAGCTCGGCTGGTGCCCACCGACCAGCGAGGGCGCCCGGCCGAGCGCCAACTTCTGGGTCGAGCATGCCCAGGAGGACTCCGACCGCATCAGTGAGCTAGCCGTGGCTGCTCTGCGTGACGTCTACGGCGTGCAGCACCCGGTCTTCCTGGCCCCGGACCAGTTGGCGGAGATTCTGCAGCCGAAGCCCGACCCGTTGACCGACGCGTCCGACCTGGCGGCCTGCGATGCACTGGCAACCGTGCCCGGCAGCCAGGAGCACCTGAATTCCCTGGTCGACGAGGAGCTGTCCGAGATGTTCGGACACCGGCCGATCAGGGACACCGAGGGTGATGTGGCGATCCGGGTCGGCTCCACCATGCTGTTCCTGCGCACCGCCTCCGATGCCCGGGAGATCATCATCTTCGCCACTGTGGTGCATGACGTGGAGGGCCGTTCGCGCGCGACCGAGGTGCTCAACGACCTCAACGTCGACGCGCGGTGGGTGAAGTTCCAGCTGATCCGCGACCGGGTGTTCGTCACGTTGTCGGTGCCCGCCCGACCGTTCGTCCCGGCTCACCTGCAGCAGGCGGTGCGGATCATGTCCGACGTCGCCGACGGCATCGACGATGAACTGGCGGCCAAGCTGCACGGTCGCACCACCTTCGACGACGACGGCCCGGTGGCCTGAGAGCGGCCTGTTGGTCGGGACCTAGGCCTCTTCCGTTCCGTGCCGGTAGAGGCAAGACTGGCCCTCCAGGACCCCTTCCGGAGGAGTGAGTGTGACCCCTGCGTCAACGACCAGCGGCCAGTTGGAACAGATCCTGAGCGGGCTCGGCAGTCCCACCGATGAGGAGGTGGCGACGCTCGACGCCTGGTGGCGAGCGTGCAACTACCTGACGATCGGTCAGATCTACCTCAAGGACAACGCCCTGCTCAAGCGGCCGCTGACCCGCGACGACATCAAGCCCCGGTTGTTGGGCCACTGGGGCACCAGTCCGGGCCTGTCCTTCATCTACGCCCACGTCTCGAGGCTCATCACGCTCACCGGCCAGCAGACCATCTACCTCACCGGCCCCGGGCACGGCGGGCCGGCGTTGGTCGCGGCGGGCTGGCTTGAGGGCACGTACAGCGAGATCTATCCCGACGTGTCTCAGGACGAAGCGGGCATCCACCGGCTGTTCCGGCAGTTCTCCGCCCCTGGAGGCATCCCCAGCCACGTATCCGTGACCACGCCCGGCTCCATTCACGAGGGCGGTGAGCTGGGCTACGTCCTGGTGCACGCCTTCGGGTCGGTGATGGACAACCCTGATCTGTTGTCCATCGCTGTGGTCGGCGACGGCGAGGCCGAGACCGGCCCGCTGGAGGGTTCCTGGAAGGGAATCTCCTTCATCAACCCGGCTCGGGACGGAGCAGTGCTGCCGATCCTGCACCTCAACGACGCCAAGATCGGCGGTCCGACCGTGCTCGGTCGTAAGGATCCCGACGAGGTCCGTTCGCTGTTGACCGGGCACGGTTACCGGGTGATCGAGGTCACCGGCGACGATCTTCCGGGCATGCACCACCGCTTCGCTGCTGCGCTGGCCGACGCGTTCGCCGACATCAACGCCATCCAGCAGTCCGCCCGCTCCAATCACTGGTCCGGGGAGCGTCCGCACTGGCCCATGATCGTGCTGCGCAGCCCCAAGGGGTGGACCGGCCCGGCCACCGTCGACGGGGTCAAGGTGACCGGTACCTTCCGTTCGCACCAGGTGCCGCTCTCCGGAGTCCGGGAGAACCCGGAGCATCTGCAGCTACTGGAGGAGTGGCTGCGTTCCTACCGACCGGAGGAGCTGTTCGACACCCACGGCCGGCCGGTGGAGAGCATCGCCGCGGCCCACCCTGAGGGGGACCTGCGGATGAGTGCCTCCCCGCACGCCAACGGTGGCCTGCTGACGCACAGTCTCGCGCTGCCGGACTTCCGGGAGTTCGCCATGGAAGTGGACCGGCCAGGAGCCGAGTTGGCCGAGTCGACTCGGCGCTGGGGGGAGCTGCTGGCCGAGGTCTACCGCCGCATGGGTGACAACTTCCGGTTGTTCTGTCCGGACGAGACCAACAGCAACCGGCTCGGTGCCGTTTTCGAGGTGTCCGACCGGGCCTTCATGGAACGCGTCGGTCCAGATGACGTCCAGATCTCCGCCGATGGTCGCGTGATGGAGGTGCTGTCGGAGCACAACTGTCACGGCTGGCTGGAGGGCTACACCCTGACCGGCCGGCACGGCCTGTTCGCAACCTACGAGGCGTTCGCGATGGTGAGTGCCTCGCAGACAGTGCAGCACGGCAAATGGCTGGAGGAGGCCGGACGGCTATCCTGGCGAGCGAAGATCCCGAGCCTCAACGTCCTGCTCACCTCGACCTGCTGGCGCAACGACCACAACGGTTTCTCCCATCAGGGGCCGGGGCTGATCCAGACCATGCTGACCCACCGGGGTGAGGTGGTAAGGATCTATCTGCCACCGGACGCCAACTGCCTGCTGTCGGTGGGTGACCACTGCCTGCGGTCGAAGTCCTATGTCAACCTGATCGTGATCGACAAGCAGCCGCAGCCGCAGTGGCTGGACATCGACTCAGCCATCGCCCACTGCGCGCGCGGTGCCGGCGTCTGGCCATGGGCCGGGAACGAGAACCCCGACCGTGACCCGGATATCGTGCTGGCCTGCGCCGGCGACGTGGTCACGATGGAGACGGTCGCGGCCGCTCAGATCCTCAACGAGCGACTGCCCGACTTCCGGGTACGGGTCGTCAACGTCGTCGACCTGATGACGCTGCCGCGGCCCAAGGACCATCCGCACGGGATGTCGGAGACCTATTTCAGGGAGCTTTTCACCGACCGGGCGCACGTCATCTTCTCCTTCCACGGGTTCCCTGGCGCTATCCACCAGCTCGTCCACGGCCGTCCCGACGCCGACCGCTTCCACGTTCGAGGGTTCATCGAGCAGGGCACCACCACCACCCCGTTCGACATGACCGTCCGCAACCAGGCGTCGCGTTTCCATCTGGTGATGGATGCCCTCAACAACTCGACCCGGACACCGGCTGGGGCGACCGAGCTGCTGGCCTGGTGCCGAAGCAAGATCGCCGAGCACAACGACTATGTGGTGGAGAACCTGGAAGACCTGCCCGAGATCCGCGACTGGGTCAGCCAACGCAACGGGCAGCATCCGGAGGAGTAGGAGGCACAGAGATGGTGGAGCGGCACGGCCGGCTCGACGAGATGGCGGTGGAGGCCTGCTGGGACCGGTTGCGGGCAGGGATTATCGGCCGGGTCTGTTGGAACACCGTGGACGGGCCCGAGCTGCTCCCGGTCAACTACGCCGTGCACAAGGAGCACATCGTGTTCCGTACCTCGGCCTACGGCCCGTTGGCCGATCTGAAGGACCCCCGGGAGGTAGCCTTCGAGATCGATGAGTTCGACCCGGTGGAGCGCTCTGGCTGGAGCGTGCTCGTGCGTGGCAAGGCCAGGGCGGTCACCCGTCCGGACGAGCTGATCGAACTGCGTTCGGGGAGTGGACCCGAGCCATGGGCGGCCGGTAGCCGTAATCTGGTCATCACGATCACACCACGCAAGGTGACCGGACGGGTCGTGGCCGCACATTCGACCTGAGGGGCACCGCACCGACGACGAAACGAGAGCGCCATGACTGACCCGACCGGACCGATCCGGCTGTTCCTGCTCGACGATCATGAGGTCGTCCGGCGCGGGTTGCGGGACCTCTTCGAGGCCGAGGAAGACCTGGTCGTGGTCGGCGAGAGCGGCTCGGCTGCGGAAGCAGCCCGGATCATCCCCGCACTGCGACCGGACGTGGCGGTGCTCGACGCGCGGCTGCCCGACGGCAGCGGAATCGACGTCTGCCGCACGGTCCGGTCGGCCGACCCGAGCATCAACGCGTTGATCCTCACTTCCTATGACGACGAGGACGCCCTGTTCTCCGCGATCATGGCCGGTGCGGCGGGCTACGTTCTGAAGCAGGTCCGCGGAAACGACCTGCTCAATGCCGTCCGCACCGTCGCTGCCGGCCAGTCGCTGCTCGACCCGGCCGCCACCCAGCGGGTGCTGGCTCGGCTGCGTGATGGCGTCGACGACGGACCCGACGAGCTTCGCCAGCTGACCGAGCGCGAGCGGGAGATTCTGACCTTGATCGCCGAGGGAATGACCAACCGACAGATCGGCGAACGGTTGTTCATCGCGGAGAAGACCGTCAAGAACTACGTCTCGTCGCTGTTGTCGAAGTTGGGACTGGAACGGCGTACCCAGGCGGCGGTGCTCGCCTCGAAGCTGCTCCGAGCATGATCAACTCATTAGCCTGGTGATGCCCGGTTGCAGGCCTGTTCTTGCTTGCTGGCGTGGGGACCTTGGTCCCGCGCAGTCGCGACCGAAGACTCTGAGCATGGCCTGAGAACTCCGAAAGAATCGAGATGTCGGCAGAGGTCGACATCCATCCATAAGGAGTTCTTCATGTCCACCGTTGAGCGTCATGCTCCAACTACCACTACCAGGACAACTGATTCACAGGCAGGTTTGTCCTCCTTCGCGCGCAAGGCGCTCGCCGTGCTGCGGCTCGCCTTCGGCTTCATGTTCCTGTGGGCATTTGTGGACAAGCTGTTCGGCTTCGGTTTCGCCACGCCGGCGGCCAAGGCCTGGATTCGAGGTGGAGACCCCACGTACGGTTTCCTGGCCAACTCGCCCGCGGGTCCGTTCAAGGGCTTCTACAACTCCCTTGCTGGTGACTTCTGGGTAACCCCGCTGTTCATGCTGGCCCTGCTTGCCATCGGTGTCAGCCTGATCCTCGGCATCGGTCTGCGGATCACCGCCGTCGCCGGCGGCCTGCTGTACCTCATGATGTGGAGCGTCGCGCTGCCCCCGGTCACCAACCCGTTCCTCGATGATCACCTGACTGGTCTGATCACCCTGGCCGTGCTGGCTGCCACCTTCGCCGGTGACACCTGGGGTCTGGGCAGGATCTGGTCCCAGCTCGACATCGTGGACAAGCACCCGGTCCTGCGCTGAGTGCAGAAACCCAACCGACACTAGCGCGAGCGATCTGAGCGGAGACTGAAATGTCAACGACAGGAAGGCACCCAGCCACCATCGTGGTGGGAGTGGACGGCGGCGACGACGGCCTTCGGGCTGTGGACTACGCAGTCCGCGAGGCCGGCATACGCAAGGCCGAGCTGGTAGTCGCGCATGTGATCGATCTCAGCCCGCTGCTGGGCGCACCGGCGATGATGTATGGCGCCGATGTGCTGAAGCGGGCCGGCGAGGAAGCCGTGGATGCCGCGGTCAGACGGGTCCGGGCCACCGGCTTCCCGTCGGATCGCGTCCGCGGCGAAGTGGCCATGGGCAACGTGGGAGCCGTGCTGTGCTCGATGTCGCAGGAGGCGAGCCTGGTGGTCCTTGGCCGCCGAGACCTGAGTGGCTTCGAACGGCTGTTCGCCGGCTCGACCTGCGTGTCGGTCGGCGCTCGGGCGCACTGCCCGGTGATCGTGGTGCCGCCCGGCTGGGCACCCCTCGACCTGCTGACCATCGGGGTCGGCATCGATGGCTCGGCCCGGTCCGAACCCGCCCTCGAGTGGGCCTTCGAGGAGGCCGATGCTCGCGGGGCGACATTGCGAGTGATCCACGCCTGGGAGCCGCACGCACCGTTCTTGAGCGACGACAGCGAGTACGCCGAAGCGGTGAGCCGGTGGGCTCTGGACGCCGAGCTCGCGGTCGCCGAGAGCCTGGCCGGATGGCAGCAGGACTACCCGGGAGTGCACGTCGAGCGGGTGTTCAAGCGGGAGCACCCGATCAGGGCGCTGTTGTCGGAGTCTGAGCACCTCGACCTGCTCTACGTCGGGGTACGCGGCGCCGGAGGCGTTCCCGGACTTGCTCTGGGCAGCGTCGCCCGGGGTGTGCTCGCCGGTGCATCGTGCCCCGTCTCCTTGGTTCGAAGGGGGCCGAGTTCCTCTCGACGTCGCCGTCGGGAGGAGGTCGGGGCCAGCGACCGGGGCTGAACCGGCGATCCGGGGCCACCCGGTCGAGCTGATGCTCGGTCGGGTGGTCCTTACACGCCCGGGGCGGCGAAAAGTTGGCGGCGACGGAGAAAGATGCAGCGCGTGCAGGCAAGATAGGCCCATGGCAGACGCGCAGAACGGTGCTCTGGAGCCCAGGTCGGCGGACCGCGAGTCCGTCGGCATCGAGGCTCAGCAACAGGCCCTGCTCGACGCCGTGGTCGCCATGGCGAGCAACCTGGAGCTGGCCGACGTCCTCGACCGGATCGTGAAGTCGGCCTGCGAGCTCACGCAGGCCAGATATGCAGCGTTGGGCGTTCTGGAGCCGAACGTGTCGGCTCAGCCCGAGCGGCCGCTGGCCGAGTTCCACTACACCGGAATCACGGCCGAGGAGCACCGGAAGATCGGCCGCCTGCCGGGCGGCCACGGCGTTCTCGGGGTGTTGATCAAGGACCCTCGCCCGCTGCGGCTGCCGGAGATCACCGACCATCCGGCCTCTGTCGGCTTTCCGCCGCACCATCCTCCGATGCACTCCTTCCTCGGCGTCCCGGTCCGGGTCAGGGGAGCGGTGTTCGGCAACCTGTACCTGTCCCAGAAGCGCAGTGCACCGGAGTTCACCGAGCAGGACGAGCGCACGGTGATCGGGTTGGCCGCTGCGGCAGGTGTGGCGATCGAGAATGCCAGGCTCTTCGACGACGCACAGCGCCGGGCCCGGTGGCTGACCGCCGCGGCCGAGACCACCACTCGGGTGTCCAGCGACCTGTCGCGGTCCCCGCAGGTGATCGCGGCTGCGGCCCTCGAAGCGGGTGGCTGCGATGACGTACTGGTCGCGCTGCCGGTCAGCACCGACGAGGATGAGCCGGTCCTGGTGGGCGGCCATGTCGAGCTGCGGGACCTGGTGGTCGACGGGGCCGCCGGTCCGCGGGCCGAACAGCTGCTCGGCCGGCCGCTCAGCGACTTCGAGGACCTGCTGGGTGAAATCGGAGACGCTCTGGTGTCGGTCACCGACCGCGACCCGTTCGGCGGCGACGACCGCGCCTACGCGACTCTCGTCGTGCCGCTGCGGGCGGCGGAGAGCCGGCTGGGCCTGCTCGTGTTGAGCCGGGCCCGTCCGCTTGACTGGACCCCAGGTGAGCTGCTGGCCATCGGCGCCTTCGCGAATCAGCTGTCGCTGGGGATGGCCCATGCGCAAACCGAGCAGAATCGGCGCCGCCTGGCGGTCTATTCCGACCGGGACCGGATCGCGCGTGACCTGCATGATCACGTGATCCAACGGATCTTCGCCGTCGGACTGGGCCTGCAGAGCGTCGTCCGGCGACTGCCGGACCAGAAGGTGGCCCATCGGGTCAGCCGCTATGTCGGCGATCTCGATGCCACGATCGCCGACATCCGAGCGACCATCTTCTCCCTGCACCACGAGGTGGGGACCGAGTCAGGCAGCCTGCGCAGCGACGTACTGGCGGTGATCGCCGACGTCTCGCCAGCGCTCGGGTTCGAGCCCAGGGTGACGCTTGCGGGTCCGATCGACAGTGTCATCCCGACCTACCTCTACGACGACGTACTGGCCGTCGTCCGTGAGTCGCTGTCCAACGTCGCCCGGCACGCGAAGGCCCGGGAGGTCACTGTGCTCGTCGGGGTCGACACCGCCTCCAAGACCCTGCGGATCCGGGTCGAGGACGACGGAGTCGGGATCCCTGACGCCGTGACCCCCGGCGGCGGCCTGCGCAACACCGAGTCCCGCGCTCAGGCGGCCGGGGGCCATGCCGAGGTGACCCGTCGCCCCGACAACGACGGCACCACCTTCAACTGGTCCGTACCGCTGCCCCTCTGACCCGCCCTTCAAGCCTCGTTCCCGTGCCTCTGCCCGTAGGCCACGGTTGCGGGCGTGTCCGCGGCGGGCCATGCAAGGAATCGACCACTCACGGTGGATGCTGCAGCGCGATAGGGCTGAGCGTTCGTGGGCTGGGACCGATCACCGGTCGATTTCTTGCATGGCTGACACCCCACAGCGGTCCACCGCCCTCACTGTCGATGGCGTGCTCTCAAAGGAGTCGGTCAGGGAGGAGTCTGGTCATTGCGTCGCGGCCTCTGAGGCGCGAAGCGTCGCGGCCTGATGAGTTCTGCGGCTGGGGAGCGGCTCCGGGGCGCGAACTGTCGCCGTCTGATGAGTCTTGGCGCTGTGGGTCGGTGTGGGGTGCGCGTGGCCGCTCTTCGACACGCGTTCTTCGGCCGGCACGGAGTACGCGGACGGGGGCGCTGGGCGGACCGCACTACGATGGTCGGCGATGTCCATACCGACCCTCGAGCCGCAGATCACCTTCGACGAGGATCTGCCGATCACTGCGTGGCGCGACAGGATCGCCGAGGCCATCCAGCACCACCAGGTGGTCGTCGTAGCCGGCGAGACCGGGTCGGGCAAGACCACCCAACTGCCGAAGATCTGCCTCCAGCTCGGCCGCAGGACCATCGCTCACACGCAGCCGCGCCGGATCGCGGCTCGCAGCGTCGCGGAGCGGATCGCCGAGGAGCTCCGGACGCCACTCGGCGACCTGGTCGGTTACCAGGTCCGGTTCACCCGCAAGGCGTCGGCCGCGACCAAGCTGAAGGTGATGACCGACGGCGTTCTGTTGGCCGAGATCGGTCACGACCGCGACCTGCGCCACTACGACACGATCATCATCGACGAGGCCCACGAGCGCAGCCTCAACATCGACTTCCTGCTCGGCTACCTCAAGCAGCTGCTGGCGCGCAGGCGCGACCTCAAGGTGATCGTCACCTCGGCCACGATCGACACGGCGCGCTTCTCCGAGCACTTCGACGGCGCCCCGATCATCGAGGTGTCCGGGCGCACCTACCCGGTCGAGCTGCGTTACCGCCCCATCTATGACGATGGTCAGGACAGCGGCACCGCGACCGACCCGAACCGGGACCAGATCGAGGGCATCTGTGATGCGGTCAAGGAGCTCTCGGCCCTGGGTACGGGCGACATCCTGGTGTTCCTCTCAGGCGAGCGCGAGATCCGGGACACCGCCGAGGCCGTCGAGGCCCTGAAGCTCCGGTTCACCGAGGTGCTGCCGCTGTATGCCCGACTGTCCTCGGCCGAGCAGCACCGGGTCTTCAGTGCGCACACCGGCCGCCGGGTCGTGCTGGCCACCAACGTCGCCGAGACCTCACTGACCGTTCCTGGCATCCGGTACGTCATCGACGCCGGCACCGCCCGGATCTCGCGGTACTCGGCCCGGACGAAGGTGCAGCGTCTCCCGATCGAACCGGTGTCACAGGCATCGGCCAACCAGCGTGCCGGTCGCTGCGGCCGGGTGGCCCCCGGCGTGTGCATCCGGCTCTACAGCGAGGACGACTTCGCGGGCAGACCCGAGTTCACCGAGCCGGAGATCCTGCGCACCAACCTTGCGTCGGTGATCTTGCAGATGGCCGCTGCAGACCTGGGCGACATCGCTGCCTTCCCGTTCGTCGAGGCGCCGGACTCCGCCCAGATCACCGACGGGCTCCGGCTGCTGGACGAGCTCGGTGCGTTGGCGACGAACCAGGGTCAGCAGCGATCACGTGGTCGAGGGCGACAGGTCAACCGCAACGGCGGCCCAGAGCTCACCGGGATCGGTCGACGACTCGCGGCCATCCCGCTCGACCCCCGAATGGGGCGGATGATCTTGGCCGGCGAGCGGCTGGGCTGCCTCCGCGAGATGTTGATCATCGTCTCCGGACTCTCCATCCAGGACCCACGGGAACGGCCGGCGGAGAAGCGCGAGCAGGCTGATGCGCTGCATCGTCGGTTCTGGGCCGCCCTCGAGGGGCCCGAACAGAAGGCCGAGGAGACGACGAAGAGCAACGGGCCACGTCGACAGCAGCGCGACGGCGCCAAGGCGCAGACGACTCAGGCGACTGACGGCAGTGACTTCATGGCGCTGCTTCGACTCTGGGACCACCTCAAGACATCGCAGAAGTCCCTTTCGGGCAACGCGTTCCGACGGATGTGCCGAGACGAGTTCCTGCATTTCCTGCGGGTACGGGAGTGGCAGGACCTGCATGCCCAGCTCCGAGACATCACCCGCGAGCTCAAGCTGGAGCGCAACCACGAACCCGCACCGGCGGATCGGATTCACACCGCCATCCTGACCGGCCTGCTGTCCCACGTCGGCCTCGCCGACCTGCGCGACGAGCCCAAACCCGGCACGCCCGGGGCCCGGCGTGGCCGCCCGGGACCTCGGGAGTACCTCGGCGCGCGCGGGGCGCGGTTCGCCATCAACCCGGGATCCAGCGTCGCCAAGACCCAGCCGCCGCTGGTGATGGCGGCTGAGCTGGTGGAGACCACCCGGCTGTGGGCGCGGACCGTGGCCGGCATCGACGCAGCCTGGGTCGAGGAGGTCGGCGGTCACCTGCTGAAGCGCAACTACTCCGAGCCGCACTGGTCGTCCAAGAGTGGCTCGGTGATGGCCTACGAGACGGTGAGTCTCTACGGCGTACCCGTGATCAGCCGTCGGCGCGTCTCGTACGGCAGGGTGGACCCGGTGCTGTCCAGGGAGATCTTCATCAGGGCAGCCCTGGTCGAAGGGCAGTGGCGGACCAGGCACCGGTTCTTCGCCGACAACGAGCGGTTGCGTGCCGAGGCGGCCGACCTGGAGGAACGCACCCGGCGCCGCGACATCGTCGTCGACGACCAGGCCATCTTCGAGTTCTACGACCAACGGATCCCGGCCGACGTCGTGTCTGCGGCCCACTTCGACCGCTGGTGGAAGACGAGCCGGGCCGAGCACCCTGACCTGCTGACGATGAGCCTTGACGATCTTGTGACGGGCCGGTCCGAGCTGGACAGCTCGGCCTTCCCCGACCACTGGGACCTCGGTGATCTGTCGTTCAAGATCAGCTACAGCTTCGACCCCGGCTCGCCGCGAGACGGGGTCAGCGTGGAGGTCCCGCTCTCGTTGCTCAACCAGATCAACGGAGCCACGTTCAGTTGGCAGGTGCCCGGTCTGCGGGTGGAGCTCGCCACGGAGATGATCAGGTCGCTGCCGAAGAGCGTCCGTCGGATGCTGGTGCCGGCCCCCGACTTCGCCGCCCGGGCGGTCGAGTGGTTGCGCGGCCAGCAGCGGGTGCCGGAGGAAGCCTTCGCTGGCGCGCTGAGCCGCGCGCTGCGTGCGCTCACCGGCGAGGTGATCTCCGAGGGCGACTGGGATCTGGAGCGGCTTCCTGATCATGTCAGGATCACCTTCGTCATCACCGACGCCTCCGGGGTACAGGCCGAGGGCAAGGACCTGGCGGCTCTACGCCGGATGCTGGAGCCCAAGCTTGCGGCCACGCTGAACAGCGCCGGTGCCGAGCTTCGACGCAGTGGAGCGACCAGCTGGATCTTCGGTGAGATCCCGGCGGAGGTGGAGCTGCAGCGTGGCGGTCACCGCGTGGTCGGCTACCCGGCGCTCGTGGACGAGGGCACGACTGTCGGGCTGGTGGTCAGCGACAACCCCGAGCGGCAGGCCGCCAGCCACCGTTCCGGCCTGCGTCGGCTGGTGCTGCTGAACACGCCGGACCCCACCAAGTGGGTCGTCGGGCATCTTGGCAACGCCGACAAGTTGGCGCTGGGTCATAGCCCGTACCCGTCGGTCCCCGCGCTGCTCGCCGACGCGCGGTTGGCTTCGGTCGGCGAGCTGGTCCGACGGACGGTGGGGGAGCAGCGGCCGGGTGATCAGCAGGTCCGCACCGAGACAGCGTTCAGCCGGCTCTGCGACCAGGTCAGAGGCGACAACGCCGACCTGATGCGCGACATCGTCAACACCGCCGCCGAGATCCTGCGGCGCGACCGGGCGATCCGGTTGGAGCTGCCTGCCGTACAGCGGATCAGCGAAGCGGCTGTTGGTGACATGACGCTGCAGCTCGACAACCTGGTCTTCACCGGCTTCCTGGCCGCAACCAGGCAGGCTCAACTGACCGACCTGGTGCGCTACCTCCGGGCGATCGAGCTGCGGATCGCCACTCTGAAGGTTGCGCCGGCGCGTGACGCCGCGGGCCTGGCCACCATCAGCGCGGCCGAGGACGCCTATGCCGAGCTCTGTGGGGAGATCCCGCCGGGTCCGCTGCCCGCCGACGTGGCGGCGATCGGCTGGATGCTGGAGGAGCTGCGGGTGAGCCTGTTCGCTCAGAGCCTGGGAACGAGGTTCCCGGTGTCGGCGAAACGGCTGCAGTCCGCCATCAGCCAGGCGCGCAGCGGTCTCGGGCCCCGCAGGTAGATTGGAGCCATGATGGATCCGCGACTGCTCTATTCGCTGGACGAGGAGGTGGCGGCCTCGTTGGCCGAGCACCGGCCCGTGCTGGTCCATCAGCTCGATGGCTTCGTCGACGCCGGCCAGGCCGGTCGGCTGCTGTCGGCGCATCTGCTCGAGCATCTCGACCACGAGGTGCTGGCCGTTTTCGACCATGATCAGCTGCACGACTATCGCAGCCGGCGGCCGGCGATGGTCTTCGACACCAACCAGTGGAAGTCGTACGCCGACATCCACCTGCGTCTGTACCGGATGGTGGACGAGCAGGGCGAGGTCTTTCTGTTGCTGTCCGGGCCGGAGCCAGACGTGCAGTGGGAGCGGCTCGCCGCGGCCGTGATCGGCCTCATCGAGCAGCTGGGTGTCCGGTTGGTAGTCAGTGTGCATGGAATACCGATGGCGGTTCCGCACACCCGACCGATCACCTTGACTGCGCATGCCACGGACCCGGAGCTGGTGCAGGGCTACCGCAGTTGGATCGACCGCGTCGAGGTGCCGGCAAGTTTCACCGGGCTGCTGGAGTTCCGGCTCGGTCAGCTCGACCGCAAGGCGATGGGGCTGGCCGCGCACGTACCGCACTATCTGTCGTCGGCCGCCTTCCCGGAGGCGACCTTGGCGTTGACCCGGACATTGAGTCAGGCGACCGGTCTGAAGGTCCCGCTCGAACCGCTCGAGAAGGCGTCGGCCACGAACCTGGCAGACATCGCGGAGGAGGTGTCCGGCTCCGCGGAGGTGCAGGAGCTGGTCCGGTCGCTGGAGCAGCAGTACGACGCTCTGCAGGCCGATGGGGCGGAACGGGTGCCCAGCGCTGACGAGATCGCGGCCGAGTTCGAGCGCTTTCTGGCCGAGCGCGACGACAAGTCCGATCCAGATCAGTAGCCCCCCGCCCTGCGTCTGCAAGGCGAACCCTGAGCTGGCATACGTGCCCTGAGCTGGCATACGTGCCCTGAGCTGGCATACGTGCCCTGAGCCGGCAAACGTGCCCTGAGCTTGTCGAAGGGCAGATGCGGAAATTGCCCTTCGACAGGCTCAGGGCGCGTGGTTTGCGGTGCCCTTCGACAGGCTCAGGGCAGGTCTGGCAGTAAGGTCAGCAGCGTGCCCCAGTCCATTGAGGAACTGACCGACCTGCTCGAGCTGGAGGAGATCGAGGTCGGGCTGTTTCGCGGCCGTCAGCCCGACACCAAGCTGCAGCGCGCGTTCGGGGGTCAGGTGCTGGCGCAGGCCCTCACCGCCGCCGTACGCACCGCCCCTGCCGATCGCTACGCGCACTCACTGCACGGCTATTTTCTGCTGCCGGGACGCACTGATACCCCGATGGTGTACGACGTCGAGGCGGTCCGGGACGGCGGGTCGTTCTCCTCCCGCCGGGTTGTCGCCCGTCAGGGCGGTCAGGTGATCTTCTATCTGTCAGCGTCCTTCCACCGGCAGGAGCAGGGGTTCGAGCACGCTGACCCGGTGCCCCCCGACGTGCCGGGGCCGGCGGAGTGCCCGCGGCTCAGCGAGGTCATGGCGCGGCTGTCCGGTCGGTCCGCCGACTTCTGGGACCACGAATGGGGTGCCCTGGACGTGCGGTATGTGGGTGACTCCCGGCCCGGCGGATCGCTCGAGGACGGGGTGCGCCCGGCCCAGGCCAGGGTCTGGGTGCGCGCCGACGGCGACCTGCCGGACTCCCTGCCGCTGCACCAGGCGGTGCTGGCGTACGCAAGTGACCTGACTCTGCTGTCGGCGAGCACTGTGCCGCATGGCGTGATGATCGGGCTGAACGTCCAGGCGGCCTCGATCGACCATGCGATGTGGTTCCACCGACCCTTCCGGGCCGACCGGTGGCTCTTGTATGACCAGGTGTCGCCGTCCGCGTCATCGGGTCTGGGTCTTTCCACCGGTCGGCTCTTCCAGGACGGGACGCTGGTGGCCAACGTCGCCCAGGAGGGCCTGATCAGACCGCTGAAACAGCAGTAGGGGGTCGTCATGCAGCATCACGAGCGCGCGGTGGAGACCTATGTCGAGCGTGCCCGCTCGGTGGAGAGCAACCTGGCTGTGGTGATCGGCGGTTCGGTGGCCCGCGGCACGGAGCGTCCCGACTCCGACGTCGACCTGTACCTGCTGGTGACCGAGGAGGAGTTCGCTGCGGCGGGCCGGAACCGACGGCTGAGCTATGTCGAGACCGAAGGAGCGGACTACGACGGTGGCTACTTCGACATCAAGCTGGTCACCCTGCCCTACCTGACGCAGGCCGCGGAGCGAGGGGATGACCCGGTGCGGGCCTCCTTCATCGGAGCCCGGGTCGTCTGGAGCCGGGTCGACGACCTCGAGGAACGACTTGCGCGGATCCGCACCGTCCCGTCGGAGGTGTGGGCGCCCAGAATGGCCTCGTTCCTCTCCCAGCTCCGGCTGTACGGCGGATACTTCCTGCCGCAGGGGGCCAAGGACGACCAGAACGACTATCTGCGTCACCATGCCGCGGTCCACCTGGTTGGTGCCGCCGGCAGGGCACTGCTCGCGTACAACAGGGTGCTCTTCCGCGGTCCGAAATACCTGGCGGCACAGGTCGCCGAACTGAACGACAAGCCGGCCGGGTACGAGGCTGCCGCCCGTCTGGTGCTGGCTCAACCGACCGAGGCCTCCGGCCGCGAGCTGATGCGGCTGATGGAATCGTTCACCGAGTGGCCCTGGGTGCCGGCCGAGTCCCTGTCCACCTTCGTCCAGGACAACGAGCTGGCCTGGCTGAACGGCACGCTGCCGCCGGAGTATTCCTAGCGCGCGATGAGAAAGCGCATTCCTCCGCTTGGTGCGGATTCGTTACGCCGAATCGTTGACAGAGTCAGGGGGGCATGTTTAAGTTAACCCACGATTGAACCGTTTCACTTAGTCCGCGGACAGTCATTCATCTCAATGTGGAGGTAATGGTGCTAACTCGAACTCTCAAGCGAACACTGACCGCGGCGATCGCCGCTGCGTCGGTGCTCTCCCTCGCGCTGACGGGCTGCAGCTCCGGCGGCGGGGGAGCCGGTGGCGGCGGGGACACCGTCGAGCTGTCCTTCCTGGTGGGCAATGACGAGGCGACACTGGCACAGGCAGAGGCGCTGGTCGACGCCTACGCCAAGAAGAACCCCAATGTGAAGATCAAGATCGACAGCCGGCCGGGTGGCACCGAGGGTGACAACATCGTCAAGACCCGACTGTCGACCGGCGACATGGCCGACGTCTTCCTCTACAACTCCGGATCCCTGTTCCAGGCGATCAACCCGAAGCAGAACCTGCTCCCGCTCACCGACGAGTCGTACATGGACAACGTCGACTCCAAGTTCTATCCGGTGGTCACTGCCGGGCAGGACAAGTACGGCGTGCCGTGGGGCACCACCGTCGGTGGGGGTGTGCTCTACAACATCCCCATCTACAAGGAGCTCGGCCTGAGCGTGCCCAAGTCGTGGGACGAGTTCATGGCCAACAACAAGAAGATCAAGGACGCCGGCAAGACCCCGGTGATCCAGACCTACAAGGACTCCTGGACGGCCCAGCTGTTCGTGCTCGCCGACTACTACAACGTGCAGAAGGCCGTTCCGGACTTCGCCGAGAAGTACACCAAGAATCAGGCCAAGTACGCCACCACCCCGGCGGCTCTGCGCGGCTTCCAGGTGCAGGAGGAGCTCTTCAAGGCCGGGTACTGGAACAAGGACTTCGGTTCTGCGACCTATGACGACGGTGTGCGGATGGTGGCCACCGGCGAGGGCGCGCACTATCCGATGCTGAGCTCGGCGGTGGCGCTGTTGCAGACGACCTACACCGACAACGTCAATGATGTCGGCTTCTTCGCCATGCCGGGTGAGGACGCGGCCAGTAACGGCATGACCGTCTGGTTCCCGGGTGCGCTCTACATCCCGAAGGCGAGCAAGCATCCCAAGGAGGCCAAGGAGTTCCTCGGCTTCGTGGCCAGCCCGGACGGCTGCGCCGCCATGTCGAAGGCCGGCGGCCTCACCGGCCCGTACGTGGTCAAGGGCTGCGAGCTGCCGTCGGACGTGCCGCCGATCGTCACCGACATCCAGAAGTACTTCCAGACCGAGGGCGCGACGTCACCGGCGCTGGAGTTCGTCTCGCCGATCAAGGGCCCGGCCCTGTCCGAGATCACCGTTGAGGTGGGTTCAGGCATCCGTTCGGCAGAAGAGGGCGCCAAGCTCTACGACGAGGACGTTCGTAAGCAGGCGGAGCAACTGGGCCTCGAAGGCTGGTAAGTCAGCCCCTACCCGTCCACAGCATTTCGGAGACCGGTCCTGCCAGCCGGCAGGGCCGGTCTCCGCTCTTCCAGGGAGGCATCATGGCCACAACCACGGCCACCTCGACCAGCAAGAACAAGGGCCAGGTGACGCAACAGGGCCCCAGACGGATCAAGAGCCCCTACTCGTCCTGGTTCTACCTGCCGGCAGCGGCCATCTATCTCGTCCTCTTCATCGTCCCGACGTTCGCCTCGTTCTTCTTCAGCCTGACGCGCTGGACGATCTTCGACTGGGACTTCATCGGGCTGCAGAACTTCAAGACCTTCTTCCGGGAGCCGTTCCTGGTCAAGGGCCTGACCAACACGCTGATCTTCGCGGTGGTGACCTCCGGCGCCAAGGTGGTGATCGGCATGTTGCTGGGCGTGCTGCTCACCTCCACCATCGTGGGACGCGGGTATCTGAGGTCGGTGATCTTCTTCCCGGTGCTGGTGTCCACCATCGGCGTCGGCATCACCTTCAGCGTCCTGATGCACCCGACCAAGGGTCTGATCAACACCACGCTGGGCCTGTTCGGCATCGACGGGCCGTACTGGTTGACCGACCCGAAGCTGGTGCTGCTGTCCATCGCGGGAGTGGACGTCTGGAAGGGGGTCGGACTGGCCACGGTCATCTACATGGCCGGCATCGTCTCCATCCCGCAGGAGTACTACGAGGCGGCGAAGGTGGACGGCGCCAGCTCCCTGCAGAACTTCTGGAACATCACGCTGCCACTGGCCCGCCCGGCCACGGTGACCGTCATCATCCTGTCGCTGATCGGTGGTCTGCGGTCGTTCGAGCTGATCTGGGCGATGACCCGCGGCGGCCCAGGCTTCACGTCGGACGTCATCGCCTCAGTCATCTACAAGCAGTACCAGGCCGGCTTCTACGGCCTGTCGACCGCAGGCAACGTGGTGCTCTTCGCCGTAGTCGCACTGATCGCCGTCCCGCTGAACTGGTTCCTGAATCGGAATGAGGTCGATCGATGAGAACGTTCAAGAAGATCGGGCTGACCAGCCTCGCCATCTTCATCTCAGTGGTGGTCTTCATCATCCCGTTCGCGTTCATCCTCGTGACGGCGCTCAAGGACCGCCGCGAGGCCGCGAAGATGGAGTTCTCCTGGCCGACCGAGCTGCACCTGATCGACAACCTGACCGAGGTGATCGAGAAGCGCGACTACATGCTGATCACCGCCTTCATCAACAGCACCATCCTGACGGTGGCCAGCGTCGCCATCATGGTGGTCCTCTCGGCCATGGTCGGCTTCGTGCTGCAACGTCGGATCACCAGATTCACCGGGTTCATCAACCTGCTGGTGCTGTCCGGTCTGATCATCCCGCCGGCCGTCGTGCCGACGATCTGGGTCCTCCAAGGCATGCACCTGTTCAAGACGCTGCCGGGGCTGATCCTGGTGGAGGTGGCGTTCGGGATGTCGTTCTGCATCCTGCTGTACCGGGCCTTCATCTCCACCATCCCCAAAGAACTGGATGAGGCTGCCATCATCGACGGCTGCTCGGGCCTCCCGCTGTTCTTCCGGGTCGTGCTGCCGCTGCTCCGACCGGTGACCGTGACGATCATCGTGGTCACCTCGGTCAGCGTGTTCAACGACTTCACCAACCCGCTGTACTTCCTGCCCGGCGACGAGAACGCCACCGTGCAGCTCACCCTGTACAACTTCCAGAGCCAGTACAGCACCCAGTGGAACCTGCTGTTCATGAACATCCTGCTGATCACCATTCCGCCGCTGATCATGTTCCTGTTCTTCAACCGGCAGATCGTCGCCGGGATGACGTCGGGAGCGGTAAAGGGCTGAACTCGAGCTCGCCCGAAAGCACTGATCCGCCCCTCGGGTTGACGAGGGGCGGATCAGTGTTTCTCCAGGGGGGAGCCTGTCAGGGCTAGGCCGCGAGGACGCTCTTTCCACGCAGCTTGGCGATGGCGTGCCGTTCGATCTGGCGGACCCGCTCGGCGGTGATGCCCCAGAGGGCGCCGATGTCGGCGAGCTTGGCCTGCCGACCGTCGAGCAGGCCGTACCGGCGTCGGACGACGTCGGCCGACCGTTCGTCGAGCTGGTCGAGCAGTGCCTCCAGCCGGGCGTGCTCCTCGGCATCCAGGTAGACCTCATCCGGGCCCGGCATGGGCTCGCGTGCGATCAGGTCGCCGAGCGCGGTGTCGCCACCCTCCTCGACCGGTGCGTCCAGCGACACGTGGTCTCGGCCGTAGCGGATCAGGTCGAGCACGCGCTCGGTCTCCAGACCCATCTCGTCGGCGATCTCGAACAGCTCGGGATCGCGACCGAAACGGCGTTCCAGGGTCCGGCGGACCGCACCCACCTGGTTGACCTGCTCGGCCACGTGGACGGGCAGCCGGACGATCCGGCCCTGCTGGGCGATGCCACGGCTGATCGACTGCCGCACCCACCAGGTGCCGTAGGTGGAGAACTTGAAGCCCTTGGTGTAGTCGAACTTCTCCACGGCCCGGATCAGCCCGGTGTTCCCCTCCTGGACAAGGTCGAGCAGGGGCATCTGCGAGCGTCCGTACTTGCGTGCCACAGAGACGACCAGCCGCAGGTTGGCGGTGATGAACCGTTGCTGAGCCCGCCGGCCCTCGTCGACCAGGAACTCGAGCTCAGCCTTGGTGGGGCGCTTGGCACGCTTGCCGCGTTCGGCAGCGGTGACGTCACCAGAGAGTATGTGCTCGGCGTACAGCCCGATCTCGATGGCCTTGGCAAGCTGAACCTCTTCCTCGGCCGTCAGCAGAGGGGTCTTCGCGATGCCGTCGAGGTAGAGACCGACTGCATCCTTGCCGTCAATTCCTTCGGATACTCGGGTACGAGTTGCGGTGCTTGATACCACCATGGCCCCTTTCGTTGCCTTCAACAATGACAACGCGTGAGAGGGCATGAAGGATTCCTCGATCACCCTGAAGAAACCCTGAAATGGTCCCTGGGGTTTTATCCGCTGGTGACCTGGTCGATGATCCAAGCGTACTCGAAGGCCGTCTCGCGCCAACTCTTGTACCGGCCGCTGACGCCGCCGTGCCCGGCCACCATCTCGGTCTTCAGCAGAATCGGCCGGTCCGCCCCGTTCAGAGCGGTCCGGCGCAGCTGCGCCACCCATTTGGCCGGTTCGACATAGAACACGCGGGTGTCGTTCAGGCTGGTGGTGGCCAGGATGGCGGGATACATCACCGGCCGCACGTTCTCGTACGGGGTGTAGGACTTCATATACCGATACACCTCAGGGTCGTGCAGCGGATCTCCCCACTCCTCCCACTCGATCACCGTGAGCGGCAGGTCCGGGTCCAGGATGGTGGTCAGAGCGTCGACGAACGGGACCTGTGCATGAATGGCCCGGAACGTGGCCGGCGCCAGGTTGGCGACGGCTCCCATCAGCAGACCACCGGCGCTGCCGCCGCGGGCGGCCAGCCGGTCCGCGGAGGTGTAGCCGCTGCTGATCAGGTGCTCGGCGCAGGCGACGAAGTCGGTGAACGTGTTCCTCTTGGTGAGCATCTTGCCGTTCTCGTACCAGCTGCGGCCCATCTCGCCGCCGCCGCGCACGTGGGCGATCGCGAAGACGAACCCGCGGTCCAGCAGCGACAGCCGCGAGACGGCGAAGCTCGGGTCGATCGGGATCTCGTACGAGCCGTAGCCGTAGATCAGCGCCGGTGCGCTGCCGTCTCGGGGAACGTCGACACGGTGCACCACCGAGAGGGGGATCCGAGTGCCGTCGGCTGCGGTGGCCCACTCCCGGCGCTCGACGTAGTTGGCCGGGACGTAGGGACCGAAGATGGGATCGTCGAGCACAGGTGTGCGCTTCAGCAGCGTCATCGTGCGTGTGTTGAGGTCATAGTCGTAGACCGAGGCCGGGGTCACCAGGGAGCCGAAGTCCAACCGGATGGTGTCCGTCTCGTACTCGGGGCCGCCCGAGGAGTCGACGGTGTAGATCGGCTCGTCGAACGCGATGTCGGAGCCGGCACCGAGGCTGCCGTCCGCGCCCCGAGGGATCACGTGCAGACCGCTGAGACCGGCCCGGCGCAGCGAGACGACGACATGGCTGGCGTAGGCCGCGACCGAGTTGATCCGGACGCCCTGCTGATGCGGGAGCACCGTTCGCCACTGCTCGTGACTGGTGGCGTCCAGGGGCGCCTCGGCGAGACAGAAGTCCTCGGCGCCGTCGTTGTGCACGATCAGCAGCCGGTCGCCGGCGGGCTCGACGTCGTACTCGACGCCCTGTCGCCGCGGAGCGACCAGTCGCGGCCGGCCCTCGGGATCGTCGACGCTGAGCAGCGAGAAGTCGGAGGTCAGCTTGCTGCCGGCCCCGATCACGATCCAGTTCTCGTCCCGACTGGAGCTGACCCCGATCCAGAACCGTTCGTCGGGCTCAGTCGCCACCGCCACGTCGGTGCTCACCTCGGTGCCGAGGCGGTGACGCAGCACCACGTACGGGCGCCACGCGTCGTCGGCCCGGGTGTAGAACAGGTGGCTGTTCCGTGCCCAGGCCACGCCGTAGGCGATGTCCTCGATCTGGTCGGGCAGCAGCGCCCCCGTTCTGAGGTCCTTGACCTTGAGGGTGAACCGCTCCGCACCGGTGGTATCGGTGGCGTAGGCGAGCAGGTGCCCATCGGGGGAGACCGAGAAGGCCCCGAGTGAGAAGAAGTCGAGTCCCTCGGCCTCGATGTTGCCGTCCAGCAGCACCTCCTCGCCGGCGATGGCACCCTCCACGTCGGGCGGGGTCTTCGCATCGGCGGCCACCACTCGGCAGTGGATGGCGTACTCGGCGCCGGCCACGGTCCGGGTGTAATACCAGTAGCCGCGCCGGTTGGCGGTGTCGTCGCTGGCGCCGTGGCTGACGTACAGCGGCACAGTGAGGTCGGTCTCCTTGGTGCGCGCCTTGATCTCGCCGAAGATCTGGTCGGTCAGCCCGGTGAGGTGTCCGGTGCGGCTCTCGGTGTAGGCGTTCTCGGCCTCGAGGTAGGCGATCACCTCCGGGTTCTCCTTGTCACGCAGCCACTCGAAGTCGTCGACGAAGTCGTCACCGTGGTGGCTGCGGATCTGGGGCCGCGGCTCGGCAACCGGAGGGGCGGGCGTGCTGGTGGTACGCGCATCGGCAGACATGGTCAGAGCCTAGTGAGCCTGGGTCGGTGCGCCGACTCCGCATTGGCCGCAGCCGGGTCAACCCAGCACGATCTGCCCGTGTGCGACCGTGATCTTCCGGGCAGCCAGCGGAGCCAACGCCGGTCCGGCGACGACCGAACCGTCAGCAATGCTGAACCGACTGCCGTGGCAGGGGCAGTTGATGGTGTCGGTCACGCTGCCGACCAGACAGCCCTGATGCGTGCAGACGGCGGTGAAGGCCTTGAAGCTGCCCTGGGTGGGTTGAGTGACGACCACCTGCGGACCGTCGAAGACCTCGCCGCCGCCGATCGGGATCGCCGATGCGAGGGCCAGCGCACCTGCGGAAGGCCTGGGCTGAGTTGGCGGCCCTTGGGGCGACGGCTGCTGGGGCTGGCCGTAGAGGGTGCAGCCGCTCAGCGGACCGGTCGCGACGAGGGAGACTCCGACGCCGGCCAGGAACGACCGGCGCGAGAGACGAGATCGGTGGAACGGGCTGGGGCTGGGCAGTGGGGCTGGGGAGGTCGGGAGGGGCCCCAATGCAACTGTGCGACTCATCGGATCACCCCGAAGGTGCTGAAGAACCAGAGCGCCGATGTCAACCACACCATCGTGAGCCCGGCTGCCAGGGCGCCGCCGACCACTGGGACCACCCAGCCGGGAGACTTCGACCGGGTCAGCACCAGCATCTTGCAGACGAAGGCGCCGAAGAAGAAGCAGCCGAACAGCGAGTGCAGCAGGATGCGCGGCTGATAGCCCTGGAACCCCAGTGCATAGAGGCAGTGCACCGCCACCGGTACGGCGACCAGCACCGCGATCCGGCCGGACCACCGATGGACGAATGCGACCCAGCGTCCGCGGAGCGGCAGCCGGCCGTACATGGCGAGAGCGGTCAGAACCTGGATCAGGGCGAACAGCAGGGAGATGCTCGCCAACCAGCTCTTGACGGCCAACGGGCTGGAGAACCCGGCCAGGTTGACCGCCGTCCCGGTGGGATGGTGCAGGCCGGCGTAGGCGCCCATCGCAACCGACACCGCGGACCCGGCCGCGAACGCCAGCACGACGGGGCCGACCGGCGCCGCAGCTCGATGGTCTGCTTCGCTCACTGCCGCAGCCCGGCGCGGAGGCGTTCCACCGGTCCCGGTCATCGGAGGACATCCGGAGGCTTCACGGGGCGAAGAGGCTCCCGCACGGTTGACCGGCTGGTGCCCGACGTTGGTGGTGGTGCGGAGGGCCGCCAGCTCGAGGCGGCCGGCGAGGCGGGTCCACCGGGCGGTGCGTAAGGCACCGTGGCTGCGGTCAGGTTGACCAGGAACATGACGGCGAAGGCCAGCGCGACCAGGGCGAGCGTGACCATCGGACTGCGACGACCCATCGGTGCCCCTCACACGAAGCTGCGCCGGGCGCGGCCCGGCTGTCACTGGGAGGAGCCCCCAGCCACGCCCCCTGATACGCCAGCCCCCGATACATCAGCCCGCGATCGATCAATGAAGTCGGCGCACCGTGAGCACCTGTTCAGCCCGACCCACCGGACCCGATTCGTCGTAGAGGGTGGAGGAGGTCAGCCCGAGACCGGTGCGGCCGAACGTCACTGTGGTGTCCAGTCCCACCCAACCGCCGACCGGTGTGCGGTAGAGATGCACGCTCAGATCGGTGTTGGGGAACATCCACTCGGCCGGCGGCACCCGAGTGGCGATGCCGTTGGCCGTGTCCACCAGGCCGACGAAACGAGCCAGGTCGCTCGAGGTGACCTGCTCGACCAGCGTCTTGTCCGTTCGCAGCCAGGCCCGCACCCGGCCCGGCGCACCGCCAGGCTCGATCCGGATTTCGATCGCGGCGATGTAGCCGCCACGCCAGACATCGCTGCCACGCCACAGTGGCCAGGTGTCGGGTGCGGGCATTGGTTCAGGCAGACCGCCCGTGACCTCCGTGGTGTCCTGCCGCGACAGCCGCCAGGCCCTGGCCAGCACCACCGGGCGACCGCCGGCGATCATGGTCGCATTGAGTAGCTCGATCGTCCGGCCGGGTCTGATCACTTCGACGGTGATCTCGCTCGGGCCCGCCGGGATCAGCCCCAGGATGTCGTAGCTGAGCCGGCAGAGCTGAAGATCATCTCCATCGACATGGAGCTGGCGAACATGCTCCTCGACCGCGTGCACGATGAGGCCTGACACCGGTCCCATGTGCTGCTCGTTCGGCTGCCAGGCACCCTGGCTGTGCAGCGTCGGCTGAAACCGCATCCCGCCCAGCGGCCGGTAGAAGCTGTCGGAGTCCGGATCCAGGGTGACGTCCGCTTCCGGGGTGCCGGGGAGGGGCATGAGCACTCCTATGCAGGACGGGGATTCGTGGTCCGAGCTCGAATGCCACGCAGCTGGCGGGTGTGGGACGCGGGGGACAATTGGTTGGGAGGGCTCGCACGGACCCCTCCCATACGTGAGGATAGGCGCTATGGGTGCAGAGGTCGACGCGACACAGTTCACGCGCGAGGATCGCAAACGGCACCGGGCGAAGGTCCGCAAAGGACTTGACGTACTGGCACGGATGCTCACCGAGTCGCGGTTCGACTTCGAGCGCCCGATGGCGGGACTGGAGATCGAGCTCAACCTGGTCGACGATCGGTGCGAACCGGCCATGCGCAACGCCGAGGTGCTGGAGGCGATCGCGGACCCGCAGTTCCAGACCGAGCTGGGCCGCTTCAATATCGAGATCAACGTTCCCGCCCGACGGCTCGGTGACGGCGGCCTCACGTCGTTCGAGCAGTCCGTCCGCGACGCCCTGAACCAGGCGAGCACCCGGGCCCAGAAGGTCGGCGCCCAGCTCGCGATGGTCGGCATCCTGCCGACGCTGCGTCCCGAGCACGTCACCCTCGACAGCGTCTCGGAAAACCCGCGTTACTCGTTGCTCGATCAGCAGATCTTCGCAGCGAGAGGCGAGGACCTCGAGATCATCATCGACGGCGTCGAACGGCTGCAGATGATCTCCGACACGATCATGCCCGAGGCGGCCTGCACCTCGACCCAGGTCCATCTGCAGGTCAGCCCCGAGGAGTTCGCCGGTTACTGGAACGCGGCCCAGGCGATCGCCGGGATCCAGGTCGCGATCTGCGCAAACTCGCCGTACCTGTTCGGCAAGGAGTTGGTGGCGGAGTCACGCATCCCGCTGTTCGAGCAGAGCACCGACACCCGCAGTGATGAGCTGAAGGCCCAGGGCGTGCGGCCACGGGTGTGGTTCGGCGAGCGCTGGATCACGTCGATCTTCGACCTGTTCGAGGAGAACTCGCTGTATTTCCCGTCGCTGCTGCCGGTCAGCAGCGACGAGGACCCGGTCGCGGTGCTCGACGCCGGCGGCGTTCCGCGACTCGACGAGCTGCGGCTGCACAACGGCACTGTCTACCGCTGGAACCGGCCGGTGTACGACATCAGCGATGGCTCTCCCCATCTGCGGGTCGAGAACCGGGTGCTGCCGGCCGGTCCCACCGTGGTCGACACGATGGCGAACGCGGCCTTCTTCGCCGGTCTGGTACGGGAGCTGGCCAGCGAGGATCGCCCCATCTGGTCACAGATGTCGTTCGCCGCGGCCGCGGACAACTTCGCCATCGGTGTGCGGCACGGCATCCACTCGGAGGTCTACTGGCCCAAGGTGGGGGAGGTGAAGGCCACCGAGCTGGTGGTCCGGAAGCTGATCCCGATGGCCGCCGCCGGGTTGGCCAAGTGGGGGGTGTCCGGTGGGGAGAGCGACCGGCTGCTCGGCATCATCGAGCGGCGCTGCCTGCGTGCGGCGAACGGTGCGACATGGCAAACTGCGGAGGTAGCCAGACGGGAACAGGCCGGGGACTCCCGTTGGGAGGCACTGCGTGGCATGCTCGGCAGCTACCTGGACCTGATGCACAGCAACGAACCGGTACACACCTGGGAGGTGGAGTAATGGCTGAGGCGAGTCCTGAGAGCCGTTCGACGATCGTAGTGGGCTACTCATCGAAGGCCGAAGGGCGAGCCGCTCTCGAGCGGGCCATCGTCGAGGCGGGCCTGCGTCGTTCGAGTTTGATCGTGGTGCATACCTCGCCGACTGACGAGGTTGCGGCCTTGAAGCTCGAGCTGGAGAAGTCGGGCCTGCCGTACGAGGTGCGTGAGGCGCCCGACGCCCTGGACCCCGCGGAGGAGCTCATCAACGCCGCAGACACCTCCGGGGCCGAGTTCATCGTCATCGGGCTCCGCCGTCGTTCCCCGGTGGGAAAGCTCCTGCTGGGCAGCAACGCCCAGCGCGTGCTCCTGGACGCCCAGTGTCCGGTGCTTGCCGTCAAGGCCGAACCGAAGTAGCACCTGCCCGGCTCCCACGCCGGTCCCGAACGGCTGGCCACGGCCCAGCATCCGAAAGACTCCCGTCCGCTCGGCGCGCCCGCGTTCGGCAGATTTGGGAAGCCGTGTCAGAATACAACTGGAACACCTATTGACTTCCAAGTGGTGTTGCCTGCCCTGATCGATATCCGGTATGCCGAGAGGTTCTTTGTGACGCCCCGCTCAAACGCCCATGATCCCACGCTTTCTGTTGTTGCGGCAGCGACGAGTAAGGCCAGTCAGGTGCATGCGCCGGCTGACAAGGCCCCTGCGAAGAAGGCGGCGGCCAAGAAGGCTCCGTTGAAGGCTGTCGAGTCGCCCTCGGAGCCAGCGGCCACCAGGACCGGGGCCAAGGCGGCCAAGGCTCCGGCCAAGAAGGCGCCCGCCGCGAAGAAGGAACCCGCGGCCAAGAAGGCGCCCGCCAAGAAGGCCGCGGCGAAGAAGGCTGCCTCCGGCACCGAGGAAGTCACCGTCACAGCCGACGTGCTGGTTGAGGTCGAGGGCGAGGAGGTCGTCCTCACCGTCGGCGGCAAGAAGCGCACCCTGGATGACGTGGACGAGGCCGCCTTCGAGCCCGCCAAGGAAGCCACCCTGGAGAAGGAGCTGGTGGAGGACGAGGGCTTCAGCCTGTCCGACGCCGACGACGCCGACGAGCCCGAGCAGCAGGTGATGGCCGCCGGTGCCACGGCCGATCCGGTCAAGGACTACCTCAAGCAGATCGGCAAGGTCGCGCTGCTGAACGCCGAGCAGGAGGTCGAGCTCGCGAAGCGGATCGAGGCCGGCCTGTTCGCTGACGAGAAGATCAACGACGAGAAGTTCAAGATCAAGCCGAGCCAGGCCGAGGACTTCGACTGGATCGCGGAGGACGGCCGGCGGGCCAAGAACCACCTGCTGGAGGCCAACCTGCGACTGGTGGTCAGCCTGGCCAAGCGCTACACCGGCCGCGGCATGCTGTTCCTGGACCTGATCCAGGAGGGCAACCTCGGTCTGATCCGCGCGGTCGAGAAGTTCGACTACACCAAGGGCTACAAGTTCTCCACCTATGCCACCTGGTGGATCCGCCAGGCGATCACGCGGGCGATGGCCGACCAGGCGCGCACCATCCGGATTCCCGTACACATGGTCGAGGTCATCAACAAGCTGGCCCGGGTGCAGCGGCAGATGCTGCAGGACCTCGGTCGGGAGCCGACGCCGGAGGAGCTGGCGAAAGAGCTCGACATGACCCCGGAGAAGGTCGTCGAGGTCCAGAAGTACGGCCGCGAGCCGATCTCCCTGCACACGCCTCTCGGTGAGGACGGCGACTCCGAGTTCGGCGACCTGATCGAGGACTCCGAGGCGGTCGTTCCGGCCGACGCGGTCAGCTTCACCCTGCTGCAGGAACAGCTGCACGACGTGCTGGACACCCTCAGCGAGCGTGAGGCCGGCGTCGTCTCGATGCGCTTCGGTCTGACCGATGGCCAGCCGAAGACGCTGGACGAGATCGGCAAGGTCTATGGCGTGACCCGTGAGCGGATCCGTCAGATCGAGTCCAAGACGATGAGCAAGCTGCGCCACCCGTCCCGCAGCCAGGTCCTCCGCGACTACCTGGACTGAGTTCCATCGCCCCCAACTGTGCCGAGCACCCCGTGCCCTGAGCCTGTCGAAGGGCGAGCGCCACGTGTATGGGCTGGTACGCGCCCTGAGCCTGTCGAAGGGCGAGCGCCACATGTATGGGCTGGTACGCGCCCTGAGCCTGTCGAAGGGCGAGCGCCACATGTATGGGCTGGTACGCGCCCTGAGCCTGTCGAAGGGCTGCCTGAAGTGCCCTTCGACAGGCTCAGGGCACGTGAAGGGCGGAAGTGCCCTTCGACAGGCTCAGGGCACGTGAAGGGCGGAGGTGCCGTTCGGCAGGCTCAGGGCACGTGAAGGGCGGAGGTGCCGTTCGGCAGGCTCAGGGCACGTGAAGGGCGGAGGTGCCCTTCCAAGGTCTCAGAGCACGTCGGAGGACGACGAAGCCCTCACCGGTCTCCCGGTGAGGGCTTCGTCAGGTCTGCGGTGGTCGCCGAGGCTCAGCCGAGGCGCTCCGTCTCGTCGTGGATCTGCAACGCGACCTGCTTGAGCTTGTCGGCGTGCAGCTTGCCGTGGTGGGCGCAGAACAACAGCTCGCCACCGGCGGCGAGAGTCACCCGAACATAGGCCTGCGCGCCGCAACGGTCGCAACGATCGGCCGCATTCAAAGCAGCTCCTTCGATGACTGTGGTGCTCACGATAGGCCTCTCTTTCCTCGGAGTCCGAACCATTCATTCGTACTTCTTGTGAGTTGTGGGACGGATGCAGTGATACAGCCGTTCCTACTAGTCAACATCCAATCTGGCTCTCATTGTTCCCGATCTGCGTCTCGGATCCGTGTCTGTCGTGTAACGAATGGACCTGTCACGCATCAGTCTGGTCACGAAACGTGTGACCTTCATATCAGGTCACGTCTTGTGAGCGTACCCGGTCCCGACTGCAGAACCCGTCAGCGCATCGCAACGGCGTTGTGCGCTTGCTCCCCGGGTGCCGGCTGCCGTGGGTCGGTCCAGCGATCTGTGGGTGCCGACAAGTATCCTCGGCTGGTGCCCATGAATCAGCCCGTTGCCGAAGGCCGCGAGTACGAAGCAAGACATCTGCTGGTCCTGGAAGGGCTCGAGGCGGTCCGCAAGCGCCCCGCCATGTACATCGGCTCGACCGACACCCGGGGGTTGATGCACTGTCTGTGGGAGATCATCGACAACGCCGTGGACGAGGCCCTCGGCGGGTACGGGGATGCGATCGAGGTCATTCTCGCCGCCGACGGGTCCATCACGGTGCATGATCGTGGGCGGGGCATTCCGGTGGACGTCGAACCGCGTACCGGGCTGTCCGGTGTCGAGGTCGTCTTCACCAAGCTGCACGCCGGTGGCAAGTTCGGCGCCGGCTCCTACAACGCGACCGGCGGTCTGCACGGGGTGGGGGCCTCGGTGGTGAACGCCCTGTCCAGCCGCCTCGACGTCGAGGTGGACCGCAACTCCGCCACCTGGGGCATGTCGTTCCGGCGAGGCGTCCCGGGAACGTTCGACGGGCCTGGCCCGATCGCGAAGTTCACCCCGGGCGCCAGCCTGCAGAAGCTGCGTCGGGCCAAGAAGGGGGTGACCGGCACCCGGATCACCTACTGGCCCGACCGGCAGATCTTCCTGAAGGACGCCCAGCTGTCGCTGACCGACCTGGAGGCGCGCGCTCGACAGACCAGCTTCCTGGTCCCAGGCCTGGCTCTCAGCGTCACCGACGCGCGCGGGCCGGAGACGACCCAGGAGACGTTCAAGCACGATGGCGGCATCACCGAGTACTGCGAGTATCTGGCCACCGACGCCCCGCTGACCGATGTCATCCGGCTTCAGGGTAGGGATTCGTTCACCGAGACGGTGCCGATGCTGGACGACGCGGGACATATGGAGCCCGCCGATGTCGATCGCGAGCTCGAGGTGGATATCGCGGTCCGCTGGGGCAGCGGCTACGAGTCCCGTACCAAGAGCTACGTGAATATCATCGCCACCCCCAAGGGCGGCACGCATGTCGCCGGCTTCGAACGTGCCCTGACGCGGGCCTTCAGCAAGGCTCTGGAGGGCACCCGGCTGTTGAAGTCGGGGGAGGAGATCATCAAAGAGGACATCCTGGAGGGGATGACCTCGGTGGTCACCGTGCGGCTGGCCGAACCACAGTTCGAGGGACAGACCAAGGAGGTGCTCGGCACGCCGGCGGTGTCCCGGCTGGTGGGCAAGATCGTGGAGGCCGAGCTGACCAGCTTTCTGACGTCGACCAAGCGTGAGGCCAAGGCCCAGGCTCGGATGGTGATGGAGAAGGTCGTGTCCGCGTCGCGGACCCGGGTGGCCGCCAGGGCGCACAAGGAGGCGCAGCGGCGCAAGAACGCCCTCGAGTCCTCGACCCTGCCGGCCAAGCTCAAGGACTGCAGGTCAACCGACGTCGATCGGTGCGAGCTCTTCATCGTCGAGGGTGACTCCGCGCTCGGTACCGCGATGCGGGCCCGCAGCTCGGAGTTCCAGGCGCTGTTGCCCATCCGCGGCAAGATCCTCAACGTCCAGAAGGCGTCGGTCGGGGACATGTTGAAGAACACCGAGTGCGCCTCGATCATCCAGGTCGTCGGTGCGGGCACCGGGCGCACCTTCGACCTGGACGCGGCACGTTACGGCAAGATCATCTTCATGGCGGATGCCGACTCCGACGGAGCACACATCCGGTGCCTGCTGGCGACGTTGTTCTTCCGCTATATGCGGCCGCTGGTGGAGGCCGGCCGTGTCTACACGGCAGTGCCGCCGCTGCATCGTTTCGAGCTGATCAACCCCAAGCGTGGCATGGAGAAATACCTGTACACGTATTCCGATGCCGAATACCAGCGCAAGGTGGCGGAGCTGACCAAGCGTGGCCAGAACTTCAAGGAGCCCCAGCGCTACAAGGGGCTGGGTGAGATGGACGCCGACCAGCTGTCCGAGACGACTATGAGTCCACGCCATCGCACCTTGCGCCGGATCACCGTCGACGACGCCGAGGCCGCCGAGCAGACCTTCGACCTTCTGATGGGCAACGATGTCGGCCCCCGCAAGGGCTTCATCGTCGACGGTGCCTACCAGCTGGACGCCGCGACTATCGACGCCTAAGGCCGTCCCCGTGCCCTGAGACTGTCCCCGTGCCCTGAGCTTCCCCGTGCCCTGAGCTTCCCCGTGCCCTGAGCTTGCCCCCGTGCCCTGAGCTTGTCGAAGGGCCTTGCCGCACCCTCACGCAGTGGTCGGTGGGCCTTCGACAGGCTCAGCCCGCGTGATCGGCCCGCTAACGCACAAATGTTCAGTCAGAACGCGTGCGCGACGGGCTCAGAGCAGAGTCAGATGAGGCGGGTCAGCAGGCCGGTGTCGACGTCGTACTTGAAGCCGCCGACGGTGGCTCGGTCCCCGATGAGGGGATGGTTGCGGAGCAGGGAGACGTCGGCGAGGAGGTTCGTGTCCTGGTCGGGGGAGGCGCCGAGCCGCAGGTCGCCGATCTCCGCACCGGTGGCGTTGCGAACGGCCTCGGCGATCTCGGCGTCGGTGCCGGCAGCCATTGCACATCGGGTGTGCGGGACGATCAGGATCCGCTCCACCTTCAGCAGGTGTACGCCGAGGATGCACCCGACCAGGGCGTCCTCGGTCACCCGTCCACCGGGGGTGCGCATGATCTTGGCGTCGCCGACCTTGAGCCCGATCATGCCGAGCGGCTCGATCCGGGAGTCCATGCAGGTGACCATCGCCACGCCGGCGTGAGCCAGCCCGTCGAATCCGCTCAGCGCGAAGGTGTCGGCGAAGCGGCGGTTGGCCTGCAGCAGGTCTTCGAAAGATTCATCCACGACCCACACTGTAGGGCCCCAGCGATCGACAACTGTCAGGTGTCTGCCTTCTGAGCCAGCGACGAGGCGACAGCGGCGATCGGCTGCCCGTTCGGCGCTCCGGACCCGTCCCGTCGTCCGGTGGCCTCCGGCAGGTCGATCGGTGCGCCGCTGGCGGCGGCAGCACGGGCGGGGGCGGCCCCGGCCCAGCCGAGCAGCAGGACGTCCTCGCCCTTCAGAAAGCGGTGACAGCGCATGCCGGCGGTCGCACGGCCCTTCGCCGGGTACTCGCTGAAGGGTGTCACCTTGATGGTCCCGGCATCGGTGCCCGGCAGGGCTGCCGAGCTGCCGGCGACCGTGACCACGATCGCATCGGCTCTGGGGGCGGTGCCGAAGAAGACGACGCGTGCGTTCGGCGAGAGCTTGATTCCGGCGACCCCGCCGCCGGAGCGGCCCTGCGGCCGGACGTCGCTGACCGGGAAGTGCAGCAGCTGCGCGTCGCTGGTGATGAAGACGAGGTCGACGTCGGTCGAGGTGAGCTCCGCCGCCCCGACGAGCTGGTCGCCGGGTTCCAACCGCAGGACGTCCCAGGACTCGCGGCTCAGCGCCTCGGGGTTGACGCGCTTGACCACCCCGCGGGCCGTCCCGACGGCCAGCCCCAACGAGTCCGGGTCGAGCGTTGTCAGACAGAGCACCCGCTCGTCCGCAGCCAGACCCACGAGCTCGGAGACCTGGGCGCCGCCTTGCAGGTTGGGCGCATTCGCGGTGCCGGGCACGGTGGGCAGGTCCAGCGCGTGGCAGCGGACCAGCCTGCCCGACGAGGTGACGACGCCGAAATCGCCACGGGCGGTCGCCCGGATCATCGACGTGACAACGTCGTGGTTGGCGCGGGGGCCCTCGCCCGGCAGGGGATCGGCATGGTCGGTGCGAGCCAGCAGACCGGCAGAGGAGAGCAGCACCCAGCAGGGGTCGTCGGCGACCTCCAGCGGCGCCGTGGCAGCTGTCGCGGCCACCCCACTGGCGGCCAGCAGGATGGTCCGCCGTGGTGTGCCGTGCTTCTTGGCCATCTCGGCCAGGTCGTTGCCGACCAGAGTCCGCAACTGGTCCTCGTTGTCGATGATCTCGGTCAGCTCGGTGATCTTGGTCAGCAGGGACTCCCGCTCGGCGTCGAGCTCGATCTTGGAGAACTTCGTCAGCCGGCGCAGCTGCATGTCCAGGATGTAGGAAGCCTGGGTCTCGGTCAGGTCGAACGCCTCGATCAGCCGGGCCCGGGCCGCAGCCGCATCATCGGAGGAACGGATGATGGCGATCACATCGTCGATGTCGACGATGGCGATCAGCAGCCCCTCCACCAGATGCAGCCGTTCGAGGGCCTTCCGTCGGGCGAACTCCGTCCGGCGCAGGGTGACCTCAAGCCGGTGCTCCAGGTAGACCGTGAGCATCTCGCGCAGCGACAGCGTGCGCGGCTGCCCCTCCACCAGCGCAACGGCGTTGATCGAGTAGGAGTCCTCGAGCTTGGTCGACTTGTACAGCTGCTCGAGCAGGACGTCGGCGTTGAAACCGTTCTTGACCTCGATCACCAGCCGGGTGCCGTTGGTCAGGTCGGCGAGGTCCTTGATGTCGGCGATGCCCTGCAGCTTCTTGCTGCCCACCAGAGACTTGATCTGCTCGATCACCTTCTCCGGGCCGATGTTGTAGGGCAGCTCGGTGATGACGATGCCCTTGCGCCTCGGGGTGACCTGCTCCACCCGGGCGGTGGCCCTGATCTTGAACGAACCGCGGCCGGTGGCGTAAGCATCCTTGATGCCGTCCAGTCCGATGATCTTGCCGCCGGTCGGCAGGTCCGGGCCGGGAATGAACCGCATCAGCGCCTCGACGTCGGCATCGGGGTGTTTGAGCAGATGCCGGAGCGCCTGCACCACCTCCACCAGGTTGTGCGGCGGGCAGTTGGTCGCCATCCCGACCGCGATGCCACTGGCTCCGTTGACCAGCAGGTTGGGGAAGGCCGCCGGCAGCACGGTCGGCTCGGTGTCGCGGCCGTCATAGTTGGGCTTGAAGTCGACGGTGTCCTCGTCCAGCCCGTCGGTCATCGCCAACGCCGAGGGTGCCATCCGGCACTCGGTGTAGCGCATGGCCGCAGGCCCGTCATCGGGCGAGCCGAAGTTGCCGTGGCCGTCAATCAGCGGCAGCCGCATCGACCAGGGTTGCGCGGTCCGGACCAGCGCGTCATAGATGGCGGTGTCGCCGTGCGGGTGCAGGACACCCATCACCTGCCCGACCACCCGGGCGCACTTCACGTGACCTCGGTCCGGCCGCACGCCCATCTCGTTCATCGAGTAGAGGATCCGGCGCTGCACCGGTTTCAGCCCGTCGCGGGCATCCGGCAGCGCGCGGGCATAGATCACCGAGTAGGCGTACTCCAGGAAGCTCGTCTGCATCTCGGAGGAGACATCGATGTCGACAATCCGCTCGGTGAAGTCGTCCTCAGGCGGTGTGGTCGATGCTTTGCGTGCCATGTCCTGCCATTCGATGGGTGTCGCGTGCCTCAGTATTGTCGCTGGTCGGCCCTTCAACTCGAGCCAGGTGGTCAGGGTGTGTTGGCCGGTGCCGTTCCCGGCCTCGGCGCGAAGTCGCGGTGGTCAGAACTCGAAGTCGGAGTCCCAGAACTCGGCGCTCGACCGATGCTCCCGTGACATCTCCCCGGCGCGCAGCTCCACCCGCCGGATCTTTCCGCTGACGGTCTTGGGCAGCTCCGCGAACTCGATCCGTCTGATCCTCTTGTACGGGGCCAGTTGCTCGCGGACATAGGCCAGGATCGAGCGGGCCGTCTCGGAGTCGGGACTGAAGCCGGACGCCAGCACGATGTAGGCCTTGGGTACGGCCAGGCGCAGCGCGTCGGGTGCCGGTACGACGGCCGCCTCAGCCACTGCGGCATGTTCGATCAGCACCGATTCCAGCTCGAACGGGCTGATCCGGTAGTCGCTGGCCTTGAAGACGTCGTCGGCGCGTCCGACGTAGGTGAGATAGCCCTCGGCGTCCCGGGAGACCACATCGCCGGTGTGGTAGACATCGCCGGCGAAGGCGGCCCCATTCTTCTCGTCGTCGAACTGCTCGGCCCGCTCCTTGTAGCCGGTCATCAGTGGCAGCGGACGAGGTTCGAGCCGCAGGCACAGCTCGCCCTCGGTTTCCGACTCGGCACCGGTGGCCGGGTCCAGAAGCACCACCTGGAAGCCGGGCAGCGGGCGGCCCATCGAACCGGGCTTGATCGGCGCGCCCGGCGGATTGCCGACCTGGGCACTGGTCTCGGTCTGGCCGTACCCGTCCCGGATGGTCAGACCCCAGGCCTGCTCCACCCGGGCGATGACCTCAGGATTGAGCGGTTCGCCGGCCGACAGAACCTCTCGCAGCGAGGCCGGGACCTGGGTCAGGTCCGTCTGGACGAGCATCCGCCACACCGTCGGCGGTGCACAGAACGTGGTCACGCCGGCCCGTTCCAGCACCTGCAGCAACTCTGCCGGGTCGAACCGGTCGTAGTTGTAGACCAGCACCGTGGCCCCCGCCAGCCAGGGAGAGAAGAAGTTGCTCCAGGCATGTTTGGCCCAGCCGGGCGACGAGATGTTCAGGTGGACGTCGCCGGGTCTCAGACCCATCCAGTACATCGTTGACAGGTGGCCGATCGGGTACGACACCTGGGTGTGCTCGACCAGCTTGGGCTGTGCCGTCGTACCGGAGGTGAAGTACAGCAGCAGCGGGTCACGCGCCTTGCTGGCGCCAGGAAAGTGCGGGTCGCGGCCCAGATGGCCGGCGGAGTCGGCATAGCTGAGCCAGCCGGCGGACAGGTCGGCGTCGGTCGGTTCGCCGACGGCGGCCCGGATGCTGCCAGATCTGATCAGGGCGAACTTGGCCACGTCGGTCGCGTCGGCGATCACCATCGCCACGCCGCCGCGATCCACCCGGTCCGCCAGGTCGGCAGCCGACAACTGCGGAGTCGCCGGGATCACGACCACGCCGAGCCGAATGGCGGCCAGCATGATCTCCCACAACGGGACGACGTTGCCGAGCACCAGCAGGAGCCGGTCGCCGCGACGCAGGCCGCAACTGGACAGCCAGTGCGCGGCAGCGACCGAGCGGGATGCCAGGTCAGCAAAGCTGAGCCTCGTCTGCCTCTCGCTGTCGATCACCCAAAGCGCCGTGTCGTCCGGCCGTTCCTCGGCCAGCCCGTCGAACCAGTCGGTGGCGAAGTTGTACAGCGGAAGCTCCGGCCAGCTGAAACCCTTGACGGCCGTCTCGTAGTCCTCCCGGTGCTTGACCAGGAAGTCCCGGGCGGCGCGTACATGAGGGTTGACCGGCATAGTTCCCACTCCAGATTGTCGGGCTGGCCCGGCCGGAGCCTGCTCAATCGTCACCTGCCGGGCTGCGTGCGTTCGGAAAGCTGCAATCTGGAGTTCAGATTACTGGTTGTCGGCGATCATGGGCCGAGCCAGGCCCGTCTCGCCGAGGTGGGACTAGCTCGTGCTTCCACCCATGCGTACGTCGGGGGCACCCAACCGGGCCGAGTCGGCAGAGAGATCGTCCGGCTGGCTCTGCGACTCCCGTTCGGCGTCGACCCGCTTGTGGTAGTGCTCGACCTCACGTTCGATGTCGGCGGGTCCCCAGCCGAGGACCGGTGCGACCAGCTCTGCCACCTCCGTCGCTGCAGCGATGCCGCGGTCCCAGGTCTCGATCGAGATCCGGGTCCGGCGGGCCAGGATGTCATCCAGGTGCAGGGCACCCTCGTGCGAGGCCGCATAGACCACCTCGGCCTTCAGGTACTCGCCAGCGCCTGACAGCGGCTGTCCCAGCTCCGGGTCGGCCTCGATCATGGCGAGCAGCTCCGGCAGCAGCGAGCCGTAGCGGCCCAACAGATGCTCGATCCACGAGACCCGCAGTCCGCTCTGCTCGGCGATCCGTTCGCGCGAATTCCACATCCCGCGATAGCCGTCGGCCCCTAGCAGCGGGATGTCCTCGGTGCAGGAGTCCGGGACCCGCTGCTCCAGGCCGTGGACCGCGCTGTCGACGGCGTCCTTGGCCATGATCCGGTATGTCGTGTACTTGCCGCCCGCGATCATGGTCAGCCCGCTGACCGGGCTGGCCACGGCGTGTTCGCGGGACAGCTTGCTGGTCGAGTCGGACTCGCCGGAAAGCAGCGGCCGCAGACCGGCGTACACACCGACCACATCGTCTCGGGTCAGCGGGTCCGCCAGCAGGGTGTTCGCGTGCTCGAGCAGATAGTCGATGTCCGCCTGGCTGGCCGCCGGGTGCGCGAGGTCCAGCTCCCAGTCGGTGTCGGTGGTGCCGATGATCCAGTGGCTGCCCCACGGGATGATGAACAGCAGGCTCTTCTCGGTGCGGGTGATCAACCCACAGCTCGAGTTGATCCGGTTGCGGGGCACCACCAGATGCACGCCCTTGGAGGCGCGGACGCGGAACTGACCTCGGCCGCCGAGCATCTCCTGGATCTCATCGATCCAGACGCCGGCGGCGTTGATGGTCTGACGTGCCCGGATCTCGAACTCGCCGCCGCCCTCCAGGTCTTTCACCCGGACGCCGGCGACATGGTCGTTCTCCCGGATGAAGCCGACCACGCGGGTGCTCATGGCGCAGATCGCGCCGTAGTGGGCGGCCGTCCGACCCAGCATCATGGTGTGCCGCGCATCGTCCACCTGCCCCTCGTAGAACCGGATCCCACCGGTGAGGGCCTCCCGCTTGGCCGACGGGAACATCTCCAGCGTCTGCTTCCGGCTGAGGTGGCGCAAGTGGTGCGGAACGCCACGACCCGCACCCATCACGTCGTACACGCCGATGCCGAGGCCGGCGTAGCCGCGATCGATGAAGCGACGCTGCAGCGGGTAGATGAACGGCACCGGCCGGGCCAGGTGCGGGCAGAGCTTGTTCAGAGCCAGCGAACGCTCCTTCAACGCCTCGAAGACCAGCGAGAAGTTGAGCTGCTCGAGATAGCGGAGGCCGCCGTGGAAGAGCTTGCTCGAGCGGCTGGAGGTGCCGGCGGCGAAGTCCCGGGCATCGACGAGCCCAACCTTCAGACCGCGGGTGACCGCGTCCAGCGCGCAGCCGGCGCCGGTGACGCCGGCGCCGACGACCAGCACGTCGAGCTCCTCAGTGGCCAGCCGACGCAGTGCCTCGACACGGGCCGCTGGGCCGAGTGGGGATGTGGTGGTGTTCATCGAGACCTCCAGGACGAGCTCGCGGACCGCTGCCGCGGATGGGCGGCGGCGACAGATGTGCAGTGGCTGTGGGCTGACGCGGTGGTCACGACACGTCCACCCAGTCCAGCGTGCGCGCGACCGCCTTCTTCCACTGGGCGTAGCCCTGCTCCCGGTCCGCCTCCGTCGTCTGCGGCCGCCAACGTCGCTCCTCATGCCAGTTCTGCCGCAGCTCGTCGGGGTCACGCCAGAACCCGACGGCCAGCCCGGCAGCGTAGGCCGCACCCAGTGCGGTCGTCTCGGCCACCACCGGTTTGCTGACCTCCACACCGAGGATGTCGGCCTGGATCTGCATGCACAACGCGTTGGCGGTCACCCCGCCGTCGACCTTGAGGACCTCGAGGTGCACGCCCGAGTCCTTCTCCATCGCCTCCACGACGTCGCGGGACTGGTAACAGATCGCCTCGAGCGTGGCCCGCGCGATGTGGGCATTGGTGTTGAACCGCGACAGTCCGACGATCGCGCCGCGGGCATCGGAGCGCCAGTAGGGAGCGAACAGACCGGAGAAGGCCGGCACGAAGTAGACACCGCCACTGTCCGGCACCGATCGGGCGAGCGCCTCGCTCTCCGCTGCGCCACCGATGATCTTGAGCTGGTCACGCAGCCACTGGATGGCCGAGCCGGTGACGGCGATCGATCCCTCCAGGGCGTACACCGGGGGAGCGCTGCCGAACTGGTAGCAGACCGTGCTCAGCAGTCCGTTGTTCGACCGGACCAGCTCGGTGCCGGTGTTCAGCAGCAGGAAGTTGCCGGTGCCGTAGGTGTTCTTGGCCTCGCCGGGGGCGAAGCAGACCTGCCCCACCATCGCGGCGTGCTGGTCACCGAGATCACCTGAGATCGGCACGGCGCCGTCGAACGGTCCCGCCTCCAGCGTCTGTCCGTAGAGGTTCGGGTCCGAGGACGGCCGGATCTCCGGCAGCATGCTGCGCGGGATGTCGAACAGCGCCAGCAACCGGTCGTCCCAGTCGAGCGTCTCCAAGTTCATCAACATGGTCCGGCTGGCGTTGGTGACGTCGGTGATGTGCACGCCGCCGCGATGGCCGCCGGTCAGGTTCCACAGCAGCCAGGTGTCGGTGTTGCCGAACAGTGCCTCACCCGACTCCGCATCGGCCCGTGCGCCAGGAACGTTCTGCAGGATCCACTGGATCTTCCCGGCCGAGAAGTACGTCGCCGGTGGGATCCCGGCCAGCTGCCTGATCAGGTCACCGCTGCCGTCCCGCTCCAGTGCGGCGGCGGTCTTGTCGGTGCGGGTGTCCTGCCAGACGATGGCGTTGTAGTACGGCCGGCCGGTGCGGCGGTTCCACACCACGGTCGTCTCACGCTGGTTGGTGATGCCCAGCGCGGCCAGGTCCGAGGCGGCGATGCCCTTGGCGTTGATCGCGGTCTGGACGACGGCGCTGGTCCGCTCCCAGATCTCCACCGGATTGTGCTCAACCCAACCCGCCTGCGGCATGATCTGCTGGTGCTCGAGCTGGTGCTTGCCGACCTCCTTGCCGGACGCGTCGAACAGCATGCAGCGGGTGCTTGTGGTGCCCTGGTCGATCGCCGCAACGAAATCAGCCATCTGAGGTGTCCCTTCGGAGGTGACCTGACAATAGCCAGTCCTGGTCCTTGGACCATCACCCCTAACCCAACCACACCGTCGAAGCCCATGCGCCGACGCCTGCAGCGAGCCCCGGGACTGACTCAGTAGGCTTGGGCTTGTGCGTCCCGCTCCGACCGAGAACCCACCCGGTTACCCGACCGAATGGGAAGCGGATGTGGTCCTGGCCGACGGCGGGACCGCGAGGTTGCGACCCATCAAACCCAGCGACGCCGACATGCTGGTCGACTTCTACGACAACCGTGTCTCCGCCGAGTCGAAGTATCTGCGCTTCTTCGCGCCCTATCCGCGGCTCAGCCAGCGCGACGTGGAGAGGTTCACCAACGTCGACTACGTCGACCGGGTCGCCTTCATCCTGACGGTCGGTGAACGGATGATCGGTGTCGGCCGGTTCGACCGCACCGAGAACGACGAGGCTGAGGTTGCCTTCCTGGTCGAGGACGCCCATCAGGGCAGGGGGGTGGCGCAGCTGCTGCTCGAGCACCTCGCCGAAGCGGCCAGGGAGCGGGGGATCACGGCGTTCGTCGCCGACGTGCTGCCGGAGAACCGGCGGATGGCGCAGGTGTTCGCCGACGCCGGTTACCGCCTGCACAAGGGGATCGAAGACGGGGTGCTGTCCGTGGAGTTCCCGATCCTGCCCACCGACACGTCGGTCGGGGTGATGGAACGACGCGAACACCGGGCGGAGGGTGCATCGATGCAGCGGCTGCTGACCCCTGAGCGGGTGGTCGTGGTCGGTGCCGGCGCCGAGGCGCAGGTGCTGGTGAACTCGATGCTCAGCGGCGGCTTCCGCGGCGAGGTGATCGCGGTCAGCACCGACGACACCCCCGTTTCGGGTGTCCGCACCGCGAGCTCGATCGCCACCGTCGAGGGTCGGATCGACCTTGCCGTGGTCTCGATCCCGATCAGCGAGCTGGGCGGGGTGGTGATCGACGCGGCGCACAAGGGCGCGCACGGGATGGTGGTGCTGACCAGCGGTGACCCGGCCGACCGCTCCAACCTGACGGTTGTCAGCCTGGCTCGCGCGTACGGGGTCCGGGCGCTGGGGCCGGACGCGCTGGGTCTGATCAACACCAACCCCCAGGTCGGGCTGAACGCCAGCCCGGGACCGATGCCGAGAACCGGCGGCGTCGGCATCTTCTGCCAGTCGGCCGCCGCCGGTGTCGGCTTCCTGCGCAGCGCCGTCCGGGCCCATCTCGGTCTGTCGTCGTTCATCAGCAGCGGCGACATCGCCGACGTGACCGGCAACGACGTGATGCAGTTCTGGGAGGACGACGAGGAGACCCGGGTCTGCCTGCTGTCGCTGGACTCCCTCGGCAACCCGCGCAAGTTCTCCCGGATCGCGCGCCGACTGGCCCGCCGCAAGCCGGTCGTGGTGCTGGCCCCGGGCCGGGCTCGCCGATCCTCGCATGCGGGTGACCGGGGAGGGTTGTCCCTGGCCCCGGACGCGGCGGTCGACGCCCTGTTCCGCCAGGCCGGCGTGATCGTCGTCCACCACCGTGGGGCCATGATGGACATCGGCAAGCTGGCGGCGCGTCAGCCGCTGCCCCACGGTTTGCGCGTGCGACTGATCACCAACTCAGCCTCGATGGCCCGGCAGATGGCGCAGACCGTGACCTCGGTCGGGCTGCTGCTCTCCGGTGAGCCGATGGTCTTTCCCGCGAACGCCTCGGAAGTGCAGCTGGCGGACGCGGCGCGGGCGGCGCTGGCCGACGACAGCTGTGACTCGGTGGTCTGCACCGTGGTGAGCGTCTATGACGATGGCACCCGCGCGACGCAGTGGAAGCTGAGTGAGGTGGCCACCGAGTCGCACAAGCCGCTGCTCGGTGTGTTCCTGGACTTCGCCGACGTGGAGGAGGACCACGAGGGAACCGACCTGCCCAACACGCTGCCGACGTACACCTCACCGGCCGACGCCATCCAGGCGCTGGCGGCCGTCACCGCGTACGCGCACTGGCGGGAACGCGACCCAGGGGCGGTGCCGCTGCTGGACGTCGACGAGCTGGCGGCCAAGCGGGTGGTGAACCGGGTGCTGTCCGCCGAGCCGCGGGGCCGCGAGCTCACCGACGAGGAGACCGCCGAGTTGCTCGGCGCCTACGGTGTCCAGGTGGTGCCGAAGTATCGGGTCGACTCGCTCGCCGAGGCCATCAGCAAGGCCGAGGAGCTCGGCTGGAACGTGGTCCTGAAGGCGACGGCCCAGGCGGTCCGGGGGAGGCCGGACCTGGCCAGCGTCTATCGCAACCTCGACAACGCCGCGGAGATGTCGCAGGCGTGGGTCGACCTCGGCGAGCTGGTCCGCGAGCTCGGGCTGGCGGGCAAAGATGGCGACCTGAGTGTCGCCGTGCCGGTGGTGCAACCCATGGTGATGCCTGGGGTGGCACTGGTGCTCACCAGCCGGGAGGACGCGGCCTTCGGCCCCATCGTCTCCCTCGGACTGGACGGCATCGCGAGCGAGCTGCTGGGCGACGTCGTCTACCGGGTGCCGCCGCTGACCACGGTCGACGCCGCGGCGATGGTGCGCGACCTGCGTGCTGCGCCGACGCTGTTCGGGCGGCACGGCAGTCCGCGGGTGAACATCTCGGCGGTCGAGGATCTGCTGCACCGGGTGGCTCAGCTCTCCGACGACCTGCCGCAGCTGTCAACGGCGACGCTGAACCCCTGCATCGCCTCTACAACCACTCTGTCGGTGCTCGGTGCACGGATCTTCATCGCCCCCACCGACGACCAGCGTGACCCGATGGCGCGCTCGCTGGGCTGAGCCAACCCGCCTCGGTTGCGCCCGAACCGGCGGCCAGGTGCGGCCCGTGGCAGGATGACTCCCATGAGGGTGCACTCGACCAAGGCGGATCTGCGCGCCGAGATCGCCGCCTGCGGCTACTTCCCGGAGCTGGTCGAAGACGCGATCTCGCTCGCCGTCGCCGACGAGGAGCTGCTGGACTTCGTCGTGCACCACGAACCGACGTTCAACCGGGACGAGATCCACCGGCACATCACCGTACTGGCGCTGACACCCACCCGCCTGGTGGTGGGACACACTGACGACCATCCGGCCGACCCGAACATCCCCGGCAACTACGCGTCCAGCTCGACCGAGTCGGTCGCGCTGCGGCAGGTGAACACTGTCGTCGTGACCCGGGTGGTCACCAAACCGGAGGACTTCCACGCCGGTTCACCGGACATCCACGAGACCTGGCTCTCGGTGGGCTGGGGAGCGATGCGTCGACTCGACCTCGAGCCGGCCAGCTGCTCGGACCCGCAGTGCGAGGCCGACCATGGCTTCACCGGCGCGTTGGTCGGCGACGACCTGACGGTCAGGATGTCGGCAGCTGCGGAGGGTCCTGACCGGGTGGCCCGGCTGGTGAGCTTCGCCACGGCGTTGCAGCGGGCGGCCGCCTTGTGACGGCACGGACCGCCCTGCCGCCGATGGTGAAGCCGGTCTACCAGCACTCCACCCTCAGTGACCTGGTGCCCAGCATCGGTGCGCACCTGGGCATCGCCGGCTACCGTGAGGACCTGCTCGGTCTGCCCGGCTCCGACCGCTACGTCGTGGTGCTGATCGACGGTCTCGGCTGGCACCTGATCCGTCGTGCCGCCCAGGCGGCGCCCTATCTGGCGGGGCTGCTCGGCGACGGTCGCGCGATCACCTCGGCCGTGCCCAGCACCACCGTCACCAGCCTCACCTGCCTCGGCACCGGCCTAGCCCCCGGTCAACACGGGATGGTGGGCTACACCTCCCGGGTGCCGGAGACCGGTGAGATCCTCAACGCGCTGACCTGGGAGTCCGAGCTCGTCGCCAAGGACTACCAGAGTCGGCCGACGGCGTTCGAGCGGATCAGCACGGCCGGGGTCGCCATGAGCTCGGTGGCGCTGCACCGGTTCGAATGCAGCGGGCTCACCCAGGCGGCCCTGCGCGGGGCGGACTTCGTCGGTTTCGAGCACGAGAAGGCCGAGGACACGCGGATCGAGCTGACCGTCGAGGCGGCGATGAGGGGCAGCCGGAGCCTGGTCTACGCGTACGAGCGGGAGCTTGATCATTCCGGTCATGTCGACGGTTGCGATTCGCAGGTGTGGTTGCGCCATCTGGCCCGGATCGACGCCATGTGTGAGCGGCTGCGAGAGAGCCTGCCGGACGAGGTGACCATGATCATCACCGGTGACCACGGCATGATCGACATCCCCAGCGGCAACCGGCTGATCGTCGAGGACGAGCCGGGGCTGTTGGCAGGAGTGTCCGCACTGGCCGGTGAGGGTCGCTTCCGCCAGCTCTATGTCGATCATGAGAACCCCGAGCGGGTCGCGGACCGGTGGCGCGATCGGCTCGGTGAGCTGGCCTGGGTCAGGACCCGCGACGAGGCGTTCGACGAGGGCTGGTTCGGCCAGGTCGACGCCTCGATCGTCGACCGCTACGGGCATGTGATGGTGGCCATGCGCGACGACCATGCGGTGATGACCCGTCAGTTCCCCAGGGAACTGTCACTGGTGGGAATGCACGGGTCGCTCACCCCCGCCGAGATGATGGTCCCCCTCTTCACCGACTGAGTCCCGCACGCGTGAGCTCAGCCCGCCAGCGCCAGGCCGAGCCGGCGCGTCCCCTCGGCGATGGTCTCCGGGTCGTAGGTGGTGAAGGAGAGCCGCATGGTGTTGGCCCTCGGGGCACTGGCGAAGAAGGATGCGCCAGGAACGAAGGCCACCTGGTGCGCGATGGCCGTTGGCAGCAGTACGGCCGCGTCCCACCCTTCGGGGAGTTCCGCCCAGACGAACATTCCGCCGTCCGGGTTGGTCCAGCGGCTGCCCGGGGGCAGCGCCGACTCCAGTCCTGCGAGCAGGGCGTCCCGGCGACGACCGTACTCGCAGCGGGCCCGGGCCAGGCTTGCGGACAGCCGACCGGTGGCCAGATAGTGCGCTGCGGCTGCCTGGTCGAGGGTGGAGGTGTGCAGGTCCGCCGACTGCTTGGCCACCACCAGTCCGGGTTTGATCGTCGGGTCGCAGCGGACGAAACCGAGCCGGAGCCCTGGGGCCAGGATCTTGGAGAAGCTGCCGGTGCTCACCACGTGGTCGCTGTCGCAGAAGGCGGCCATCGGTGCCAGCGACTCACCCGAGTAGCGCAGCTCGTGGTACGGGTCGTCGGCGATCACCCGGAAGCCGACCTGTTGGGCGATCTCGGCGATCCGACCGCGCTGGTGGGCATCCAGGGTGCGGCCGGTCGGGTTGTGGAAGGTCGGCACGGTGTAGAAGAGGCGAGCGGAGTGGCGCCTCGCCAGCTCAGCCAGCGCGTCGAGGTCGACACCGTCGCCGTTGGACGGCACCTCGATGAGCCGGGCGCCGGCCAGTGTCAGGGCCTGCAAGGCGGCCAGATAGCTGGGTCGTTCGACCAGGACGGCATCGCCGGGGTCGACCAGCGTTGCCGCCAGGAGTGACAACCCCTGCTGTGAACCAGTGGTGATCACGATGTTCTCGGCCCTGGTGGGCAGACCCAGGGCGGTGTAGCGGTCGGCAACGATCGCCCGCAGGGTCGCGTTCCCTTCGGTGGGTGAGTACTGCAGAGCCGCGCGGGCGCCCGTGCTCAGCACGGTGGCGAAGGACTCGGCGGTTCCCTCGACGTCGAACAGCTCCGGGGCGGGCAGCCCGCCGGCGAAGGAGATGATGCCGGGCCGTTCGGTGAGCGCGAGCAGGTCACGGACGATCGATGACGTGACTCCGGCCAGTCGGGTGGCGAGTGCTGGCGGATCGGTCGGCCGATTGGGCACGGGGAGCTCCTCGGTACGGGTCCGTTCAGGATCCCAGCCGGGAGGGCTGGCTCGGGGGCCGGTCCGGATGCTGGCAGGATTCACCCGTGGCTGACTTCCTCTACTTCACCGGTCCGATGGACTGCGGCAAGTCGACGCTGGCCCTGCAACTTGACTACACCCATTCCAGCGGTGGGCGGACGGGGCGGTTGTTCACCAGCCAGGATCGGGCGGGCGAGGCCACCATTTCGTCCAGGTTGGGTCTGCGACGGCCCGCCATCGAGGTACATCCCGAGTTCGACTTCTGGGTCTATGTTGTCCAGGAGCTCACCAGCGGGGAACGGATCGACTACCTCGTCTGCGACGAGACGCAGTTCTATCAGCCGATCCAGATCGACCAGCTGGCCAGGATCGTGGACGAGCTGCAGATCGACGTGTTCGCGGTGGGAATCCTGACCGACTTCCGCACCAGGATGTTCCCCGGCTCGCAGCGACTGGTCGAGCTGTGTGATCGGATCGAGACGCTGCAGGTGCAGGCGTTGTGCTGGTGTGGTCAGCGGGCCACCCACAACGCTCGGACCGTCGACGGGGCGATGGTGACCGAGGGTGACCAGGTGGTGGTCGGGGACACGGCCGTCATCGGTGTGGACAGCTCGGTGGTCTCCTATGAGGTGCTCTGTCGACAGCACCATCGTCGTAAGGTCACCCGAATGGTGGCGCGGGCGACGCTCTCCCCGGAGCCATTGCCGTTCGGGCATGAGGATGATGCGCCGTTCGGGCATGAGGATGATGCGCCGTTCGGGCATGAGGATGATGCGCCGTTCGGGCATGAGGATGATGCGCCGTTCGGGCTTGAGGACGAGCTGGAGGAGCTGCGGTGAGCGTGTTGATCGGGGCCCAGGACCTCCTGGCAGCGCTGGGATCGGACCAGCCACCGGTGATCGCCGACGTCCGCTGGGAACTGGGCCGAGACACCGGCCGGGCCGACTTCGAGGCCGGTCACATCCCTGGTGCCCAGTTCGTTGATCTTGACCGCGAACTGGCCGCGCCCCCCGGAGCTGGTGGGCGGCACCCCCTGCCGCCGCCTGAGGTCTTTCAACAAGCGATGCGACGGATTGGGGTGAGCAACGACCGAGCCGTGGTGGTCTACGATGCGGCCAACTCGTTGGCTGCCTCCCGGCTGTGGTGGTTGCTGGCCGATGCCGGGCATGACCAGGTCGCTGTTCTCGATGGTGGCCTCGCCGCCTGGACGAAGGCCGGCCAGCCGGTCACAGCGGGGGAGTCCGAGCACGTCCCGGCCGGGGACTTCGACGGTCGACCCGGCCAGCTGGGCCAGGTCGACTCGGCCACGCTGGCAGCCTTGATCGACAAGGGAGAGGCCCCGGTGCTGGTCGACGTCAGGGGAGCGGAACGCTACGCCGGCGAGAACGAACCAATCGATCCGGTCGCGGGTCACATCCCGGGGGCGGTGAGCGCACCGTCGATGGACAACGTCGACGCCGACGGTCGGTTCGTCGCACCGAAAGTCCTGAGGGAGCGCTTCACCGCGCTCGGTGTCGACGGCGACGCCGTCCTCTACTGCGGCTCGGGCATCACCGCAGCCCACACCCTGCTGGCGATGCGGTCAGCCGGGATCGGCGGTGGCACTCTCTATCCCGGCTCGTGGAGCGACTGGATCAGAGACCCCGACCGACCGGTCCGCACCGGCCCGCTCCCCTGAGCATTTCGACCTCACGCGCTCTGAGCCTGTCGAAGAGCGCCCTTCGACAGGCTCAGGGCACATATCCGCGGGGTGTGGGAGACGCTTGTTCCTCACGCGCTCTGAGCTTGTCGAAGAGTGCTCCCTGCAGTTCACGGGCTCTTCGACAGGCTCAGGGCACGTACGTGGGATGCGCCCCTTCGACAAGCTCAGGGCACATCGACAGGGGTCAGGGCACTTCGGCCGGACTCAGGTCAGGGGGATCATGACGGTCATCAGGCCGGGCTCGCGGTTGGCCCAGGCGAAGTAGGGGATGGCGGTCAGAGCTGCGGCGTCGGCGGGCCGAGTCTCGTCGGGGCCGGGCTGCCAGGGACGATAGAGCGCGAGGTCGCTCGGTGTCCTCGCGGACGCCGTCGTCGACAGGCCTTCCACCCCGGGAAGGTCGGGTCCGGGGGCGCGCTTCCACTGTTCGGTGCCGGTGAGCGACAGGTCTCGGATGTCCTCCACGTGGTCGGCCTGCTCCAGGCAATAGACCAGCGGTCCTTGGGTGATGGCCACCCGGTGGTGGGCAGAGGCGAGGTAGGGGTGAGCCGCCAGCAGCCGTACGGGGAAGTCATAGTCGATGCTGAGCTCGTCTCCATCGGCCCATTCCCGTTCCAGCACCAGGTAGCCGGCCGCCGGTCGTGCGGCGGACTCGACGCCGTTGATCGTCAACCGGATCTCCGCAGCCCAGCTGGGAGCGGGCAGCCGGAGCACGAAGCTGCTCGGAGCGGACAGTCCCAGCCGAACGGTGAACGTGCCCCGGTAGGGGAGCCCGGAGGTGGTGCTCAGTTGGGCGCGGGTGCCGTCCGGCAGGTCGATGTCGGCGTCGATCCCGAGCAGCTGGTGCAGCCACAGCCCCTCGTCCGAGGTGGTCAGGGCGTAGCCGGGCAGAGACCCCAGCAGCCGGGTGATGTTGGGCGGGCAGCAGGCACAGTCGAACCACGGCTGCCGTCGGTGGCGCCCCGCATCCGCCAGCGGGTTCTGATAGAAGAAGTCGGTGCCCTCCAGTGACAGCCCGGGCAGCACCGCGTTGTAGAGAGCCCACTCGATCGCCTCGCGATAGCGGCCGTCACCGGTCCGCAGCAACAGTCGCCAGGCAAGGTAGATCTCAGCGATGGCCGCACAGGTCTCGTTGTAAGGGCGGTCCGACAGCTCATAGCTCTCCCCGAACGCCTCACCGTCCCAGCGGGCCCCGACCCCACCGGTGACCGAGATCTTGCTCGTCGACAGATCGGTCCACAGCTCCTCCAGACGCCTGGTCAGCTCCGGATCGCCGGTCTCCAGCACGACGTCCGCCATGGCCGCATAGAGGTACAGCGCACGAACCGCATGCCCGGTGACCCGGCTCTGCTGGCGTACCGGTTGGTGGTCGAGCAGATACTCGCTGCCGTTCAGCACACCGTGTCCCCGGGAGTCGAGCTGCCACTCGGCCAGCCGCAGCCACCGCTGCTCGCCGGTGAGCCGGTAGAGCTCGACAAGTGCCATCTCCAGGTTGGGGTGGCCGCAAGCCGCCAGCGTCCGATCGGGGGAGTAGCGCGACTCCACCAGAGCACAGCAGCGCAGGGCGACGTCCAGCAACCGACGCTCTGAGGTGGCGCGGAAATGGGCCACGGCGGCTTGGACCAGGTGCCCCAGGCAGTACATCTCGTGCTTGTTCACCAGGTCCGTCCAGCGCTCGTCGACACGATCGACGCTGAAGTAGGTGTTGAGATAGCCGTCGTCGTCCTGAGCTGCGGCGATCAGCTCGATGGTCTCGTCCAGCCTCCGGCGGATGTCCTCGTCGTCACCGGCCGCGAGCGCCCAGGACGCCGACTCGACCCACTTGTAGACGTCCGAGTCGGAGTAGTAGCGGGCCTGGAACGGCCCGTCGAGTTCTCCGGCTGCGCGGCGGAAGTTGTCGAGTGCACCGGTGCTGCTGCACTTGTCGTGGGCGAACGCGATCGAGCGACCGCGGTTGGCGTCCAGCCGCGGCGACCAGAAGTCGTCCCGTACCCGGACAGAGTCGACTCCGACAGGGCGCAGCAGGGCGTGCGGGCTGGAGGTCGTGTCGACAACGGCGGTGTTGCGGTGGGTCATGAAGGCGTCTCCATCAGGCGTCGGGGATCATCGGGTAGTCGGAGGTCCAGACCGGGTCCCCCTCGGCGGGCGCGGGACAGGACTCGCGGATCGCCAGCATGCAGGTCTGCTTGACCACGCCGGGGGTGGCGCTGCCGTTGATCGAGTTCAGCATGGTCTCACCCACGGTGCGGCCGAGGCTGTACAGGTTCATGTCGATCGACGTCAGGGGTGGGCGGGTGTGTGCTGCCAGCAGCGTCCAGTTGTCGAAGCCGACCAGGGCGATGTCCTCCGGCACCCGACGCCCGGCGGCGGTGAGCGCGTCGGCGACCCCACGTCCCAGCTGGTCGTTGCCGCAGAAGATGCCATCGGTATCGGGAAACCGCTCGAGCAGTCGGTTGACGGACCGGTAGGCCTGATTCTCGTCGAAGGGCAGGTGCACCACCCGTTCGTCCGGCAGCTCGAGACCGTGCTCGGCCAGCGCCCGGCGTGCTCCGCTGATCCGTTCGGTCACGGCGAGGTAGTGCGCCGGCCCGGTCAGGTGCAGGATCGAGCGGCAGCCCTGCCTCAGCAGCTGCCGACCGGCCAGGTAGCCGCCGTGCTCGTCGTCGACGGTGACACTGGTGTCGGTGGGGTCGTCAGATGTCCGGTAGGCGTAGACCACCGGGAACGGCAGGTTTCTGGGTGCATGTGGGGTCGGGTCGGTGGCCCGACCGGTGATGATGAGCCCGTCGACTCGCTTGGCGATCAGGGCATCCAGGTAGTGACGCTCCCGGACCGTGTCGCGGCGGGCGTCGCAGAGCAGCAGGCTGCTGGTCTCGGCGGTCAACGAGTCCTCGATTCCACCCAGCAGGGTGGGCGTGAACCTGCCGTAGCCGTCCCTGGTGAGCAGGCCCACGGTGAAGGTGCGGCCACTGGTCAGCGAGCTGGCGTTCAGGTTGGGGCGGAATCCCAGCTCACGCGCCACGGCGATGATCCGGTCCCGCGTGTCGTCGCGCATCCGGCCCTTTCCGTGAAGGCCTTTGGAAGCGGTCGAGATGGACACACCGGAGGCTTCGGCCACGTCACGGATCGTCGGTGCCATCAGTCCTCCTCAGGGTTGCGCAAATGGTTGCTCGGATCAGCATCACGCAGAACGTTGCCGTGGTTGAGGAAACCGTCCCATGTGCCGTGCGAGAGCGTCAATAAGAGAAATTGTTTTCTCATATTTGAACCGTTGACCTGAAAGCAACTCCATGGCTAGTGTCTGCACTCATCCGGCACGACCAGTGCAGTCGCCATCCAGCGTCGCCTGGGTCGGTCCCAGTCCCATTTTCTTCCAGGAGGCAGACATGTCCGCGACTTCGGACCAGAGGGCGATGCAGGTGAACCCCTTCACCAGGAGAACGCTGTTCAAGCTGGCCGGAGGAGCCGGAGCGGCGCTGGCCCTCGGTCCCGCGCTGGCTGCCTGCGGCAAGGACGAGGCAGATCAGGGCCCAGGCGCCGATGGCAAGGTAACGATCTCCGTTGTCGGCTTCAAGGTCACGCCGGAGGAGAAGGGAACGCCGTTGGACAAGGCGTACCAGCAGTTCCTGAGTGACTTCCAGGCCAAGCATTCCAACATCGTGATCGACTCCAAGGAGACCCCGCCGGAGTTCGATACCAAGATCATCGTCGACCTGGCTTCAGGAACCGCGCCGGACGTCTGGTCCCAGGACGCCTCCAGCCTGGCGCCGCTGGTGCAGCGCAAACTGCTGCTCGACATGCGCGAGCTGCAGAAGGAGGTGCCGGCGCTGACCACAGACCGCTTCTTCCCGGCTGTGCTGGACATCAACAAGCAGGAGGACGGCAGCCTGTACGGACTGCCGAACGATTTCACCCCGGTGGTCGTGTATTACAACCCGAAGCTGTTCGCTGCAGCCAAGCTGGAGGAGCCGAAGGACGGTTGGACCTGGGACCAGCAGCTCGAGTACGCCCGTGCCCTGACCAAGGACGGCAAGGGCCGCTCGGCCGGCGACGCCGGGTTCGATGGCTCCGATGTGAAGACGTGGGGCTACCGGGCCAGCAAGTACGCCTACCTGTGGGTCTACCGCGTCTGGCAGAACGGCTCCGACATCCTGTCGCCCGATCGCACCACGGCCAAGGGCTTCCTCGACTCGGCCGCCACCATGGAAGCGCTGCAGTGGTATGCCGATCTGGTGCTCAAGCACAAGGTGTCGCCGAACCCGTCGACGCTGGACACGCTGACCCAGAAGTCGAGCTTCGACGCCCAGTTCATCAAGGGCCGGTTCGGCATGTTCGACTCTGGCCACTGGGAGCTCACCGGGCTGTCCACGGCCGAGGGCTTCTCCACTGACCTGCTCGGAGTCGTCGGCCAGCCGAAGAAGGTGGACGACTCGACCGTGATCTACCAGTCCAGCTTCACTGTGCGCTACGACCTGCCGGACAGCAAGAAGAAGGCGGTCGGCACCTTCATAGAGGCGGCCACCGCGGCCGGGTACCAGCAGACGAAGGCCGTCACCGGCATCGCCATTGCGGCCAACGCCGAGGTCGCCAAGAAGTCGGCCAGCCAGGACACCAAGTTCGCCGAGTACGACCCGATCTACATCGCCGCTGCCGCCAAGGGCCGGCCGCCGAGCGGGTCGAAGGTGGCCAAGTACCCCAGCGTGGAGAACCTGCTGAACGACATGATGGATAGGATCATGCGGAAGGGTGATGTCGAGGGCGAGGTCAGGAAGACCGTCACCGCGGTCGACCGCGAGCTGCAGGGCTGACCTTGATGCCGACCGACTCTGCCGCCGGCAGGCGTTCCGCCGACAACCTGTGGAAGCGCTTCTGGGGTCGCCACAACGACCGGGCCGGCTACCTCTTCACGCTGCCGGCCGGTCTGCACCTGGCGGTCTTCGTGCTGGTGCCGATCCTGTTCAGCGTCTACCTCTCGTTCCACGAGTGGACCAGTCCCCGCTTTCTGGATGCGCCGTTCGTCGGTCTGCAGAACTACGCCAAGCTGATCGGCGATGTGCCTTTCTGGCACGCGGTCAAGAACACGTTGATCTACACCTTCGTGTCGGTTCCGTTCGGGATGGCGGTGAGCCTGTTCCTGGCGGTGATCGTCAACCGACGCATCCCGGGCATCAACGTGTTCAGGGCCGTCTTCTTCCTGCCGGTGATCACGTCCTGGGTGGCGGTGTCGGTCATCTGGATCACTTTGCTGGCGCCTGACGGTGGTCTGCTGAACTACCTGTTCGGTCAGGTCGGCCTGCCGGGACAGCACTGGCTCGACAGTGAGCGGTGGGCGATGTTCGCGATCATCGTGATCACGGTCTGGAAGGGGGCCGGCTTCCAGATGGTCATCTGGATGGCCGGCCTGCAGTCTGTGCCCACCGAGATCCTCGAGGCGGCCTCGATCGACGGCGCCGGCAAGTTCAGGTCCTTCTGGCATGTGACCGTGCCGCTGCTGTTCCCGACCACCTTCTTCCTGCTGGTCACCGGCGTGATCGGTGGCCTGCAGGTCTTCACCCCGATGTACGTGATCACCAAGGGCGGGCCGCTCGGGGCGACCGACGTCGCCGTCTACCACATCTACAAGCGGGCCTTCCAGGAGTTCTCGATGGGATACGCCTCGGCCCAGGCCTGGGTCCTCTTCGGGATCATCTTCCTGGCGACCCTGATCCAGCTCGCCTACGCGAAGCGTCGCGGCGAGTCGGCGCTGGCATGACCCCGTCGGCGAGCACACCGTCCCATAGCGCCCTGTCCGTTCCGGCACCACCCAGGGAGAGACACTGATGGCCATCCCGGCAACAGGAGTGGCACCGTCCGTCGAGGACCTCGCCCGGCGCGATCGCAAGCCCTCGGTCACGTCACGGCCGAGGAAGGCGAAGATCACCCTCTGGAGCGTGATCAAGACCCTGCTCTTCTATGCGATGCTGATCTTCCTCGCGGTCGGCATGTTGTTGCCGTTTCTGTGGATGATCACCACCTCACTCGAGCCGCCCGGCACCGCATTCAGCTACCCCCCGAAGATCCTGCCGACCACCTTCGACCTGACCAGCTATCGGCAGCTCTTCACCCTGGTGCCGTTCGCCCGCTACTTCCTGAACACGCTGATCGTCACGGCCGCCACCGTCGTCGGACAGACGATCTTCTGCTCGACCGCTGCCTACGCGTTCGCGCGCCTGCAGTTCATCGGTCGCAAGGCACTGTTCATCCTGTTCCTGGCGACGATGATGATCCCGTTCCAGGTGACGATGATCCCGCTGTTCCTGATGGTCTTCCAGCTGGGGTGGGTGAACACCTACTTCGGTCTGATCGGGCCGGGGATCTCCAGCGCCTTCGGGATCTTCCTTCTGCGGCAGGCTTTCCTCACCATCCCGCGTGACTACCAGGACGCGGCGCGGATCGACGGTGCCTCGGAGTGGACCGTCTTCTTCCGCATCTTCCTGCCGTTGACCAAACCGGCTCTGGCCACAGTGGGGGTGTTCTCCTTCATGGGCACCTGGAACGACCTGCTGTGGCCGCTGCTGGTCAGTCGCGATGAGGAGCACCGGACCCTCGAGCTCGGCCTGGCCTACTTCAATGCCAGCGCGTCGGCCTTCCAGCAGCCCAACTGGCCGCTGATGATGGCCGCTGCGGTGGTGGTGCTGGTGCCCGTGCTGGCTGTCTACATCTTCGCCCAGCGGTACTTCGTCGCTGGCATCTCTCTGTCCGGAGTGAAGTGACCCCCGTGAACCCTTCCGCTGTCGGTTTCCCTGCAGACGACTACACCCCGTACGGCTACCTGAACCTGCCCACACACACCCGGCGGCTCAGCCCGCGAGGAGTGCTGCGCTCCAACGGCGTCGGGTTCGAATGGCACTACCCGGCGCTCGCGGCGACCTACGGCGGCCGGCGGAAGAAGTACCGCGCCGGCCTGCGCTGTGCCGGCGTCGACCTTGGCCGCACCATCGCGCCGCACCACTCGAGCAACGTCGTCGTCTTCGAGTACCCATCCGGACGGAGCACCTGGTTCACGCTCGGTGACGACCTGCTGTGCGGCCGGTTGGAGACCACCGACCAGGTCGTCCACCTGGTGGCCGAGTATGAGCGGGTGGTCTCCGCCGACGGCGAGTGGGGCGAGTCGGGGCTGGTCGGGAGGTTGGTCGAGGACCGGCTGGTGCTGCAGTCCTTCGAGGACGGGGACGCTTTCGCCCTGATGGCGGTCGGCGCCGAGCTCGAGGTGAGCTTCGACGACCACGGGCGGACCCGGCTGACCCTCATCGGCGACAGCCAGGACCAGCTGACCCTGCGGGCGGACCTGCGCGTCCGTCCGAACGGGGCCGGACCCGTGTCGGTGCTGATGGCCCGTGGGGCGACCGCCGACGATGCGCTGACCAAGCTGGCCTTGGCGCCCGAGCCGGACCATATTCTGCAGGAACGGCTGGCCGCCGACCACGCCTTCTGGGCGGACGCGCCGGTGCTCACCGGCGACTGGCCGGAGCATTGGCGTCGCGGCGTGGTTTACGACCTGGAGACGCTCCGGATGATGATCAAGGAACCGATCGGCATCTACCGGCATCGCTGGGATGCGATGCAGATCCAGTCTCCCCGGATCGTGCTGGCTGAAGCGGCCATGGATGCCTTGGCGCTGGCCTGGGCACAGCCGGAGGTGGCGGCCGAGATCCTGCTGGGGGTGTTCGCCGACGCCCCGCTGCCAAATGTGCCCTGTTCACGCGAGGATGGCAGCTACAACATGGTGTCGGCGGACGGGACGGTCTGCGGCACCGGACCCCAGTGGGGCTTCCCCTTCCTGGTCGCGGAGCGCATCGCCGACCGGCTACCCGCGCCGGACCACTGGCTGCGTGACCTCTACCCGCACCTGTCCACTTTCCTGGGCTGGTGGTTGGACTACCGGCGCGACGCCGACGGTTGGCTGGTGCACGCCTGCAGCTGGGAGTCGGGGCAGGATCTGTCGCCCCGGTTCGGGGACCAGCCGCTCGGTGGTGGCCACCCGACGTGGGCGCTGCGTCCGGTCGACCTGCACGCGGCGGTGGCGCACGCCGCGACCCTGATGTCCACCTGGGCCGAGCTGGTGGCGCCCGAGGAGGCCTCGCGCTGGCGCAGCGTCGCGGCCGAGATGACCGAACGGACACGGCAGCTGTGGCGGCCTGCCGACGACGGTGCCGGTCGGTTCGCCGACGTCGACGGCAGCAGCGGCCGGCCGACCGCGGTAGATGACGTGATGCTGCTGTCGCCGCTGGCATTGGCCGTGGCGAGCACCGACCAGGCCCGCGCGCTGGAGACCGCGCTGGAGAAGGTCGACCCGGTCGACCTGGTCTGGCCCATGTTCGTCTGGACGCCGGTGCTCGCGGCGGAACAGATCGGCCGACCCGACATCGCTGGTGGGCTCAGCGCCGACGTGATCGACCGCGCCTACCGGCACTGGGATGCGCGCACCTACGACGGCACCACGACGCTGCCCGGCGTCGCCTGCGAGTACTGGCCGTTGAGCGGTCGCTGTGGCGGCGAAGGCTACGGCTGGGGCGCCTTCACGGTCGAGCTGCTGATCAGCACCGTCGTCGGTGTCGCGTTGGGTACCGACGGGATCACCGTGCGCCCCAACCTGCCGGAGGCTTTCCGGGTCAGCGGGCGACGCTACGCTCTCGCCATCACCATCCGGGGCCACCGCCGCGAGATCGTCCTGCAGCCCGGTCCCGACCGGACCGTACGGGTGAGCGGTCTGGGGGAGCCTGCCCGACTGACCTGGGGCGAGGCCCTCGAGCGTAGTTGGACCGAGCTCGGGTGAGCACCGCACAGACGCTCGGACCGTGGACGGTGCAGAAGTTCGCCGGGGGCCGCAGCGTGCAGACCGACCGTGCGCGAGCCTGGGAGGAGCTGGGCTTCGCCAAGGACGACTCGGGTCCGTTCCGCTACCTGACCTCGTTGCCTCTGGTGATCGTGGGTGACCACGAACGCGTCCTGCTGCGCTTCGGCGCGGTCAGCTATGCCTGCGTCGTGGACGTCGACGGGGTGGAGGTGGGCCGCCACACCGGTCTGTGGGACAGCTTCGAGATCGATGTCACCGATGCCGTCCGCGACCCCGGCGGCCACACCCTCGGTGTGACGGTAGAGAAGCCAGCAAGCCTCACTGCGGGCCCCGACTCCGCTCACGTCGCCGGACGCTATGCCACCCGGGAGGTGCTGGCCGGCTTCCTGCCCTATGTGTGGGGCCGTATCCACGGTGGCATCTGGCAACCGGTCGAACTGGTCGTGGTCAGCCAGACCAGGGTGACTGGCCTTGACGTGTGGGGTGACCCGGACGGCCTGGTCAGTGCCGTGGTGGCGACGTCCCGGCCGGCCCGCGGGCGGATTGACCTTTGCGACCCGAACGGTGTCCCGATGGGCAGCCATCCGTTCGACACCACCGCCGGCGGCACTGTACACATCCGGGTCGCCGCGGCCCGGCCCTGGTCGGTCGACGACCCCGCCCTGTACACCGTCAGCGTCTATCTTGACGACGGCACCGACCCGCCCGTCGTCAGACGGCTCGGACTGCGTCGACTCGAGGTCCGGACCGAGGGACGGACCTCGGGGCTACGGCTGAACGGCGAGCCGCTCTACCCGCGGATGATCTTGAGCTGGGGCTGGTACCCGGACCGGCTGGCGCCGGACCCGGGGCCAGAGCGGGTCCGGGCCGACCTGGAGACCCTTCGCCAGATGGGATTCAACGGCGTCAAGCTGTGCCTGTGGTTCCCGCCGGACTACTACTTCGAGATCGCCGACGAGCTGGGCATGCTGCTCTGGGTGGAACTGCCGATGTGGTTGCCCAGGCCCACTCCGGGCTTCGCGGACCAATTGCAGGCCGAGACAACGGCGCTGGTCGAGGCGGCACGTCAACATCCGAGCGTGATCATCTACACCTTGGGATGCGAGCTCAGCTCGGCCGTCGACGCGACCGTACTGGGTCCGCTCTATCGGCAGGTGAAGGAGCTCACCAGGGACGCGATCGTGTGTGACAACTCCGGCTCCGGTGAGGCGTACGGTGGTGCGGCGGACGCGTTCCGGGACTTCTACGACCACCATCTCTACTGTGAGCTGGAGCACCTCGGCGAGACCTTCGACTACTTCGCGCCCGGCTGGCGTGCGCCGATGCCGTGGCTGTTCGGCGAGTTCTGCGACCTGGACACCTTCCGGGACCTGCGGGTCCTCGGAGCCGGCACCGACCAGGCGCCGTGGTGGCTCAGCGGTGCCGCCGAGACCAACTCCCAAGGTGCCCGCTGGCAGTTCGACGTCCCGTTCATGGAGGATCGGTTGCGAGCCGGTGGCTGGTGGGAACGCGGAGAAGAGCTGGACCGGATCAGCCGGAACGCGGCTGAGCTGCACCGCAAGGTCACGCTGGAGACGGTCCGGTTGCGGTCCGATACCTCGGGTTATGTGATCACCACCGAACGTGACACCCCGATCAGCACGTCAGGCCTGATCGACGACCTCGGCAGTCCCAAGTTCGACCCGCAGCAGTTCGCCACCTTCAACTCCGACACGGTTCTGCTGATCGCACCGGAACGACGGCGGCGGTGGGAGGCGGGCGGTGACCGGCCGGCGCCGCCCGACCCTTGGTGCCACCCGGCGGGCTCCCAGGCCAGGCTGCACTTGCTGGTGGCGCATCATCACGCTCCGACCAGGTTGGAGCGGGCTTCGTGGACGCTGACGACCGCCGCCGGTCACGTGGGCGGTGCCGGCCAGATTCCTGCGCAGCGACTCGCTGTCGGCGTCCAGCAGATCGGTGTCGCCGACCTTGCCCTGCCTGTTGAGAGCGGCCCGGTCGAGCTGCGCATCCGGGGCGAGGTGTCCGGACAGACGGTCAGCAACAGCTGGACCCTCTGGGTGGTTCCGGCCGACCCCTGGCAGGGCCTGGCCGCGATCACCGTTGACGACCCCGCCGACCGGTTCCGCGGCCTGCCGGCTGCTCTGCAGAGCGGTGGGCGACAGCTCCCGAAGGCGCCGCTCGATGTTCCGGTGCTGGCGGCCCGGTGGAGCGACGGTCTGGCTGCCTTCGTCCGGGACGGTGGCGGTCGGGCCCTGATCGCGCTGGACCGGCAGAGTGGTGGGCCGGTGCCGTTGGTGGCTGAACCGTTCTGGCGCGAGTCGCTCAAGGTAATCGAACCGCACCCGTGGTGGGACGGCTTTCCCCACACCGGGACCGTAGGTTTGCAGTTTCTCGGCTGCGCCACCGACCTCAGCATGGACACCTCAGGGTTGGCTGACCTGCCTGACATCCAGACGGTGGATCCGCTGCTCCGCCGGCTGGACGCTCGCACCGGCATCACGCACGACTACGCGGTGTCCGCGGAGTGGGGGTCGGGCAAGCTGCTGCTCACCTCTCTGCGCTTCGAAGGTGGTCGTGGATCGCAGCCGGTGGGCCTAGCCCGTAACGTCGGCGCGCAGGCTCTGCTGGCGACGTGGCTCCAGGGTCTGAGCCCGGCGTCGTAGGACGCCGGACCGTCCCGGATCGCGCCGAAAACTCGACAGAACGCGAGAACTAGAGCCCCGTTCGCCCGGATCGCGTCGAAAACTCGACAGAACGCGAGAACTGGAGCCCAGATCGCCCGGATCGCGTCGAAAACTTGACAGAACGCGAGTTTTCGAGACCGGATCACCCCCGGCTCGCGTTCGAGGCTCTCGTACGCGAGTATGCGCAGCGGCTTCCGGGCCGGGGTGCGGGAGTGGCCCTTCGACAGGCTCAGGTCGCGGCCGACTGGCTCAGGGCGCGGTGGCCTGGGTGGGGGCCCTTCGACTGGCTCAGGGCGCGGTGGTCAGGATCCCTTCGACTGACTCATGCGCGGTCGGCTGGCTCAGGGTGCGGTCGGCTGGCTCAAGGCGCGGGGCGCCACCCCTTGCGATGCCCAGCTCGACCTATTTGGGTCCGCCGTCGCGCGGCGGACCACCGAACATGATCTCGTCCCAGCTGGGAACCGAGGCACGCTTGCGTTTGGCCGGCTTCTTCTTCACGGGTGGGGCTATGCCGGCCTCACCCAGCGGGAGCGTCTCCGCCTGCTCGCTCTGAACCTCGCGCCCGTCATCGCCCGGATCTGCCACGTCGGTGGTAGGAGCATCCCGCTCCACCACGACTCCAGCGTCCTGGTCGGGCGCCTCAGCGGCGGGTGCTTCCGCTGGCGCGACGGGAGTCTGCTCGCTCTCCTCCCGGGCCACATCGTCTGACTCCGCCGCTTCACTCTCGGCTATCTCGGGCGCTGCGCCGAGCTCGTGAAGAGCAGGCTCGATCCGGGGCTCGTTCGGCCCGTCCGGCTGGTCGTGCTCCTCGTCGTCCTGCTCACCCGGCTCGACCGGGTAGTTGACCACGATCGCCGGCTCCCAGCCACCGTTGTCGGTCTCCGGAACGGCCGAGGCGTCGCTGAGGCCCGAGTACACCCGGACCGAGTCCTCGCTGTAGCCGTCACCGCCGAGCATGTCGTAGAGCGTGTCCAACTGGCCTTCGCCAGGCTGGTGTTCCTCGGTCGCCTCCAGCGAGCCGCTGGGGACGGGCTCCACCTCGGCAGGTGACCGGTCGAACCGCTTCCCGGTCTCACGGTGCAGCTCGGCGTAGACAGCGGCCTCCTCGGCGGCGGCCTTCGCGTCCCAGTCGGCATGCAGCTCCTGGAACGACGTCTCCTCCTCGGGGGCGGTCTTGCCCGGAAGATGGCCCCGCTGCCGCTCAGCCGTCGCCCGCACCAGGGCCAGCTCGTCACTGAGGTCGAGCGTCGGCTCGGTGTCTGCCGGCTCCTGGCCCTCGGCCATGGCTGCGGGTTCGCTGCCAGGCTGTGATCTCTTCACCGACGACTGCTCGCCCAGCACCCAGCGCGCCTCGTCGTTTCCGGCAACAGAGAAACGGCCGCGGACGTCGAACAGGAAGGTGGCCTGCCGCTGTGACTCGTCGGAGCCATAGGTGGCGGTGACCGACCAGCGGCCGTCCTCCATCCGGGCGGAGTCCCAGTCCAGCGTGTCGATGTCCACCCCGCGGCTGACCAGCCGATCGGTCAGCGTGATCCGCAGGTTGCGGTGTCCCGAGGTCTCACCGCGGCGACGCACTGACGAAGCCATCGCCAAGCCGGCCACGTGCTCGCGCTCCGCCAGCACCGGTGCGGCGAACGGCTCGACCCGCTCCACCGGTATCCCGGCAGCCCGGGCGACGTCCTCCAACGACTCGCCAGCCCGGATCCGCGCCTGAATGTCGCGGGGTCTTAGTGCGCTTTCCAATTCGATCTCCAGTTGTGCAAGTCGTGGTCGGTCGCCACGCAATGCAGCGCGCAGCCGGTCGTCGGCAAGGATAGCCAACTCCTCGCCACTATCGGTCACCACAATCAGCGACCGGCCGTCCGCGGTCAGCCGGACGGGTCGTGCCGTGCGCATCGATGTGGCAGCTCCTTCGGGTGTGGCTACCCGTAACCTACTCCGCCGCGAGGGCCGTCGCGGAAGGCTCTGGGCACCCTGCGGGCCGACCGTACTAGCGTCGGGGTGTGTCCCTCCCGCTGCCTGCTCTCCTGGTCAGCCCGCTGCAGGTCTCCCTCGATCTGGCGGGCATCTCCGTGTTCGCGCTCTCCGGTGCGCTGGTCGCCGTACGCAAGAAACTGGACGTGGTGGGGGTGCTGGTGCTGGCTCTGGTCACCGGTCTCGGCGGCGGGATGCTGCGTGACCTGCTGATCGGCGCGGTCCCACCCGCGACGCTGCAGGACTGGCGCTATCTGCTGGTGCCGATGTTGGCAGGGCTGGTCGTCTTCCGGTTCCACCCTCGGATCGCCCGGATCGAGCCTTACATCAACGTCTCCGATGCATTGGGGCTCGGCCTCTTCTGCGTCACCGGGTCAGCGAAGGCCATGCAGTACGGCCTCGGCCCGGTGCCGAGTGCGCTGATGGGCGTGCTCACCGGCATCGGCGGCGGGATCCTGCGTGACCTGCTGGCCGGCCGGACACCGATTGTGCTGCGGCAGGAGGTGTACGCCCTGCCGGCACTCGCCGGCGCCCTCGTCGTCGTCGTGCCATGGGAGCTCGGGCTGTATCGGCCGTGGGTGGCGATCGCCGCCGCCGGGGTCTGCATTGCGCTCCGCCTGCTCGCTATCCGGTTCCGGTGGGAGATGCCGCACGCCGGCAGCCTGCGCGGCTGACCGGAGCTCGGCGGACCGGTCATGGACGACGTCGGCGACCGGCGATCACGACCCAGCCCGGGCGCCGGGCGCATGTCCCGCTTTGCGAGGATCATCTCGTGAACCACCTTCCAGCTGCGAGCTCGTCGGCAACCGACCCGGCCTCCGGCTCAGTGCTGGCTCCCTATGAGGCAGTCCTGCTGCTGTCGTTCGGCGGCCCGGAACGGCCCGACGATGTGCTGCCCTTCCTCGAGAACGTGACTCGGGGCCGTGGCATCCCGACCGAGCGGCTGGCCGAAGTGGGGGAGCACTACTTCCTGTTCGGCGGCAGAAGCCCCATCAACGACCAATGCCGCGCGCTGCTGGCGGAACTGGGTCTAGAGTTCCGGCGTCGCGGGATCGCCGTTCCGCTGTATTGGGGCAACCGGAACTGGAGTCCCTACCTGGCCGACACCCTGGCCCGGATCGAGGCCGACGGCCACCGCCGGGTGCTGACCGTCACCACCAGCGCGTACCCGTCCTACTCGTCCTGCCGGCAGTACCGGGAGAACCTGTTCGACGCCGCCGAGGGCACTGAGCTGCAGATCGACAAGATCCGCAACTACGCCAACCATCCCGGCTTCGTCTCGGCGTTCGTCGAGACCACCCTGGCCGCCCTGGACACGTTGTCCGAGCAGGCCGGGTTGACCCGGCTCGTGTTCGTCACCCACGCCATCCCCACAGCGATGGCAGAGTCGTCCGGACCCCAGCCGCGCAGCAGTGAGGGCGGGTATGTCGATTGGCACCGGGCCGTCGCTGCCGACGTCGCCCGGCGGGTGTCGGCCGAGCGCGGGATCGAGCTCGAGCACGACCTGGTCTACTGCTCCCGGTCCGGTCCGCCGAGCCAGCCGTGGACCGGGCCGGACGTCAACGACCACCTTCGAGCCCTGAAGGACCGGGGCGTGCAGGCTGTGGTGGTGGTCCCGATCGGGTTCGTCTCCGACCATATGGAGGTCATCTACGACCTCGACACCGAGGCTGCCCAGACGGCGCGTGACCTCGGCCTCGGGTTTGCCCGGGCCGCGACGGCCGGTGTGCATCCCGATTTCGTCCGGGCCCTGGTCGACCTGATGCAGGAACGGGCCGCGGTGGCCCGCGAGGAGGAACCGGCAGTGCCGGTGATCGAGGGGTCGGTCGCGGGCCGCTTCCGTTGCCCGGCCGACTGCTGCCCCAACCTTCGCGACCCTCAGCGACCGGCCTGCTGCCAGGCCTGACGGTCAGCCGCCCAGTGCGGCCGCGGCACGGCGACCGGCCTCGACCAACCAGCGACGAGGCTCGGCCATCGCCGCCTCCGTCGAGCCGGCCAGGTCGACCAGGGCCTGGGTCCAGACGTCGTCCAGCTGGGTGGCGACCTGGCCCGCCACCACCCCCCGGCGGGCTCCCGCAGCGGCGGCGAGGCCCAGGGTGTGGCCGACGACCTTGCCGGTCAGCGACGTCGGGTCGAACCGACCCTCCCCGCTGAGCACCACATCGGCGTCGGCGACCGCCTCGTCCAGACCGCTCAACCGGGAGATGTAGGGGGCTCCGGCCTCGATCCGACCGCCCAGCGCCTGGACCAGGCCGTAGCCGATGCCACCCGCCGCCCCCATGCCGGGTAGATCGGTGCGGCCTCCGAGCAGGCCGGCGAGGCGGGCCAGCCCGGCCTCGAGGCGGACGATCTGGTCCGGGGTCGCGCCCTTCTGCGGTCCGAACACGGCTGCCGCCCCGGCCGGCCCGAGCAGGGGCGCGGTTACGTCGGTGAGCAGCGTCAGCTCCGCAGGACGGCGTGCTTCGCCGCGGACGGACGCGAGCGACATCAGAGCGGCACCGCCGGCGCCGATCGGGCGTTCGTCCGGGTCCAGCAACCGGAGCCCCAGCGCTGCCAACGCGCCCGCTCCGCCGTCGGTGGAGGCTGAGCCGCCCAGGCCCACCAGGACGGTCCGGCAGCCGTGGTCAAGGGCCGCAGCGACCAGCTCCCCGACACCGGTGGTGGTGGCGGCCAGTGCGTCGGGTTCGGCCATCAGCGGCAGCCCGGAGACCTGGGCCAGCTCGACCACCGCAGTGGAGTCGTCGAGCTCCAGCCAGCAGCCTCGGACCGCGCGGCCGTCCGGGCCGGTAGCGCCGTCAAGCCAGTGTCTGCGGCTGTCGGGTCTGGCGGCCTCAATCGCGTCCAGGGTGCCCTCACCGCCGTCGGCCTGCGGCAGCAGCCGCACACGGTCGCTCGGTCGCACCTCGAGCCATCCCTCGGCCAGCGCCGCCGCGACCTCTGCTGCGGACAAGGAACCCTTGAACGAATCCGGGGCGATGACCACCGACAATTCCGACACGGACGCACTCCCTGGCTCTGGCTGTATGACGTTCGACTCCCCGCACCACCCGGTCGGAAGCGGGGGAAAAGCCCATGGCATAGTCATCGGCGCCGCACCCGCTGCCCCACACCCCGCTGACTTTCGCCGAAGGAGCTGAGCGTGCCCAACGATGCCGAGAAACTCGCCGAAGGCGATCATGCCAGAACGGACCTGGACCACCGCCCGGTGACCGGTGCCGGGGACCGCGCCGACCTGTCCGCGGACTCCGAGCCGGAGAAGCCGCTCGGCTCTCCCTGGGAGGACCTTCGTGCCTATGTCGCCGCACCCAGGCTCGGCAGCCTGGCGCTGGCCAACGACGGGACGCTGCTCGTCTCGGTGGCGCAGCTCGATCACAAGCAGACCGGCTACACCTCGGCCTGGTGGAAGGTCGACGCCCAGGGTCGCCAGCCGGCTCGCCGCTACACCCGGTCGGTGGAGGGTGAGGCCGCGGCAGCCTTCCTGTCCGACGGCAGCCTGCTCTTCACCTCCAAGCGTCCGGTGCCGGCCACCGGTGAGGAGGACGGCGGCGACGCCGGCGTCATCTGGTGTCTGCCGGCCGGCGGGGGCGAGGCCTATGTGGTGGCTCGCCGAGACGGCGGCTGGCAGGGGATCGTCACCGCCCGGGACGCCGAGCTCGCCCTGTTCGCGGCGGCCGTGCACGCCGGGGTCGAGGACGAGAAGGCCGACGCCAAGAAGCGGGCACTGCGGAAGAAGAAGAAGGTCTCGGCGATCCTGCACGAGGGCTATCCGGTCCGGTTCTGGGACCACGACCTCGGACCCGAGGAACAGCGGCTGTTCGCCGTCGACCTGACCGCGAGCCGTGTCGACGGAGACGGGGACTTCGCCCCGACCGCGGACCAGCTCCGCAACCTGATCCCGGACGCCGGCCGCGGGATCGGCTCGGCAGGGTCGCTCAGCGCCGCCGGTGACGTGCTGGTGCTGGACTGGCAGACGGCCAGGTCGCGAGGGGAGGTCGTCAGCTCGGTGATCGCTGTCGACGTGGCCACCGGCGAGCGGACGGTGCTGGCCGAGGACGACAACTACGAGTTCGTCGGTGCTGTCGTCAGTGCCGACGGCGGCCTGGTGGCCTGTTCGCGCGAGACTCCCTCGACGCCGGACCGGGCCCCGGACCAGCAGCTGTGGCTGATCGAGCGTGCGTCCGGCGAGGGACGGCTGCTGGCCGAGAACTGGGATCGCTGGGCCACCCCGGTCACGTTCTCACCGGACGGTCGGACGCTCTATGTCACCGTCGACGAGGACGGTCACGGTCCGATCTATGCCGTCGACGTCGCCACCGGTGGCCGCCGTCGGCTGACGGAGGAGGGCACGTTCGGATCGGTGGTGATGTCGGCCGACGGTGCCACCCTGTACGCCGTGCGGTCCTCCTACCTCGACCCGGGAACGGTGGTGGCGATCGGCACGGCCGGTGGTGAACTCACCGAGCTGAGGGCCCCAACCGACTACCCGGAACTGCCGGGTCGGCTCGAGGACGTGGAGACGGTGGCGGCCGACGGTGCCCGCGTACGCGGCTACCTGCTGCTGCCGGAGCGCGCCTCGGCCGAAGCACCCGCGCCGCTGGCGCTGTGGATCCACGGTGGGCCGCTGGGCTCCTGGAACGCCTGGTCGTGGCGGTGGTGCCCGTGGCTGCTGGTCTCCCGGGGCTACGCCGTCCTGCTGCCCGATCCGGCGCTCTCCACCGGTTACGGCCGAGACTTCGTCCAACGCGGCTGGGGAGCGTGGGGCGCGGCACCGTACACGGATCTGATGGCCATCACCGATGAGGCGGAGAAGCGGGCCGACATCGACGAGACCCGGACTGCGGCGATGGGTGGGTCCTTCGGCGGATACATGGCCAACTGGGTGGCCGGTCACACCGACCGGTTCGACGCCATCGTCACCCACGCCAGCCTGTGGAACCTGGAGTCCTTCGGTCCGACGACCGACGCGTCCTGGTACTGGGCGCGGGAGATGACGCCGACGATGCAGCAGGCAAACTCCCCGCACCGCTTCGCCGACCGGATCTCCACCCCGATGCTGGTGATCCACGGCGACAAGGACTACCGGGTGCCCATCTCGGAAGGGCTGGCCCTCTGGTGGGCCCTGGTGTCCGGCCACGACGGCGACCCGCGGGAGCTGCCGCACAAGTTCCTGTACTTCCCGGACGAGAACCACTGGATTCTCACTCCGCAGCATTCGATCGTCTGGTACGAGACGGTGCTGTCGTTCATGGAGAGCACCGTACTGGGCGGGAATTTTGTCCGGGCAGAGACGTTATAGCCGACGCAACTTGTCACGGTGTGATATGCATGCGCACGAAGTACCGTGCAGTACCTGGGCCTTAGACCCGGAAAGGGAAAGATGGCGACCGATTACGACGCCCCACGCAAGACCGATGAAGAGCTGAACGAAGACAGCATCGAGGAACTGAAGACCCGACGCAACGATAAGAACTCCGGAAAGGTCGACGAGGACGAGGCCGAGGCGGCCGAGGCCTTCGAGCTGCCCGGTGCAGACCTTTCGCACGAGGAGCTGACGGTGCGGGTGCTCCCGCGTCAGTCGGACGAGTTCACCTGTGCCGGCTGTTTCCTGGTCCGGCACCGCAGCCAGATCGCCGAGGAAAGGGCGAACGGCGACGCCTACTGCTACGACTGCGCCGGCTAGATCGGTTGCGGCATTTGACGCGCCAGCGGTCGCCGATGGCGGCCGCTGACGCGGTACCCGCTGGACCTTGAGCCTATGCACTTTCGCGAACGTCTCTCTGTACCGTTGGCCTACTGGGTGATCCTCGGGCTGTTCACGCTGTCGATGATGGCCGCGTTCTTCTTCTACCTGGGCCCTGGCTGGGCGATCGGCGTCGGCGCGTTGACGCTGCTGGCGATCGGGGCTGTCTTCTGGGCGGCAAGCACGGTCATCGAAGTCGGCGACGGAGCTGTCCGGGTGGGCCGGGCCATGATCGAGTTCGGCTACCTCAAGAACGCGTCCAGCCTGACAGAAGCAGAGATGCGGCTACGGCGCGGGCCCGGGGCGGACGCCCGGGCGTTCCTGGTGCTGCGGCCCTATGTCGGCACCGGAGTAGAGCTGACGTTGGACGATCCCGACGACCCCGTCCCGTACTGGTTGGTGGCGAGCCGGCGGCCGGTCGAGCTGGCTGCGGCGGTGCAGAGCCACCTTGCTGAGCGGCCCACGCGCTGACCCGGCCGCGGGCCCGTCGATAGGCTGACCCGGTGATGTCGGTTCAGATCCTGATTCAGCAGCTCGACCCGGAGCTGCCGCTGCCGAGCTATGCCCATCCCGGTGACGCGGGCGCTGACCTGTGTTCGACTGAGACCTTCGAGCTGACTCCGGGGGCGCGGCGGCTGGTGGGTACCGGGGTGGCCATCGCGCTGCCGGAGGGGTATGCGGCGTTCGTGCACCCGCGGTCCGGGCTGGCCGCCCGCAACGGGATCAGCATCGTCAACGCCCCCGGAACCGTCGATGCCGGCTACCGCGGAGAGATCAAGGTGTGCCTACTGAACACCGACCTCGAGCAGCCGGTGACCATCACACGCGGAGATCGGATCGCCCAGCTTGTGATCCAGCCGGTGAATAGGGCTGAGTTCGAACCAGTGGCACAATTGCCGCGTTCCATTCGGGGCGCTGGCGGGTACGGGTCCACCGGCGGGATCGTGGTCAACAACCAGCCAGCAGTCAGTCAGGAGCACGAGGCATGATCTTCAGGCGCAAGAAGAGCGTCGACGCGGACGAGGACGCCGGCCGCGACACCATCGCCGACGAGGTCGAGACCCCCGGCCAGGACCAGCCCGAGGACGCGGACCACACCGGAGAGGGCCCCACCGACGGCGAGGCGGAGACGTCCGCGGCAGAGCTGGATGTGGCGGCGCTGGACGCGCAGGAATGGCGCTCGGGCGGCCCCTTCGACATCACCGAGGTGACGGGCCGGGACTCCGACGGTGACGACGAGGAGGTGCCCGACGAGGACAGCGAAGGCGGGCCCCGGATCGACCTGGGAAGCATGATCCTGACCGGCTTCGACGGGATGGAGCTGCGGCTGCAGATGTCGGAGGAGACGAACCAGATCATCTCCGCGATGATGATCAAGGACGACTCGGCGCTCGAGGTGGCTGCCTTCGCCGCACCGCGCAGTGGCGGCCTATGGCCGGAGCTGCGCGAGGAGATGGTGGAGCACGCCGCCGAGCACGGGGGTTCGGCTGCCATGGTGGAGGGCCCGTTCGGCGTGGAGTTGCGCCGGCTGCTGCCGGTCTCCACCCCCGACGGCGACCAGGGCTACCAACCGTCGCGGATGTGGGTGGTCGAGGGGCCACGCTGGTTGCTGCGCGGCATCGTCTACGGCCGGGCCGCACTCGAGGACGGCGTCGACGCGCCGGTCGACGTGCTGTTCGACTCGTTTCGCAGCATCATCGTCCGGCGTGGTCTGGAGGCCAAGGCGCCCGGCGACCTGCTGCCGCTGTCGTTGCCTCAGAATTTAGCGCCCGCTCAGGGAGACGCTGACCTGTGACAAGGATTTCGTGGCAGAGTGGATACGGCAGTGAGCATGACGCCACACCGGCATCAGTCGGAACTTTTGGGAAGTGATGGAGATGACCGAGCAGCATCGGACCTACAAGGACGATGTCAAGGGCCGGGGGAACCTCTTTCAGCGAGCGCTACGCCGGCTCGCATCGTCGAACGCCGAACTCGAGTCCGAGGAGTTGCAGCGCCACGTCTCGGAGGCCGGAGCGGTGCCGATCAGCGACTGCACCGACCGTCAGGTGGTTGACCTGACCGGCACGATCTCGACCGTCACCATCGCCCCTCGCGGAGGTCACCCCTCGCTCGAGGTCGAGCTGCGCGACGGCTCCGGCGCAGTCACGCTCGTCTGGCTCGGCCGCCGCAGCATCCCCGGCGTCGACCCTGGCCGGTCGATCAAGATCCTGTCCGGACGGGTCAGCTGTCACGAGGGCAGCAAGATCATCTACAACCCGCGGTACGAGCTGCTGCAGACCCCGACGCCTCGGTGACCGGCTCACCGTCGCCGACGGAGGAGCCGGACCGCGAGCCGTCGGAGCGGCCGCGTTTCCGCTACGTCGAAGAGCTGGTCCGTCACGAGCTGTCGAGTTCGCTCGGCGGTCTACGGGGGATGGCTGAGGGTGCCCTGCCGTTCATCGCCTTCACGTGCGCGTGGGTGGTCGGCAGACAGCTCTATCCGGCGCTGGCTGCCGCCGTCATCGTCGCCCTCGTGCTCGGTCTGCTCCGGCTGCTGCAGCGGCAGTCGCTCAAGTTCGTCGCCCAGACGATCTTCCCGACCGCACTGGCCGCGCTGATCGCGGCCCGCACCGGCCGCGCGGAGGACGCCTTCCTGCCGGGCATCCTCTACAACGGCGCCCTGGCGCTGCTGTCCATCCTCACGATCCTGATCCGCAAGCCGCTGGTCGGCTTCATCATCGGCGCCGCCACCGGCGACCCGACCGGCTGGGCGAGGGACCGCGGCCTGGTCCGGATGACGGCGAAGCTGACCGCCGTGCTCGCCGTGCCGTATGTGCTGCGCTTCGTGGTCCAGCTGCCGCTCTATCTCAGCGGCCAGGTGGTGGCGCTGGGGGTGGCCAAGGTCGCACTCGGCTGGCCGTTGCTTCTCGGCGCCCTGTTCGTGATCGGCCTGCTGCTGTCCCGCGGACGGACACCGATCGAGGACTCTGTCCTCGTACGCACCGAGGGCAACGGGTAGCAGGGGTCAGCGGCTCGGGGTGACGATCTGCGGGCTGACACCCTTCGGCGAGAGCATCTCGCCCAGCTCGCGCTCGTAGTCCTGCGCAGTGACGAACAGGAGCTCGTCCCTCGCCTCCAGCGAACCGTCCCGGTCCGGCGGCCGGGCGTGGCCGTCGCGGATGATGGCGACCAGGACCACGTCGCCGGGCCAGTGCATCGTCCCGATCTGCTTGCCGACGGCTGGGCTGTCCGGCGGCAGGGTCATCTCGACCAGGTTCGCCTCACCCTCGTGGAAGGTCAGCAGCCTGACCAGGTCGCCGACGCTGACGGCCTCCTCCACCAGAGCACTCATCAACCGGGGCGTGGAGACGGCGACGTCGACCCCCCAGACCTCGTTGAACAACCACTCGTTCTTGGGATGGTTGACCCGAGCCACCGTGCGCGGCACCCCGAACTCGGTCTTGGCGAGCAGCGACATCACCAGGTTGGCCTTGTCGTCCCCGGTGGCCGCGATGGCCACATCGCAGCTGTCGACGCCGGCCTCCTCCAGCGAGGACAGCTCGCAGGCGTCGGCGAGCAGCCATTCCGCCTGCGGCAGGCTGTTGGGCTTGATGGCGGCCGGCTCCCGGTCGATCAGCAGCACCTCATGACCGTTCTCGACCAGCTCGGCCGCGATGGACCGACCGACGTTGCCGGCACCGGCAATAGCGACGCGCATCTCAGTGTCCCTTCGGAGGATCGCCCAGGATGGCTTCGACCTCGGCCAGTCGCCGGTCCTCGACCGCGGCATAGACCAGGTCACCGTCCTGGAAGATGGTGGAGTGCCGCGGCACCTGACCGGAGCCGAGGCGGCCCAGGAACGGGATCCTGGCGCCGGTGGCGGCCTCCATCTGGTCGATCGACTGACCGACCCAGGACCGGTTCACATGCACCTCGACCAGTCGCACCGAGCCGGACGGGTCACGCCACTGGGGTTCCGAGCCGGCCGGCAGCAGCCGCCGCAGCACCTGGTCGGAGGTCCAGCGGACGGTGGCCACAGTCGGGATGCCGAGCCGCTCGTAGACCTCGGCTCGTCCGGGGTCATAGATCCGGGCCACCACATTGTCGACGTTGAAGGTCTCCCTGACCACGCGGGCAGCCAGGATGTTGGAGTTGTCACCGCTCGACACGGCGGCGAAGGCCTCGGCATCGTTGATCCCGGACTCGAGCAGCACCTCCCGGTCGAACCCGACCCCCTTCACCGTCTTTCCAGCGAAGTCCGGGCCGAGCCGGCGGAACGCCTCGGTGTTCATGTCGATGATGGCGACGCTGTGCCCGCGCTTCTCCAGCGAACGCGCCAGCATCGACCCGACGCGACCGCAACCCATGATCACGATATGCAACTGGGGCTCCTCGAACTGACGTGGTGGATGTGACCGACCTCTGGCGCAGCACGCTACACCGATCAATCCCCCCGCACCGCAGGTGTGTAGTCAATCCCACCGCACCGCGGGTGCGTATGCAAGGGAGACCTCGGCTATCGAGCCGGATTGTGACCAGGGGTTCCCGGATCCGTGCCGAACGGGCATAGAGTGTCCGGACGTGAACCTCTCCGACGTCGGCAAGCGCGTCCTGATCGGACGCAAGTTGCGGAGCACCCAGCTGGGCGAGACGCTACTGCCGAAACGCATCGCGTTGCCCGTGTTCGCCTCCGACGCGCTCTCGTCCGTGGCCTACGCTCCCGACGAGATCCTGCTGACCCTGTCCCTGGCCGGTCTGGCCGGCTACGCCTTCTCCTGGAAGATCGCGCTGCTGGTGGCGGCGGTGATGCTGGTGGTCGTCGCCTCCTACCGGCAGAACGTGCACGCCTACCCCTCGGGCGGCGGCGACTATGAGGTGGCGACGGTCAACCTGGGAGCGAACGCCGGCCTCACCGTGGCCAGCGCGCTGATGGTCGACTACGTGCTGACCGTTGCGGTGTCGATCTCGTCGGGGGTGCAGAACGCCAAGACGGTGGCCCCCTTCATCGAGGGCCACGAGGGTCTGATCGCGGCCGGCGTGACGCTGCTGCTGATGGCACTGAACCTGCGGGGAGTGCGCGAGTCCGGCACCCTGTTCGCCATTCCCACGTACTGCTTCATGGTCGGGATCTTGTCGATGGTGCTCTACGGTCTGTTCCGGATCTTCGTTCTCGGTCACGCTGTCGAGGCCGACAGTGCGAAATACGGGATCCAGGGGGACCCGCGGTATACCTCCTTCAGCGGGTTCGTCATGATCGCGTTGCTGGCTCGAGCGTTCTCTTCCGGCTGCGCCGCCTTGACCGGTGTCGAGGCGATCTCGAACGGAGTGCCCGCCTTCCGGAAGCCCAAGAGCAAGAACGCTGCAACCACTCTGCTCCTGCTCGGCTCGGTTGCCGTCACCATGCTGGTCGGGGTGGTGCTGCTGGCGAACCTGACCGATCTGAGGCTGATCGACGAGCCGTTCTCCACCTACACCCTCAATGGGAAGCCGGTGGACGTCGTGGAGCAGACGGCCATCGGGCAGCTGTCCCGTGCGGTCTTCTCGAACTTCCCGCCCGGCTTCTACTTCGTCATCGCCTCAACGATGATCATCCTGTTCCTGGCGGCTAACACCGCCTTCAACGGCTTCCCGGTGCTCGGATCCATCCTGGCCCGTGACGGCTACCTGCCCCGCCAGCTGCACACCCGGGGTGACCGGCTGGCGTTCAGCAACGGCATCATCGTCTTGTCGTTCTTCGCGGTGGTCCTGATTCTCGCCTTCAACGCCGACGTCACGGCACTGATCCAGCTGTATGTGGTCGGCGTGTTCGTCTCGTTCACCGTCAGCCAGCTCGGCATGCTGCGGCACTGGACCCGGCACCTGAAGACCGAGTCGGACCCGGCCGTGCGGGCCCGGATGATGAGATCGCGGGTGATCAACGCCGTCGGCCTGACGATGACCGGGACGGTGTTGATCATCGTGCTGCTGTCCAAGTTCGTCCAGGGTGCCTACATCGCGATCATCGCCATGGTGGTGGTCTTCATCGTGATGAAGTCGATCCGACGCCACTACGACAACGTTGCACGGGAGACCGCCTGGGTGCCCGGCCAGTCCAAGACGCTGCCGAGCCGAGTGCGTGCCGTCGTCCTGGTCAGCAAGCTGCACAAGCCGACCCTGCAGGCGCTGGCGTTCGCCAAGGCCGCCCGTCCGTCCACCCTGGAGGCGCTGACGGTGGAGGTCGACCCCGAGGAGACCGAGCGGCTGGTCGAGCACTGGGATGCGGCCGACCTCGACGTCCCGCTCAAGGTGGTGGCCTCGCCCTACCGGGAGGTGACCAACCCGATCCTCGACTACGTGAGGAACATTCGCACTGACAGCCCGCGCGACGTGGTCACCGTCTACATCCCCGAGTACGTGGTCGGGCACTGGTGGGAGCAGGTCCTGCACAACCAGAGTGCGCTGCGGCTGAAGGCGAGACTGCTGTTCACACCAGGGGTGATGGTGACCTCGGTGCCCTACGTCCTGCAGTCCTCGGGCGGGACGCAGCGCCGGTTGGAGCGCGAGGGTGTCGACCGTGGGCTGGGCCGATTCGGCAATGAGTAGCGACCCGCCGCTGGAGGTCGGCCCACTCCGGATCGGGCCGGTCGCCCACGGCGGTCACTGTGTGGCCCGGCACGACGGGCGGGTGATCTTCGTCCGGCACGGCTTGCCGGGCGAGCTGGTGCGGGTCCTGATCACCGACCAGGGCACGGGCCGGTTCTGGCGCGGCGATGTCATCGAGGTCATCGAGGCCAGCGAGGATCGAGTCACACCGCCCTGCCCGATCTCGGGCCCGGGCGGGTGTGGCGGCTGCGACTTCCAGCACGTCGCGCTCGCTGCGCAGCGCCGGCTCAAGGCCGCAGTAGTCGCCGAGCAGCTGCACCATCTGGCCAGGATCGACTGGACCGGTACGGTCGAGCCGGTGCCGACCACCGGCGGCCAGGGAGCAGAGCCTTCCGGGTTGGGCTGGCGGACCCGGATGCGCTACCACGTGGACGCGGCTGGACGGTTGGGGATGCACCGGCACCGTTCGCACGAGGTCATCCCGCTGCCCGACCAGGGTTGTGCGATCGCCGCAGAGAGTTCGGGCCTGACCGACCGGCACTGGCCGCCCGGTGCCGAGGTCCAGGTGGTGCGGGCGACGAGCGGTCCGGTGGTCCTGGTGAACGGACGGACGCTGGGCGAGGAGACCCAGGGCGGGCCGGCGCCGGTCGGGGGACAGCGGCGGCCGACGGTGTCGGTGACCGAACGGGCCGTCGACCGGGACTGGCGGGTGCGGGCCGACGGCTTTTGGCAGGTGCACCCGGCCGCCGCCGACCTGCTGGTGCGCACCGTGCTGGAAGGGCTGCGGCCGCGGCCGGGAGAACAGGCCTTCGACCTCTACAGCGGGGTCGGTCTGTTCGCGGGTGCGCTCGCCGACGCCGGCTGCAGGGTGTGGGCGGTCGAGTCCGGCCGCTCGGCGGTGGCTGACGCGCGGCACAACCTGGCCGATGTCGCTGACCGGGTGAAGCTGGTGGCCGGCCGGGTGGACCAGCGCCTGGCGCAGCTGCCCGGCCGGAGCGACCTTGTCGTCCTCGACCCCCCGCGGAGCGGGGCCGGACGGGCCGTGATGCAGGCGATCGCAGCACGGAGGCCACGGTCGGTCGCCTACGTCGCCTGCGACCCCGCGGCACTGGGACGCGATCTCGGCACTGCACACGACCTCGGCTACGACCCGGAATCCATCCGCGCGTTCGACCTGTTCCCGATGACACAGCACGTCGAGTGCGTCGCCATCCTGACGCGTCGGTGATATCTTGATGTCGAGAGAGTTTTGAAACGACCGACGAGCCCGGGAGTGAACCGATGAGTGTCAACAGTTTTGGCGCGAAAGCCAGCCTGCAGGTCAACGACGAGTCATATGAGATCTTCCGACTCGATGCCGTCGAGGGGGCCGACAAGCTCCCGTACAGCCTCAAGATCCTGCTGGAGAACCTGCTCCGCACGGAGGATGGCGCCAACATCACCGCGGACGACATCAGGGCGTTGGCGGGATGGAACGCTGCAGCGGAGCCCGACACGGAGATCCAGTTCACCCCGGCGCGGGTGATCATGCAGGACTTCACCGGCGTACCGGCAGTCGTCGACCTGGCCACGATGCGTGAGGCGATGGCCGACCTCGGCGGCGACGCGACCAAGATCAACCCGCTGGCCCCGGCAGAGCTGGTCATCGACCACTCGGTGATCGCGGACGTCTTCGGCACCGCAGACTCGTTCGCCCGCAACGTGGAGATCGAGTACGGCCGCAACAAGGAGCGCTATCAGTTCCTGCGGTGGGGGCAGACGGCCTTCGACGACTTCAAGGTCGTGCCGCCCGGCACCGGGATCGTGCACCAGGTCAACATCGAGCACCTGGCTCGGGTCGTCTTCTCCCGCGACGTGGACGGCGCCACCCAGGCGTACCCGGACACCTGCGTCGGCACCGACTCACACACCACCATGGTCAACGGTCTGGGCGTGGTGGGCTGGGGAGTCGGCGGGATCGAGGCCGAGGCGGCCATGCTGGGCCAGCCGGTGTCGATGCTCATTCCGCGGGTGGTCGGGTTCAAGCTGTCCGGGCGGCTGCCGGAGGGCGCCACCGCGACCGACCTGGTGCTGACGATCACCGAGATCCTGCGCAAGCACGGCGTGGTCGGCAAGTTCGTCGAGTTCTACGGACCTGGCGTCTCTGAGGTGCCGCTGGCCAACCGGGCGACCATCGGCAACATGAGCCCCGAGTACGGCTCCACCATCGCCGTCTTCCCGATCGACAGCAAGACCACCGACTATCTGCGGCTGACGGGCCGCAGCGAGCAGCAGATCGCCCTGGTGGAGAAGTACGCCAAGGAGCAGGGACTATGGCACGACGACGACCGTGAGCCGATCTACTCCGAATACCTCGAGCTCGACCTGTCCACGGTGGTGCCGAGCATCGCCGGTCCGAAGCGCCCGCAGGACCGGGTGTCGCTGGCTCACTCCAAGGTCGGCTTCCGGGCGGCGCTGGCCGACTACGTCAAGGAGCCGGAGGAGGGCTACGACGAGTCGGTGGTCGAGAGCTTCCCGGCGTCCGACCCGCCCTCGCACGCGCACGGCAACGGTGCCGCTGCGCCGAAGGAGTTCGGCGAACACTCGCCGAAGGACCTCGGCCGGCCGAGCAACCCGGCGTCCGTGACGCTCGACGGGGCCGAACACCGGATTGATCATGGTGTGGTCACCATTGCGGCGATCACGTCCTGCACCAACACGTCCAACCCCAGTGTGATGCTGGGCGCGGCACTGGTGGCGAAGAAGGCCGTCGAGAAGGGCCTGACCCGCAAGCCGTGGGTCAAGACCACGCTGGCTCCCGGGTCGAAGGTGGTGATGGACTACTACGAGCGCGCCGGTCTCACGCCCTATCTGGACAAGCTGGGCTTCAACCTGGTGGGCTACGGCTGCACCACCTGCATCGGCAACTCCGGACCGTTGATCCCCGAGGTCAGCGCGGCGGTGAACCAGAATGATCTTGCCGCAGTGTCCGTGCTGTCGGGCAACCGCAACTTCGAGGGCCGGATCAACCCGGATGTGAAGATGAACTACCTGGCCAGCCCGCCGCTGGTGGTGGTCTACGCGCTCGCCGGGACGATGGACATCGACCTCTACCACGAGCCGCTCGGCGTCGACAGTGACGGCAACGACGTCTTCATGGCTGACATCTGGCCCACCGAGGCGGAGATCGACGAGGTGGTCGCCTCCTCGATCGGTGCGGAGATGTTCGCCAAGGACTACGCCGACGTCTTCGCCGGTGACCAGCAGTGGCAGTCGTTGCCGACGCCCGAGGGCCAGGTCTTCGAATGGGACGACGAGTCCACCTATGTCCGCAAGCCGCCGTACTTCGACGGGATGCCCGCCGAGCCGGAGCCGGTCACCGACATCGCCGGGGCGCGGGTGCTGCTCAAGCTGGGTGACTCGATCACCACCGACCACATCAGCCCGGCGGGGGCGATCAAGGCCGACAGCCCGGCAGGTGCCTACCTGACCGAGCACGGCATCGCCCGGGGAGACTTCAACTCCTACGGCTCGCGGCGCGGCAACCATGAGGTGATGATCCGCGGCACCTTCGCCAACATCCGGCTGCGCAACCAGCTGGCGCCGGGGACCGAGGGTGGCTTCACCCGCGACTTCACCCAGGGCGACGGTCCGGTGAGCACCGTCTACGAGGCCTCGGCCAACTACCTGGCCGGCGGCACTCCGCTGGTCGTGCTGGCCGGCAAGGAGTATGGCTCGGGCAGCTCGCGGGACTGGGCCGCCAAGGGCACCGCCCTGCTCGGGGTGCGTGCGGTCATCGCAGAGTCGTACGAGCGGATCCACCGGTCGAACCTGATCGGGATGGGCGTTCTGCCGCTGCAGTTCCCGGAGGGCGCGAGCGCTGACTCGCTCGGCCTCACCGGGGAGGAGACCTTCGACATCAGCGGGGTCACGGCCCTCAACGACGGCACCACCCCGAAGACGGTCAAGGTGACCGCCCAGGGGGTCGGAGAGCCTGTGGTGTTCGACGCCGTGGTTCGGATCGACACCCCGGGCGAGGCCGACTACTACCGCAACGGCGGGATCATGCAGTACGTGCTGCGGTCGCTGCGGAACAGGGGCTGACCGGGCGCGTCGCCCGTCTCTCAGGGCTCGGCAGGGCAGCCTCGACGTCGACCGGTAGCGGTTGTTCGGCGCGGGTGTGCTGCCAGGCCCTCGCCTGTCCGGGTGCTGGGCCAGGCCCGGCTGCTGGGCCATCTCCGGCTGCTGGCGCGGCCGGCGCCGACCCCCCACTGGCTACAGGGCGGCCGCGATCCGCTTGGCGTAGCCGTCCATCTCGCCGTCGGCGTACCTGGTTCGTGGCCAGAAGAAGCCGCGCAGCCCGTCACCCTTGGTGCGGGGCACAACATGGACGTGCAGATGGGGGATGGACTGACTCACCACGTTGTTGACCGCAACGAAGGTGCCCTGGGCTCCGAGCGCCGAACCGATCGCTGCTGCGATCTGCTGGGCCATCGTCAGCAGGCTCGGCATCAACGCCGTCGGCAGGTCGAGCAGCGTGTCGATGTGCGTCACCGGGGCGACGAGCACATGACCCTTGAAGACGGGTCGGTGGTCGAGGAAGGCGATCACGTCGTCGTTCCTGGTCACCACTGCGGCGTCCAGCTCTCCGGCCACGATCTGGCAGATCACGTCAGTCACAGCAGCCATCCTGCCTGATTCGTTTGCAGTGGACGAGGGCCGGCCCCGAGACTACAATCGAACACACGTTCGATCCCAGGAGGGCGCATGAGCACTCAGATCTACACCCCGCCGGGCTGGCCGGATCGGGTCAGGCCGCCGGGGGCACCCGACTGGGAGGCCACGGCCATCGCGTTCCTGCTGGACTGCTGCCCACCGGACTTCAGGGCCTATCCGGTGCTGCGCCGGCACCCGGTGGTGCTCGCCCGGTTTGCCGCCCAGTTCGTCGAGGGGCAGTATCACTCGACTCAGGAGGGCCTGGCCGGAGTGCGGGTCTCGCTGCACGACTATGTCAGCGCGGACGTCGTCGAGTCCGCGGCCGATGCCTTGCTGGAACAGAGCGCCCAGCTGGCCCGGACCAGGCGGGCGGTCGCACTGGTGGAGGAGGCCCTGAGAGGAAAGGTCTTCGTACGCCGGCTCTGAGCGGTCCACCGACATGGATTGGCCAGGTCGGGTGAAAAGGCCTGGAAGTGTGAAAGACCTGTGCAAACTGGGTGGTTTGCGGGCGGCATGTGAGTACTGCTCAGTAGCAACACGTAAACTCGCACGCATGGCCCTGTTGGACTCGATTGCCTCCCCGCGTGATCTACGCCCCCTGAGCACGCAGCAGCTGCTGCAGCTCAGCGAGGAGATCCGGGCGTTCCTGATCCACCAGGTCAGCCGGACCGGCGGCCATCTGGGGCCGAACCTGGGCGTGGTCGAGCTGACCATCGCGCTGCACCGGGTGTTCGACTCACCCCAGGACCCGATCATCTTCGACACCGGGCACCAGAGCTATGTGCACAAGATCCTGACCGGGCGTCAGGACCGGTTCCCGACGCTCAAGCAGCGCAACGGTCTGTCCGGTTATCCCAGCCGCGCCGAGTCCCGGCACGACTGGGTCGAGAACCAGCACGCGTCCACCTCGCTGTCCTACGCCGACGGCCTGGCCAAGGCGTTCCGCCAGCAGGGGCGCAAACGGACCGTCGTAGCCGTGATCGGCGACGGCGCACTGACCGGTGGGATGGCCTGGGAGGCGCTGAACAACATCGCCGCGGCGGACGACCTGCCGCTGGTGATCGTCGTCAACGACAACGGCCGCTCCTACACACCCACCGTCGGCGGCCTGGCCAACCACCTGACGGGGCTCCGGACCAACCCACGCTACGAGCAGATCCTCGACGTGATCAAGCGCAACGTCAGCCGGGCGCCGCTGGTCGGGCAGGCCGCGTACGAGATGCTGCACGGCATCAAGACCGGACTGAAGGACGTCCTTGCTCCGCAGGGCCTGTTCTCCGATCTCGGGCTCAAGTACGTCGGGCCGATCGACGGCCATGACGAGGCCGCGCTGGAGCGTGCCTTCCAGCAGGCCAAGCAGTTCGGCGGCCCGGTGCTGGTGCACTGCCTGACCCGCAAGGGCAACGGTTTCAAGGCCGCCGAGGACAACGAGGAGGACCGGTTCCACGCCGTCGGCAAGATCGACGAGGTGACCGGACGGTCCCTGTCGACCAGTTCCGCGCCGACCTGGACCGAGGTCTTCGCCGACGAGCTGGTCACGCTGGGCCGCGAGGACGACCGGCTGGTGGCCATCACGGCGGCTATGCTCTATCCCACCGGGCTGAACCGCTTCGCCCGGGAGTTCCCCGACCGCACCTTCGACGTCGGGATCGCCGAGCAGCATGCCGTCACCTCGGCCGCCGGTCTGGCCATGGGCGGTCTGCACCCGGTGTTCGCGGTGTACGCGACATTCCTGAACCGTGCCTTTGACCAGGTCCTGATGGACGTTGCCCTGCACCGGTGCGGCGTCACTTTCGTGCTGGACCGGTCCGGCATCACCGGTTCCGACGGCGCCAGCCATAACGGGATGTGGGACATGTCCATCCTGCAGGTGGTGCCCGGTCTGTATCTTGCGGCCCCGCGGGACGCCACCCGGTTGCGGGAAGCGCTCCGGCGGGCGACGAGCATCGACGACGGCCCTAGTGTGATCCGCTACTCGAAGGAGTCGGTGCCTGACGACATCGCGGCGGTCGAGCAGGTCGACGGAGTGGATGTGCTGCTCAAGAACGAGAACCCGCGGGTGCTGGTGGTCGGCTACGGCCAGATGGTGGAGACCGCGCTCGGCGTCGGTGACCGGCTCGCCGACCAGGGCATCGGCGTCACCGTGGTTGACCCGGTGTGGGCGCTGCCGGTGAACCCGGCCCTGGTCGAGCTCGCCGCCGGGCACGAGCTGGTCATCAGCATCGAGGACAACGGGGTGGTCGGTGGCTGCGGCGCCCGGTTGGCTCAGGAGATGCGGCTGGCGGGAGTGACGACGCCGGTCCGCGAGTTCGGGATCGAGCAGCGCTTCCTCGAACACGGCAGTCGTTCGGTTTTGCTCGAGGAGATGGGTCTCACCCCGCAGAACATCGCCCGCTTCGCGGTCGAAGCGATCGTGCGCAACGAGTCGCCGCTGCCAAGCTCCGCCATCGAACAGAGCTGAACCCGCCCATCGCGCTCCGAGCCCAGGCCGCAAAAAACGCGCTCCAAGCCGAGGCCGCCAAAAACGCGCTCTGAGCTTGTCGAAGAGCGGCCCACGCGCACCCGTGGGAAGCGCTCGACAGGCGCAGGGTGCGGACCGACCAGGCTAGGCCCGACACGCCGTCCCTGAAGCGCGATCTGCGGCTATTCAGGTCCGTTTCTCGGGTCTAGTCTGACCAGGGAACAGCCTCGCGGTGAGGCCCTCGAAGCGGAGGTGGACCGGGTGAGCATCCTGCGGACGAAGAGCATCGAGCAATCCATTGCCGACACCGATGAGCCGGAATACCAGCTCAAGAAGAACCTCACCGCCGTTGACCTGACCGTTTTCGGGGTGGGTGTGGTGATCGGAGCCGGTATCTTCACTCTGACCGGCCGGGCGGCGGCGACCGTCTCCGGTCCAGCGATCATGATCAGCTTCCTGATCGCCGCGGTCGTCTGCGGGTTGGCTGCGTTGTGCTACGCCGAGTTCGCATCCACCGTGCCGGTCTCCGGGTCGGCCTACACCTTCTCGTACGCCAGCCTGGGCGAGGTGATCGCCTGGATCATCGGCTGGGACCTGCTGCTCGAGCTGCTGTTGGGGGCCAGTGTGGTGGCCCAGGGCTGGAGCACGTACGCCGTCGTGCTGCTGGATCAGCTCGGAATCAGCTGGCCGGCCGCGATCGGTCCGGGTGGCACCGTCGACGTGTTGGCGATGTTGCTGGTCGCCGTCCTGGCCACTCTGGTGACCATCGGGATCAAGGAGTCGATGCGGGTCAACCTCGTGCTGGTCGGGCTCAAGGTCTTCATCGTGCTGTTCGTGATCATCGCCGGTATCAGCTACATCAAGCCGGCCAACTGGTCGCCGTTCGTGCCTCCGGCCCAGGCCACCCAGGGCTCCGAGGGCCTGCACCAGCCGCTGGTCCAGCTGCTCTTCGGGCTGGAGCCGACAGCGTTCGGCGTCGCCGGCATCTTCACCGGCGCCGCCCTGGTCTTCTTCGCCTACATCGGTTTCGATGTCGTGGCGACCACGGCGGAGGAGGCGCGGAACCCGCAACGCGACCTGCCGATCGGGATCATCGCCTCCTTGATCATCTGCGCGGTGCTGTACGCGGCCGTCTCGATCGTGATCACCGGAATGGTCAGGTATGACCAGATCGACCCGAAGGCGGCGCTGGCGTCGGCCTTTACCTCGGTCGGCAAACCGGGGTTCGCCACCCTCATCTCGGCTGGTGCGGTGGCCGGCCTCACTACCGTGGTACTGACCCTGCTGATCGGCGCCTCCCGGGTCGTGTTCGCCATGTCTCGCGACCACCTGCTGCCGCCGAAGCTGAGCGCAGTCCACCCGCGGTTCAAGACGCCGTGGGTGATCACCATCCTGATCGGTGCGCTGACCATGCTGGTGACCGGGCTGACCCCCATCGGCAGGCTGGAGGAGATGGTGAACATCGGCACCCTGTCGGCCTTCGTGCTGGTGTCGGTGGGGGTCATCGTGCTGCGGCAGAAGCGTCCTGACCTGCCTCGCGCCTTCCGGGTGCCACTGATGCCATTCCTGCCGATCGCCTCCACTCTCGTCTGCCTCTACCTGATGCTCAACCTTCCGGTCGACACCTGGCTGCGTTTCCTGATCTGGATGGCCCTCGGCTTCGCCATCTACTTCGCCTACGGCCGGCGCAAGTCACGGCTCGCCACTGGAGAGACCCTGTCGGAGATGCGCCGCTCCCTGGAGAAGCAGCCGACCGAATAGGGAAGCGCGATTCGGACACGCATCCGTCCCCTGAGCCTGTGGAAGGCCACTGTAGTTGAGAACGTGGCCTGAGCCTGTCGAAGGCCACTCGTGGAATACGCGGCCTGAGCCTGTCGAAGGCCACTCCTGGAGTTCGCGGCCTGAGCCTGTCGAAGGCCACCCTGGAGTTCACGGCCTGAGCTTGTCGAAGGCTAAAGGCTCAGGGCAGGTTCGGGGCATGCAAGATATCGACCACTCGTCGGGGAGATGGCAGCGCAGCAAGGCTGAGCAAGCCTGCCCGGAGACTGGTGACTGGTCGGTTTCTTGCACCAGAGCGCGCGTTCCCGCCCTTCGACGAGCTCAGGGCACTTACGCGGGCTCAGGGCAGGTTCGGGGACATGCAAGATATCGACCACTCGTCGGGGAGACTGCAGAGCAGCAAGGCTGAGCAAGCCTGCCCGAGACTGGTGACTGGTCGGTTCCTTGCACCAGGCGCGCGTTCCGGCCTTTCGACAAGCTCAGGGCACGTCCTTCGACAAGCTCAGTGCACGTCCTTCGACAGGCTCAGGACACCTAGGCGGGCTCAGGGCGGGCCCTTCGACAGGCTCAGGGCGCAGGGCTCAGGGCAGGGAGACGCTGGCGACGCCGGGGGGAAGGAAGCGGCGACCGACTACCTTCTCCGAGATGCCTTCGCGGTCCAGGTAGGGGGTGATGCCGCCGAGATGCATCGGCCAGCCGGCGCCCAGGATCAGGCACAGGTCGATGTCCATCGGGGCTTCGACGACACCGTCGGCGAGCATCAGGGCGATCTCCTCGGCCAACGCCGACACCGCGCGGAGGCGGACCTCCTCGGCCGAGCTCGGAGTGTCTCGGACAGTGAGAAGGCTCAGCGTCTCCTCCGACACGTAGGGCTTGCCCCCAGGGGTCCAGTCGTAGATGCCCGCCCTCCTGGCCGAGACCAGGGCGCGCAGGTTCTCCGATACCGGGAACCGGGAGCCAAAGGCTGCATGCAACGTCTCCGCCACATGCAGAGCGACCGCGGGACCGACCAGCTGCAGCAGCACGAACGGCGACATGGGGAGTCCGAGGGGCCTGAGCGCCGCATCGGCGACCTTGATCGGAGTTCCCTCGTCGACTGCCTTGATCACCTCGCCCATCAGCCGCGTCAGCAGGCGGTTGACGACGAAAGCGGGCGCATCCTTGACCAGGACCGCGTTCTTGCGCAGGTTCTTCGCCACCGCCAGGGCGGTCGCCAGCGTCGCATCGTCGGTCCGCTCACCCCGGACGACCTCGAGCAGGGGAAGCACTGCCACCGGGTTGAAGAAGTGGAAGCCGACCACGCGTTCCGGATGCTGGAGATCGGCAGCCATCTCGGTGATCGACAACGAAGAGGTATTGGTGGCCAGTACGCACTCGGGCGAGACCTGCTTCTCCAGGTCGGCGAACACCTGCTTCTTGACGTCCAACTGTTCGAACACCGCCTCGAGAACGAAATCGCAGTCGGCGAAATCGCTCTGGTCCGTGGTGCCGGAGACCAGGGTCTTCAAACGGTTCGCCTGGTCGGTGGTCAGCCGGCCCTTGCCGAGCAGCTTGTCGACCTCGGCCGTGACGTACCCGAGCCCCTTCTGCACCCGGTCCTGGTCGAGGTCAGACATGATCACGGGCACCTCGAGCCGGCGGACGAAGAGCAGCGCGAGCTGGCTCGCCATCAGCCCGGCACCGACGATGCCGACCTTGGTCACCCCGCGGGCAAGGGTACGGTCCGGGGCACCGGCCGGCCGTCTGGCCCGCTTCTGGATCAGGTCGAACGCGTACAGCCCCGAACGCAGCTCCGGCGACATGAGCAGGTCCGCCAACGCCTCGTCCTCGGCCCGGAACGCGTCGGCGGCCTCAGTCGACTTCGCAGCCTGGATGAGCTCCAGCGCGCGGTAGGGGCCGGGGGCGGCCCCTGAGACCTTCTGGTCGGCGAGGGCGAGTCCGCGGGTGACGGCTTCGTCCCAGGCGGCACCGCGGTCGATGTCGGGGCGCTGGACCTCGAGGTCGCCGGCGACCACCCGACCAGCCCAGTCAAGTGAGCGTTCCAGGAAGTCGGCACCGTCGAAGATCGCGTCGGCGATGCCCAGCGCCTGCACCTGCGGGCCCTTGAGGAGCCGGTTCTGGTTCAGGGCGTTCTCGATGATCACCGTCACGGCCTTGTCGGCGCCGATCAGGTTGGGCAGCAGGAAGGAGCCTCCCCAGCCGGGAAGCATCCCGAGGAAGCACTCCGAGAGACCGACAGCGGGGGCCACCGCAGACACGGTGCGATACCGGCAGTGCAGCGCGATCTCCAGGCCGCCGCCGATGGCGAGCCCGTTGATCAGCCCGAAGGTGGGCACCGGTGCAGTCCCCAGCTTGTTGAAGACGGCGTGCCCGATCTGGGCAATCGTCTTGGCCTGGCCGCGAGTGGTGATGCGGGGGACTCCGGTCAGGTCGGCGCCGGCGGCCAGGATGAAGGGCTTGCCGGTCACGGCGATGGCTGTGATGTCATCTCGACCCAGTGCGGCGTCCAGGGCCGCGTTCAGGTTGCCCAACCCACGGGGGCCGAACACGTTGGGCTTGGTGTGGTCGAAGCCGTTGTCGAGCGTGATCAACACAGCCGTCCCGGCTCCGTGCGGCAGCTGGACGTCGCGGCTCAGCGCCTTCGTCACCACCTCGTCCGGGGCGAGGGCTGACGCATCGCTGATCAAGGTCTGCAGGTCGGGGACGGTGTAGGTGCTCACTGGTCTGCTTCCTGGTAGTGCGGGTTCTCCCAGATGACGCTGCCACCCATGCCGAGGCCGATACACATCGTGGTGATGCCGTAGCGGATCTGCGGTTGGTCACGGAAGGTGCGGGCCAGGTGGATCATCAGGCGCACCCCGGAGCTCGCCAACGGGTGGCCCAGAGCGATGGCGCCGCCGTAGGGGTTCACCCGGGGGTCGTCGGCCTCGATCCCGAAATGATCAAGGAAGGCCAGCACCTGGACCGCGAACGCCTCGTTGATCTCAATCGCTCCGAGGTCGTCGATCGTCAGACCGGCGGAGGCGAGCGCCCTCTGGGTGGCCGGAATGGGGCCGACACCCATCACCTCGGGGTCGACGCCGGCGAAGGCGTACGAGACCAGCCGCATGGCAGCCGGCAGGCCGAGTTGCTGCGCTGCCTGCTCGGAGGCGATCAGGCAGGCGCTGGCGCCGTCGTTGAGGCCGGCGGCGTTGCCCGGAGTGACCCTGCCGTGCGGGCGGAACGGCGTCTTCAGGGTGGACAGCGTCCGAGCGGTGGTGCCCGGTCGCGGTGGCTCGTCGGCGGTGGCCAGGCCCCACCCGTGCTCGGCGCTGCGGGTGGCGACGGGCACCAGGGACTCCTGGATGATGCCCTGCTCGTAGGCGTGCTGCACCCGGTCCTGGCTGAGTACGGCGAAGGCGTCCGCCCTCTCCCTGGTGATCGCCGGGAAACGATCATGAAGGTTCTCGGCGGTCGAGCCCATTACGAGAGCCGACGGGTCGACCAGCTTCTCGGCCAGGATGCGCGGGTTCGGGTCGACGCCCTCACCCATCGGATGCCGTCCCATGTGCTCGACCCCGCCGGCGATGGCGACGTCATAGGCGCCGAAGGCGATTCCGGAGGCTACCGTGGTGACCGCCGTCATGGCACCGGCGCACATCCGGTCGATGGCATAGCCCGGGACCGAGCGGGGGAGACCAGCCAGCAGGGCTGCGGTACGTCCGATGGTCAGCCCCTGGTCGCCGATCTGCGTCGTGGCGGCGATCGCCACCTCGTCGACCCGCTCCGCCGGCAGTTGCGGGTGCCGCCGCATCAGCTCACGAATGCAGTTCACGACCATGTCGTCAGCGCGTGTCTCGGCGTACAGCGAGCCGGCCTTGCCGAAGGGGGTTCGTACGCCGTCGACGAAGATGACCTCACGGGATTCACGTGGCATGATCATATATTACTCATGAGTAACAAGGTGTGGCGGCGCGGGAGGAAAAGTCCACCGAGGTGTGGGGCTCGATCCGCACCTTCCGTCAGCTGCAGTGAAGAACGAAGCGGAGTGGGCGGTGGCTACAGCAACGGCGTGATCAACGGAACGGTCAGATCGCGCTGCCAGCGGCGGGCGCCGAGCTCCGCCAGCACCCGGTCGACCAGCTCTGGGGTGGGGTCAGTGGGCGGTCGCCAAGCCAGCCTGCGCACGTAGTCAGGGGTGAGCAGGTTTTCGATCGGCAGTCTCAGCTCCTCGGCCCGGGTCGTCAGCACGGCCCGGATGCGGGTCAGCCGTTCGGCCGCCTCAGGATCCCTGGCGGCCCACATCCGTGGCTGCGGCGGACCCTCGTTGCGGATGTGCAGCGGTGGCAGCTCGGACTCCCGCAGCGCCAGCGCCCGGTTCAGGGCATCCAGCCAGTTGGACTCGAACCTGCGCGCCTGTCGGCGAAGGAAGCCGGGAATCTTCCGCAGGCTGTCGCGGTCGGGGGTCTTCAGAGCAGCCAGCTCGGAGATGGCCGCATCGGCAAGGATCTTGCTGGGCGCCTTGTCGAGCCGGCGGGCGATCTCATCGCGCGTCTCCCACAGCGACTGGACGATCGCCAGCCCGCGTCGGGTGCGTACGTGGTGGATGCCGGAGGTCCGCCGCCAGGGATCGGTCCGCGGTTCGGCGACGATGTCCGCCCCCGCCACCAGCGCCTCGAACTCCTGCTGCGCCCACTCCGCCTTGCCTTCGACCTCGAGCTCCGCGGCCAGTACGTCACGGAGCTCGACCAGCAGCTCGACGTCCAGGGCGGCGTAGGTGAGCCACTCCGGTCGCAACGGCCGGCTGGACCAGTCCGAGGCGGAGTGCTCCTTCAACAGGCGGACGGAGAAGTGCTCCTCGACCAGAGTCCCGAGGGCCACCCTGGGGTAGCCCAGCAGCCGGCCGGCCAGCTCGGTGTCGAAGAGTGTCTGTGGCACCATTCTGACCTCGGCGAGGCACGCCAGATCCTGGCTGGCTGCGTGGATGACCCACTCGGCGTCCTGGATGGAGGTGCCGAGCTCGGCCAGGTCCGCGGGCTGGCCGAAAGCGACCGGGTCGACCAGATGGGTGCCGGAGCCGCGTCGCCGGAGCTGAATCAGGTACGCGCGCTGGCTGTAGCGGAAACCGTGCGCGCGCTCGGCGTCGACGGCGACAGGTCCCACACCGGCGGCGAGGGACTCGATCACACGGCCCAGGCCTGAGGCGTCCGACACCACCTCCGGGACACCTTCAGCCGGCTCGGTGAGCAGCGGAACATCGAGCTCGGTCGGGGTCTCCTGGTCGGGTTCTGTCACCGGCGCCGCGCGTTCCGCGTTTGTGGGTTACGTCGCGACGGCATCAGAACGACACCGGAGGGCACCGGTGGCAGGCCGGCGGTGGTGCACAACAGCTCGGCCCAGGCGTCCAGGTGCGGCATCAGGCCGCCTCCGGCGTCGGTGAGGTCAGGCGTCCACGAGGCACGGATCTCCACCTCCGCCTGCGCGGGGTCGTCCTCCATCCCTCCGAACGACTCGCTGGAGACCGAGGTGACCGTACCGCTGGGCGCCAGGAATGCCGCCTCATGCGCTGCCAGCGCGTCGATCAGCCACGACCAGCCGACCTTGGCCAGCAGCGGGTCGGTGACCATCTCCGGGTCGATCTCGGCCCTCGCATAGCTCACGCAGCGGAAGTCCCCCTGCCAGGCGGCGTTGCCGGCCGGATCGTGCAGCAGGACGAGTCGGCCGCTGCCGAGTTCCTCGTCGCCGACGATGACATCTGCGGTGATGGCCACGGAATAGGGCGCGATCCGTTGCGGGGCAGGGATTTCCTCCACGGCCAGTTCCGAGCGCCAGGTCGCAGACATCAGGTCTGCGACGGCGCGTTGGAAAGCCCCCGGCGTTGGTGCGGCGTCCTTCTTTGCTCCCACCAGGCGAGCCTATGCGCGGTGGGGTGGGATGACCGGCTCGACGCGCCGAGTTTTTCCGGTCGTGAAAAGATTCACGTGTGGCCCTCAACGATTCTGCTCTGCTCGCCGCCGCCCACCGTCGCCAGGGAGATCGACTGCCCATCTGGTTCATGCGGCAGGCCGGTCGGTCGTTGCCGGAGTATCGCGCCCTGCGCCAGGGGATCTCGATGCTGGACAGCTGTGCGCGGCCGGATCTGGTCACCGAGATCACGCTGCAGCCGGTGCGCCGTCACGCTGTCGACGCGGCGATCTTCTACAGCGACATCATGGTGCCGCTGAAGGCCATCGGGGTCGACCTGGAGATCGTCGGCGGCGTCGGTCCGGTGATCGCCGCACCTATCACCCGAGTGGCCGACCTCGACACGCTCCGCCCGCTGGAGCCGGCCGACGTCGGCTACGTCAGCGAGGCGGTCGCTGCCATTGTGGCCGAGCTCGGTGACCGGCCGCTGATCGGTTTCGCAGGCGCGCCGTTCACGTTGGCGAGCTATCTGATCGAGGGCGGTCCGAGCAAGGACTACGCCAAGACGAAGTCGCTGATGATTGCCCAGCCCGAGCTGTGGCTCGACCTCTGCTCCCGACTCGCCGACATCTCCGCTGCGTTCCTGACCGTCCAGGTCCAGGCAGGTGCCAGTGCGGTGCAGTTGTTCGACTCCTGGGCCGGCAGCCTCAGCGCCGCCGACTACGCGGGCTTCGTTCAGCCGCACTCGGCCGCCGTCCTCCGCCGGGTCGGTGAGCTCGGCGTGCCGCGGATCCACTTCGGGGTCGGCACCTCCGAGCTGCTGCCACTGATGGGCGCCGCCGGAGCCGACGTGGTCGGCGTCGACTGGCGCCTGCCGCTGGCGGAGGCCAGTCGGCGGATCGGACCGGACTTCGCCGTCCAAGGCAATCTCGACCCCGCGCTGCTGACGGCGCCATGGCCGGTGCTGGCCGAGCGGGTCCGAGACGTCATCCGCTCCGGTGCCCACGCGCCGGGTCACATCTTCAACCTCGGCCACGGGGTTCCGCCGACCACCGACCCGGACGTGCTCACCCGGATCGTCGAGCTGGTGCACACCGAGGGCCCGGAGATCCGAGCCGAGGCCGGGGCGCTCGCCGACGTGACAAGCGGCCGGGCATGACGTCTGCGGTTGTCGTCGGGGGCGGTATCGCCGGGCTGACAGCGGCTCGCGGGCTGGCCCTGTCAGGGTTCTCCGTAACCGTGCTGGAGGCGGGCGCGCGGGTCGGCGGCAAGCTGGCCGGGATCGAGCTGGACGGCGCCGAGCTGGACAGCGGCGCTGAGTCGGTGCTGGCCCGGCGACCCGAGGCGGTGCAGCTGATCGGCGAGCTGGGACTCGGGGACCGGATGGTGCGCCCAACCGAGGCGAAGGCCCAGGTGTTCGTGGACGCCCAGGTCCGCCCGCTGCCGCCCTCGGCGACCGGTGTCCCCTACGACCTGGACCGGCTGTCGGGGTACCTGACGCCGGCCGGATTGGAGCGGGCCCGCCAGGAACCGGACCTTCCGGCCCCGCCGCTGCCGGGCGACGTCGGCATCGGCAACTATGTTGCCGACCGGTTCGGTGACGAGGTCACCGACCGGCTGCTCGAACCGCTGCTCGGTGGGGTGTACGCCGGGCACTCGCGAGAGCTGTCGTTCGCGGCTGTCGCACCGAGGCTGTTCGAGAAGGCCCGGTTCGGCGGATCCCTGCTCGAGCACGCCCGCCCGGAGCGTCCTAGCCCGGAGAACCCGAACGGGCAGGGCAGTGATCCCGTCTTCGCAGGTCTGCTCGGCGGCGTCCACGGCTTGGTCACGTCGTTGCAGCAGGACCTGGAGCAGCGGGGGGTGGCCGTTCGGACCGGGGTCACGGTGCGCGAGCTGCGGCGGGACGCCGACGGCCGGTTCCGGTTGGTCTGCGGGCCGGTGCCGACCCCGACCACGGTCACCGCGGACGTCGTCGTGCTGGCGGCGCCGGCGAAACCCGTGGGCCGACTGCTGTCCCCGCTGGTCGGCCGGCCGGCCGAGGCGTACGCCCGGGTCCCGTACGCCTCGATGGCGGTTCTGACGCTGGTGGTCAGCAATGCTCAGCTGACCGGCTCTGGTCTGCTGGTGCCACCGGGGGAGCTGCCCACGATCAAGGCGCTGACGTTCTCCAGCCGGAAATGGGACTGGGTCGCAGCGACGACCACGTCGACCTGGGGCGAGGGGGTCGACGTGGTCCGGGCCAGTGTCGGACGCTTCGGTGAGGCGAAGCTGCTGCAGCTCGACGATGACGCGCTGCTGGCGCGGACGTTTGCGGAGGCGAAGACCCTTCCGGGTTGGGGTGGCAGCGTGCTCGTCGCCGGGCAGGTGCAACGCTGGGGTGGTGGGTTGCCGCAGTACCTGGTCGGCCACACCGACCTGGTGGCCGACCTGCGTGGGGCCGTCGACGAGGTGCCCGGCCTGGCCGTCTGTGGGGCGGCATTGAGCGGTGTGGGTATCGCCGCCTGTGTCGGCAGTGCCGGCGCCGCCGTCGACAAGATCAACTCCGAGAGGAACTGAGGATGAAGGCACGAGAGATCAACGCGTCGATCCGCTACACGATGTGGTCGGTGTTCCGTCGGACGGCTCGGCTGGACGCGCCAGCCGCAGAGCTGGCCGAGGCCGCCCTGAAGGAGGTCGCGGCCGCCACCGAGGGCACCGACCTTGTCATCCGCGGCTGGTACGACGTGGCCGGGCTGCGCGCCGACGCCGACCTGATGGTGTGGTGGCACGCGTCGTCGTCGGAGACGCTGCAGGACGCCTACCACGCCCTGCGCCGTTCTGCGCTCGGCGACCTGCTGGAGCCGGTCTGGTCCCAGCTGGCGCTGCACCGGCCCGCGGAGTTCAACAAGGGCCATGTGCCGGCGTTCATGCAGGACGAGCAGCCCAAGGCGCACCTGTGCGTGTACCCCTTCGTGCGCTCGTACGAGTGGTACCTGCTGCCTGATGAGGACCGCCGGGCGATGCTGTCGGAGCACGGACAGCTGGCCCGACCGTACCCGGATGTGCGCGCCAACACTGTGTCGGCGTTCGCGCTCGGCGACTACGAGTGGATGCTCGCCTTCGAGGCGGACGATCTGCACCGAATCGTGGACCTGATGCGCGATCTGCGCGCGGCCGCCGCCCGGCGGCACACCCGCGAGGAGGTCCCCTTCTACACCGGGCGACGGCGCGAGCTGGAGACCATCCTCACCTCCTGGTGACCTACTTGCCGTGCTCGGCCGGCTCGAGGGTCAGCGACACCGAGTTGATGCAGTACCGCATGTCGGTGGGGGTGTCGTAGCCCTCCCCGGTGAATACGTGTCCCAGGTGAGAGTCGCACTTCGCGCAGCGCACCTCGACCCGTTTCATGAACATCGAGCTGTCCTCGATATAGACGACCCGGTCCTCGGCCAGTGGCGCGAAGAAGGACGGCCAGCCGCAGTGCGACTCGAACTTCTGGGTGCTCCGGAACAGCTCGGCGTTGCAGGCGCGGCACCGGTAGATGCCCTCGGTCTTGGTGTCGGTGTATTTGCCGGTGAACGGCCGTTCGGTGCCGGCCTCGCGCAGCACCTTGTACTCGAGCGGGCTCAGCTGGGCACGCCACTCGGACTCAGATTTGACCACCTTGCCGACCTGGGCGGCCGGGCTGGTGTTCTCGATGTCGGTCATGATGTTCTCCTCCGCGCCGGTCGAGTGAGTTCCCCGGGCCCCACCAGGGTACTTGGCCTGGGCCCGCCCAGCCCAGGCCGCGTAGGCTGACGCCATGGCGACCCCGGCAACTGAGATCGAGGTGGGCGGACGGCCCGTGCGCGTGTCGAACCCGGACAAGGTCTACTTTCCCGATGTCGGACTGACCAAGATCGACATCGTGGAGTACTTCGTGGCCGTCGGCGCCGGGGTGTTCGCGGCTCTGCAGGACCGGCCCACCACGCTGGAGCGCTGGCCAGGGGGATACTCGCCGGAGGCGCGACTGACCACCCGTCAGGACGGGCATGGTGACGCGTTCTACCAGAAGCGAGCGCCGACCAAGGGCAGGCCGGAGTGGGTGCAGACGGCCAAGATCAAGTTCCCCTCCGGCCGGACCGCTGACCAGGTCTGTCCGACCGAGCTCGCTACCGTCGCCTGGGCAGCCAACCTCGGAACGCTGCGGTTCCATCCCCAACCCGTGAAGAAGGACGACACCGACCTGGTCGACCAGCTGCGCATTGATCTTGATCCGCAGCCGGGGACGGACTTCGCCGATGCCGTTCGGGCGGCCCACGAGCTCCGTGGCGTGCTGGCGGACGCGGGACTGGTCGGCTTCCCGAAGACCAGTGGTGGCCGGGGCGTGCACGTATTCGTTCCCGTGGAGGCCGGCTGGGACTTCATCGACGCCCGCCACGCGGTGATCGCCCTTGGTCGTGAGCTGGCCCGGAGGATGCCCGAGCAGGTCACGGTGAACTGGTGGAAGGAGGAGCGGGGGGAGCGCATTTTCGTCGATTTCAACCAGATGGCCCGGGACCGGACGATCGCCTCGGCGTACTCGATCCGGCCGACCCCCGAGGCGAGAGTCTCGGCCCCGCTGCGCTGGGAAGAGCTGTCGTCCGTCGGCCCGGAGGACTTCACCGTGTCCACCATGTTGACCCGGTTCGCGGAGGCCGGTGACGTGTGGGAGTCGTTCTATTCCGAGCCCCCCGGCCGGCTGGAGCAGGCGCTGGAGATGTACGCCCGGGACGAACGTGACCGCGGCGAGGGGGAGATGCCCTACCCGCCGGAGTACCCGAAGATGCCGGGCGAGCCACCCAGGGTGCAGCCCTCGCGCAAGCGCCAGGACCCCGGCGACGATCGGTGACGTCGCGGCCGGGGATGCAGCGAGCTGCCCTTGGGTGGCGTCACGGCCGTACCGAGACCTCGTACGGTCGCGGTGCGGGACGACGCGGGTCAGCGGTGGCGATGGTAGCTGGTGAAGAGCGCGCCATCGTCGGCCAACATGGCGAACTCGAGGGCGAATGCACGCGGGTCGTTCAGCAGCGGGCCGACGACGGTGCGCTGGCCGGGACCACCGATGACGGTCGGGGCGAGCGTCAGACACATCTCGTCCAGCAGGTCGGCCGCCAGCAGCGCGTGGTGCAGGGTCGCGCCACCCTCGCAGAGCAACCGGCGGTAACCGGAGGCCACCAGCAGATCGACTCCGGCTGCGAGGTCCACGCTGCCGCTACCCACCTGCAGAAGATCGAAACCGGCCTGCTCGAACCTCCGCAGGTCCTCCGGCCGGTGGTCGGTCGTCGTCATGATCATCACCCTTCCGCCCGAACCGGAGGGCGCGGTCGCCATCTCGAGGGAGAGGTCGAGTGACCGAGTGACGACGACCAACGTGGGTACCGGGCTCAGGTCTTCACTGCGGCGGACCTCCTGCTGCCAGGGAGCCAGATCCACCGCCCGGTAGCGTTCTTTGCGGACCGTGCCGGCGCCTGCGATCACGGCATCGGCATGGGCACGTTGCAGGGCGAAGACATGCTGGTCACTGGGGGTGTTGATCGTTCCGGAACGCTCGTCCGGTCCTTGGGCCGAGCCGTCCAGGGTGGCGACGAAGTTGGTCCGGAGCCAGTGGGAGTCTCCGGTCGGCAGTGGATGGCGGTAGAGCCGCCGAAGGGCAAGATCATCCAGCGGCATGCCCACGATTCCGTCGGACCGTCCGAAGAGTTGCTGCATGCACGGCATCTTTTCACGTCGCGACCGCTGTTTTGGTGCACAATCACCCCATGGCCAAGTCGAAGCAAGGCAAGGGAAAGCACCTGGTGGAGGTCGTCGACCCCATCGAACCGACCACACCGTTGACCAAGGCACTCCGGCTGCCGACCGGCCCGGTCGACCTGGCTGCCCTCGACCCGCGCGCCACGACGGGGTTCCAGGGGAAGAAGAAGGACGCTCCTGGGCTGACCGAGGCGCTCGGGCCACGGCTAAGCGACCTTCAGGAGCGGCTGTTTGCCGAGGGGCGCAGCGGTGAGGACAACGCGAAGCGGGTTCTCGTTGTGCTGCAGGGCATGGACACCTCAGGCAAGGGCGGGGTGATCCGGCACGCGTTCGGTCTGGTGGACCCCCAGGGCGTCCAGCTCAAGGCGTTCAAGGCTCCGACGGCGGAGGAGCGCAAGCACCCTTACCTGTGGCGGATCGAGCAAGCGCTGCCGGCGCCGGGCATGATCGGGATCTTTGACCGTTCGCACTATGAGGACGTGTTGATCGTCCGCGTTCACGAGCTCGTCGAGAGGGCAGTCTGGAGCCGGCGCTACAGCCAGATCAACAGGTTCGAGGAGAAGCTGGCCTCAGCGGGTGTCACGGTGCTCAAGTGTTTTTTGCACATCTCCCGTGACGAGCAGAAGGAACGCCTGATGGAGCGGCTGGACAAGCCGGACAAGCACTGGAAGTACAACCCTGGCGATGTGGATGAGCGGCTCCGCTGGCCCGACTATGCCGAGGCTTACGCTGCTGCGCTGGAGAAGTGCAACACCGATGCCGCACCGTGGTATGTGATCCCGTCCGACCGCAAGTGGTACCGCAACTGGGCTGTCGCGCAGCTGCTCGCTGAGCACCTTGAGGCAATCGACCCGCAATGGCCGAAGGCGGACTTCGACGTCGAGCAGGAGAAGGTCAGGCTCGCAGCCACCTGATCGACGTTTGAGGGAGCGGAAGCGGCCCAGCACCGAGCTCGATGTTTGAGATCGGGCGTGAGGGGAAAAGTAAGAGGGCCGGACGCGTTGCGGTGCGAGGGGCCGGTCCCGAGCATCTTTGATCAATTCGCGCTATCAAGATCGTCGTTGGCGCGCCTCCGCGAGCTGATGACGGTGTCCCTTACCCGTCCTGATCTGGTCGCGTGCCGAAAGGCACTGTTTGACCAGGTACGCCATCCCATCGAATGGAGATGTCATGACCCAGAATCCCTACACATCCGATCCCACCCTGCCGGACCGTGCGGTGCCGCCAGTCTCGTCGACCCCACCGCCGCCGGTCCCGGCCTACGAGCCGGTGCCGGCCTACGAGCCCGTCCCGGTTGCTGACGACCGGTCGACCAAGGAGGTCGCGAAGGACGAGGCCGGTGCCGTGAAGGACACCACCGTAGAGGCCGGCCAGCAGGTCGCTGGCGTCGCCAAGGAGCAGGCCGGCAATGTTGCGGCTGAGGCGGGCCACCAGTTGAAGAGCCTGTTCCAGCAGACGATGGGTGAGGTGTCCAGCCAGGCTGGCTCCCAGCAGCAGCGACTGGCCGACACCGTCCAGTCGCTTGCTCGTGAGCTCGGATCGATGGCTTCCGCCTCCCAGGAGTCGGGGCCGATGACCGATCTGGCCAGGCAGGCCTCGGCCAAGGGTGACCACATTGCCCATTGGCTGCAGACCCACGAGCCCCGGGATCTGCTGAACGAAGCCCGCTCGTTCGCCCGCCGCCGCCCGGCCGTCTTCCTGGCCGGTGCCGCTGTGGCCGGAGTGCTGGCGGGACGACTGACCCGGGGAATGGCCGCCCTGGCAAGCGACTCCTCCTCAACCGGCAACAGCCAGCAGCCGTCGCAGTCGGACTACGCCACCCTGGAGGCTCGGCCCTCGCTGACGCAGGCTCCCTATGATCCGCTGGTCGCAGGGTCCGAGTACCCGGTCGCGGCACGCGAAGACGACGTGACGCGATGACTGACCCGTACACCAGTGCCCCGGCGTCCAGCCGGAGCGACGCGACCGGTCCGGGCTACCCACCCAGGGAACAGGACACTCGCTCGATCGGCGACCTGCTGGGTGACGTCACCCGGGATCTGTCGACTCTGATGCGGCAAGAGGTTGCACTGGCCAAGGCCGAGCTGAGCCAGTCTGCCTCGCGAGCCGGCAAGGGAACAGGCATGTTCGTGGGCGCCGGTGTGGCCGGCTTCCTGGTCTTGCTCTTCCTCTCGGTCTCCCTCTGGTGGGCCATCGGCAACCAGATCGGACGCGGTTGGGCCGCTCTGATCGTCGCCATCATCTGGGCCATCATCGCCGCAATCCTCGCCATGGTGGGGAAGAAGGAGATGGAGAGAATCCGAGGTCTGCAGCAGACCACGGACACGCTAGGCAAGATTCCCAACGCACTCAAAGGCAACGAGGAGAACAACCGATGACTACCAATGATCCGGACCAGATCCGCGCTGATATCGAGCGCACCCGGGCCAACCTCAGCAGCGACGTCGATGCGCTGACTGACGAGGCCAACCCGAAGAACATCGCCAAGCGCCAGGCAAACAAGGTGAAGGACGCGACGATCGGAGTCAAGGACCGCATCATGGGCTCCGCCTCCGATGCCGGTGACGCCGTCGGCGACGCCGCCTCACACGTCGGTGACGCGGTCTCCGGGGCGCCGAGCGCGGTGCGTTCCAAGGCGCAGGGCAACCCGCTCGCAGCCGGCCTGGTTGCCTTCGGTGCCGGTCTGCTGGTGGCGTCGCTGTTCCCGCCGTCCGAGAAGGAGCAGCATGCCGCCAGCACAGTCAAGGAGCGCGTCGAGCCGCTCAAAGAGCAGGCCACCGACATCGCCAAGGATGCCGCTGCCCACCTGAAAGAGCCGGCGCAGCAGGCAGCCGAGTCGGTCAAGGACACCGCGACCGAGGCGGCCCAGACAGTGAAGGACGAGGGTTCCTCGGCGGCAGCCGACGTGCAGGACCAGGCCGCCTCGTCCAAGCAGTCGGTTCAGGAAGCGCAGTCGGGTCAGGACGCTCCGTCGGGAGCGCAGACCTGGCCGACCGGACAGGGCAACCCCTCGAGCCGGTAACACGCTTGGGCTCGGAAACAGGACCACGGGCTGACGATCTCTCACTGAGGTCGTCGGCCCGTGGTCATGTCCGGGTCCCTATAGCGGGCTCAGGGTGGGTGTACGTGCTCTGAGCTTGTCGAAGAGCGGTGGGTGTACGTGCTCTGAGCTTGTCGAAGAGCGGTGAGCGGAGGGCCCTTCGACAGGCTCAGGGCGCGGAGGTCAGCAGGGGAGGTCAGCTGCTGAGCTCCATCATCAGGGCCGGAAGCTCGTCCAGGAGCTCGCGGGCGAGGAAACCGAGCGGGCCGACCCGGGCCGCCAACCGGTCGCCGGCGGCGGCGTGCAGATGCGTGGCCCAGCAGGTCGCCTGCGCTCCGGTAGCACCGCGGCCGAGGAGGCCGGTTACGGCACCCGCAAGTACGTCACCACTGCCCGAGGTGGCAAGACCTCCGAAGCCGGTGGTGGCCTGCCAGCGGGCACCGTCGGCGTCAGCGACCGCCCCATGGCAGGTGACCACCGCACCGTAACGGTCCGCGACGGCCGCCACGTCCGACTCGAGGTCGTCGAGATCGCGCTCGAGTAGCCGGGCCGCCTCCTCCTTGTTCGGCGTCAGCACCAACCGGCCACTGAGCCGGTCACGCAGATCGGTGAGCCGGGGGAGTACGCCGAGGGCGTACGCGTCCAGCACCAGCCAGGTGTCGTCGGCCACCAGCGGCACCAGCGTCCGCAGCAGCTCGACGGTCTGGTCCGCGTCGTCGAGACCCGGCCCGACCAGCACAACATCGGCCGACTCCAGCTTGTCGGCGATGGCGCTCAGGTCCGCACCGAGCACCGAGCCGCGGCGGTCCTGCGGCAGACCAGTGACGCCGGACTCCGGCACCGCGACGGCGAGGGCTGTCGCCACTGACTCGGCCACCGCGAACGACAGGTGGCCGGCGCCGACTCTCATAGCGGCCAGGCCAGCCAGCAGGGCGGCTCCTGGGGTCGAGGCCGCTCCGCCGACCACCAGCACCTGGCCACGGCTGTACTTCGAGTCGGTGATCGCCGGCAGTGCCCACTCACGCAGCGAGTTCGGCGTCACCAGCTCAACGCGGTTGGACATCGCGGTCCCCCTCGTGCCGGGTGACGGGCACGTCGTGGCGGTGCAGGTGCGACACGTCATTGAACGTGACCAGCTGCCAGACCCGGTCCCCAGGCGGCCTGACCAGACGGCTCATCGAGACGTTGATGACCGGGGTCGTGGCGCCGATCTCGAGGATCTGCGCCTCCGTGAGCCGCTCGCAGACGTACCGGAAGGCCAGCACCATCGCATCGTGGCAGACCACCAGCACGCGTTGGCCTTCCTCGAGACGTTCCAGGTCGGCAAGGAACGAGCGGACACGCAGCACGAGATCGGCCCACGACTCACCACCGGGAGGTCGGTGGTAGAACTTGCCGAGCCAGCGCCGCCGCTGAGCCTCGAACGGGAACCTGGCTTGGACACCACGGCTGGTCAGCAGGTCGAGGACACCCAGCTCGCGGTCGCGGAGCCGCTCGTCGACAGAGAACGGTAGCGCCAGACCGGCGGCCTGCAGGGCGATCTGGCCGGTCTGCACCGCGCGAGCGTACGGTGAGGACCAGACCGTTGTCGGCAGCTCGTGATCGGGCAGCTCTCGCAGCCCGGCACCCAACGCCCTGGCCTGCTCGATCCCGGTGTCCGACAGCGGCACATCCGCATCCCGCTGCCCGATCTCGATGACCTCGGCACCTGCCGCCTCCGCCGCGGAAGCGGCCACGTTGCCCATGCTCTCGCCATGACGCACCAGGAGAAGCTCTTCAACACCCATACGTCGACCCTAACGGCTGCCCAGGCCGGAGTCCGGTGAGGCGCCCCGGTGAGAGCTCAGTGACACGGTCGTCGTCGACCGGGGCGCGTGCACACGGCTGCGTGCAACCGGCACACCCTTCGCGCTAGCCTCGGACGATGCGGGCATGGGAGCAGGAGTTCGCGGAGCTGTTCGCACCGAGGTTCATCGACTACGCCAGCGCCGACGTGCAGTTCTCGCTCGAGGCACCGCCGCCGGAGCTGGTGAGCCGCATCCATCTGGTCGCCAGAACGGGGGAGGGCAGCGTCATCGTCTGCGTCAACGACCTCGGGTGGCGCTTCCTGCCGGGCGGTACCCGTGAGCCGGGAGAGGAGCTCGCGGCCGGGCTGGACCGCGAGATCCGGGAGGAGGCGGGTGCGCGACGCATCGGTCCGTGGTCGGTGGTCGGCGCCTTCCGCGCCCAGATCCGAGCCCCCGAGCCCTATCGCCCGCACATGCCGCATCCGGTCGCCTACTGGGCCTACGCCGTTGCCGACGTGCTGCTCGACGGCCTACCGACCAACCCGCCCGACGGTGAACAGGTCACGGAGGTGCTGGTGCTGCCGCCGGCCGACGCGGCAGACTTCCTGGCCGTGCACGACCCGATCCACGCCGACGTTGTCCGGCTGACCGCAGCCATGGGTCTGATCTGACCCCAGAACCGGCGTCCATCGACCGACCGTCCTGATGCGGACCCGCGGTCCGGCCTCACCGCGGTAGGCGTCAGCGTGACGGTAGCCTGCTCCAATGCTGACTCCCACCAGCCAGGAATCGGTGTCCTACCGACTCGAGGTCGTCTGGCGGCTGGTGCTGCGTTCCGCGCTGATGATCGAGGCTGCACTGCTGCTCGCGTCGCTGGCTGTACCGCTGCTCGGCCGTGACACCCACCCCGAGGACTCCGACCCTGGCGTCAGCACCAGACTGCTCGCGAGCCTCGCCGCGTACGTCACGGCGCAGCCGAACCAGTTCGGCGATCGCGACTCGCCTCCGGCCGACGTCCCGGGCGGGGTCTGGATGACCCGCATCGTGCTGGTGCTGCTACTGGTCGCACTGATCCTTGCCGCGGTCGCCACGTTCGGTCTCGCACTCGACCGCACCGGTCGGCCGACCCACATCCTCGCCCGGGCCGGCGGAACCCTGCTGCTCATCTCGGTCGGACTTCTCGCCCTGGCCCAGATCTGGCTCTCCGACGACTATGTGGCAACACCGCTGCAGCCCCGCCTGTTGATGCCGGTTGCAGCCGGACTGTGGTTGCTGTCCGTCGCGACGGCGAAACGCCGGATGGACGAGCTCGACACCGCGCAGTGACGATCACGCCTGGGAGACGGTGAGCCGTCGGCTCAGGCGCTGACCACGCTGAGGTGTCGGACCGGGGCCGCCTCCTCCGGCTCAGCCGCCTCGACGCCCTGGTCGACATCGACCAGATCGATGGCGGCAACCACATACCGGCTGAGCGCTGCGTGCGCGATCTCGGGCTCGGCACCCAGTGGAGCGGACACGGCGACGGCACCGGCCTCGTACGCCAGCTCCGCCTGCCGGGTGTACAACAGACCCGGTGCCAGGAACCAGCCGCCGACCGCGATGTGCCGGCGACCCTGCGCCCGGAGGCTGCGAACGGCCTCGGCAGTGGACGGACCGGACACGGTCGCGAAGGCGGTGACACAGGGCAGCTTGTGGTGGGTCGCCCACTGCCGGGCCCGGCGGGCCACCAGCGCATTGCTCCGGACGTCGGAGCTGCCCGCTGCGGCGAACACCAGTCCGTCCAGCTCGGTGACGCGTCGGGACCGCAGCGCGTCGCGGAGCCGGCGGTCGACGATCGACAGCAGGCTGGCGTCCGGGCCGATCGGGCTGGACGCGGTCACCCGCAGGCCGGGATGGTTCGCCTGCACCTTGGCCACCAGCGCCGGCACCTCGACCCTGGCCTTGAACGCGTCGGAGAGCAGCAGCGGGACGAAGACGACCTCCTGGACGCCACGCTTTACCAGCTTGCTGATCACCTGCGGTCCACTCGGCGGGCAGTGGTCGAGAAAGGCCACATGCACGTCGAGCTCGGGCCGGAGCCGGTTGAGCTCGGCCCGAAGCTCGTGGCTGACCTGGGCGACCCGCGGGTCGCTGGATCCGTAGCCCAGCAGGATAAGTGAAGGAGCGGTCATGATGCTTCCTTTCCGGGGGTGTGCTGATGTGGCGGTGGGGCCAGGGCGGAGACACCCGCCATGCCCGCGCCGAGCGTCCAGCCGTCCGCCTCGTCGACGATGATGAAGGAGCCGGTGGTGCGATGTTCGCGGTAGGGGTCGATCGGCAGCGGCGAGGCCAGCGCCAGCCGAACCCGCCCGATGTCGTTCAGGCCGAGGGCGTCGGCGTCCACCCACTCCGGCAACGCGCCCGGCAGAGTGTCCAGGTCGAGAGTGGCGTCGATCGACTTGACGATGGCCTTCGTGATCGACGTGCCGTGCTGCACCAGCACCCGGGCGCCGACCGCGAGCGTGCGCTCGGCCAGCCAGCAGACGGTCGCGTTGACCTCGCGTACCGGTGCCGGCGGGGCATCGGTGGCAGCCAGGATGTCGCCGCGGGACACGTCAAGGTCCTGGGTCAGCCGCAGCACGACCGACTGGCCGGCGACCGCCACCTGCAGCGGACCGTCCGGGGTGTCGATGCCGGCGACCGTGGCGTGTGAGCCCCTGGGCAGCACGACCACCTCCTCACCGACCGACACCCGGCCGGATTCGACCTTGCCGGCATAGCCGCGGTAGTCGCCGTCCACTGCCGGCAGCTGCGCGGCCCAGGGCGCGGACGGTGCCTGCTGCGGACGGATGACGAGCTGCACCGGGAACCGGAACTCCGATCCCACGGCCCGCCGGGTGTCGTCGACGGTCTCCAGAAAACCGAGCACCGTCGGCCCCTCGTACCAGGCCGTCCGCGCCGAGTGGGTGGCGACGTTGTCGCCCTCGGTCGCCGACACCGGGATGCAGCGCGAGTCGACCAGACCGAAGCTGCGGGCCAGCACCGAGAACTCGGTGGCGATCCGGGTGAACACCTCCTCGGAGTAGTCGACCAGGTCGATCTTGTTGACGACCAGCACGACGTGCGGCACCCGCAGCAGCGAGGCCACCGCAAGGTGGCGTCGGGTCTGCTCGACCACACCGTTGCGGGCGTCGACGAGCAATACGATCACGTCCGCGGTGGACGAGCCGGTGACCGTGTTGCGGGTGTACTGCACATGCCCCGGGCAGTCGGCCAGGATGAACTTGCGGGCGGGTGTGGCGAAGTAGCGGTAGGCGACATCGATCGTGATGCCCTGCTCGCGCTCGGCCCGAAGACCGTCGGTGAGCAGTGCCAGGTCGGCGCGGGCCAGGCCGCGACGCTTGCTGACCATCTCCACATGGTCCAGGGTGTCGCTGAGCACCGAGTTGGTGTCAAACAGCAGCCGGCCGACCAGAGTGGACTTCCCGTCGTCGACGGAGCCGGCCGTCGCCAACCGGAGCAGGGTCCGGCCGGGGGTCGCCGTCCTCGGTGCTGGGCGTGTCACAGTGCCGGGCATCAGAAATAGCCTTCCTTCTTGCGATCCTCCATGGCCGCCTCGGACAGACGGTCGTCTGCGCGGGTGGCGCCCCGCTCGGTCAGCCGGCTGGTGCCCACCTCGGTGATCACATCCGCGACGGTCGTCGCCTCGGACAGCACAGCGGCCGTGCAGGACATATCGCCGACGGTCCGGTAGCGCACCGACCGGAGCTCGGTCCGCTCCCCATCCCGCACCGGAGTGACCCGGGTGATCGCCACCCACATGCCGTCGCGCTCGACCACCTCACGCTGGTGGGCGTAGTAGATGGACGGCAGCGCGATCTTCTCCGCCTCGATGTAGTCCCAGACATCCAGCTCGGTCCAGTTGGACAACGGGAAGACCCGGACGTGCTCCCCGGGCAGGTGTCGGCCGTTGTACAGCGACCAGAGCTCGGGCCGCTGGTTGCGGGGATCCCACTGCCCGAACTCATCCCTGAGGCTGTAGACCCGCTCCTTGGCGCGGGCCCGCTCCTCGTCCCGACGGCCGCCGCCGAAGACGGCGTCATGTTTGCCTTCGGTGATCGCGTCCAGCAACGGGACGGTCTGCAACGGGTTGCGGGTGCCGTCCGGTCGCTCGCGCAGCCGGCCGTCGTCGATGTAGTCCTGCACCGAGGCAACCTTCAACCGAGCACCGTAGAAGGCGACGGCCTCGTCCCGGAAGGCGAGCACCTCGTCGAAGTTGTGACCTGTGTCGACGTGCAGGAGTTCGAACGGCACCGGCGAAGGCCAGAAGGCCTTGGCTGCCAGGTGCAGCATCACCACCGAGTCCTTGCCGCCGGAGAACAGCATCACCGGGGACGCGAAGGTCGAGGCCACCTCGCGGAAGATGTGGATCGACTCCGACTCGAGCGCCTGCAGCTCGGTCAGCGGCCGAAGCCCGTCGAAGGCGGCGGCGGTCTGGTTGGTGCTCATCACAGGTCCCTTCCCAGCACGGTGGTGACCAGCGAGCTGGCCAGGTCCACCGCAGTCTCAAGATCAACTTCAGCGGTGTCCAGCACCAGCTCGGCAGTCTTCGGCTCCTCGTAGGGGTCATCGACCCCGGTCATGCCCTGGATCTCGCCGCGGCGCGCCTTCGCGTACAGACCCTTGACGTCGCGGCTCTCGGCCACTGCGGCGGAGGTGGACACAAAGACCTCGGCAAACGGCACATCGTGCTCAGCATGATCATCTCGGACCGCGCCCCGGGTCTCGCGGTAAGGGGCGATCACCGGCACCAGGACGATCACGCCGTGGCCGGCCAGCAGCCGGGCCACCCAGCCGATTCGCTTGACGTTGATGTCGCGGTCCTCGCGGCTGAAACCGAGGCCGGCCGACAGATGTGGTCGAACCTCGTCGCCGTCGAGCACCTGGACCTTGGCTCCGGCATCACGCAGCCTGCTTGCGAGTGCATGTGCGATCGTCGACTTGCCCGCCGACGGCAGGCCGGTGAACCAGACGGTGGCTCCCGACGTCGGCCGTCGGTCGAGAACGGAGCCGATCCGCTCGTCGGTCAGATCGGAGGTCATTGCAGAATCCCACATTCGGTCTTGGCCAAGCCGGCCCAACGGCCGCTTCTGGGGTCGTCGGAGGTGGCCGGCAGGGTGCACGGCGCGCAGCCGATCGAGGTGTAGCCGTCGTCGAGCAGCGGGTTGACCATCAAGGCGTTGGTCTCGATGTAGTCCGCCACCTGCTCGTCGCTCCAGCGGGCGAGCGGTGCCACCCGGACCAACCGGCGGCGTGCGTCCCAAGAGACCACCGGGGTGCCGGCTCTCGTCGGTCCGTCTGCACGCCGAAGACCGCTGGCCCAGGCCGCGTACGGCTCGAGGGCGCGCCCGAGCGGGGCAACCTTGCGCATCCCACAGCAGCGGTCAGGGTCACGGGCGAACAGGTCCTCACCGTATTGGGCGTCCTGTTCGGCCACGGTGAGCTCCGGCGTGACGTTGATGACGTTCACGTCGTACACCGACTGGACCGCGTCCCGGGTGCCGATCGTCTCGACGAAGTGGTAGCCGGTGTCCAGGAACACGACGTCGATCCCCGGCGCCACCTTGGCCGCGAGGTCGATCAGCACGGTGTCGGTCATTGACGAGGTCAGCACCAGACGGGAGCCGAACTCGTCGTGCGCCCAGGTGAGGATCTCCTCAGCGCTGGCGTCCTCGAGATCGTGGGCTGCGGTCAGCGCCAGCTCGCTCAGGTCGGTCGTCGTGCTCATCGCGACACCAGCCCCAGGAACCTGACGGCGAAGGCGCGCCGGCAGCTGCGGCACTCCCAGCCGCCCTCCTCGATGGGGAAGAGGTCCTCTTCGGCGCAGTACGGGCAGTACAGCACGGCCTGCCGAGACGCGGTGGTCTCGCTCATCGGGAGACCCCGGTCATGACAGCTCCGCCGCTTCGGCCCGGGACGCCCACTGCGGGAATCGCTCGCCGTCCCGGCGACCGTCCAGATAGTTGCGGGCCAGCCGCTCGACGTAGTCGGGCAACTCCGCGGCGGTGACCTTGTGACCACGCAGCTTGCGACCGAAGCCGGCATCGAGGCCGAGACCGCCGCCCAGGTGGACCTGGAACCCCTCGACCGGCTCCCCGTCCGGCCCGGGCACCAGCTGACCCTTCAGCCCGATGTCGGCGACCTGGATCCGGGCGCAGGAGTTGGGGCACCCGTTGATGTTCACGGTGATGGGGGAGTCCAACGCACCCAGCCGCTTCTCCAGCTCGTCGGCGACCCGGGTGGCCAGCGCCTTGGTCTCTACGATGGCGAGCTTGCAGTATTCGATTCCGGTGCAGGCCAGCACCGACCGACGCCAGGTGCGGGGGTCAGCCGACAGACCGAGGACCTCCATCTCGCCGATCAGGGAGTCGACCCGGTCCTCGGCCACATCGAGGACCAGCAGCTTCTGCATCGGGGTGGTGCGCAGCCGGGACGAGCCGTGGGCCTCGGTGACATTGGCGATCTTGACCAGCGTCTCACCGCTGACCCGGCCGGCCGAGGCCGAGAAGCCGACGAAGAACCGCCCGTCCTGCTGCCGGTTTACTCCGACGTGGTCGCCCGGACGGTCGGGGGTGGCCGGCGCCGGGCCGTCGATGAGGGTGCGGTGCAGATATTCCGTCTCCAGCACCTGACGGAACTTCTCCGGCCCCCAGTCGGCGACCAGGAACTTCAGCCGCGCCCGGGTCCGGAGCCGGCGGTAGCCGTAGTCCCGGAACACCCCGGTCACACCGGCCCAGACCTCGGCGACCTCGGTCAGCGGCACCCAGGCGCCGAGTCGTTGGGCCAGCATCGGGTTGGTGGACAGGCCGCCGCCGACCCACAGGTCGAAGCCAGGACCGTGCTCCGGATGGTGGACACCGACGAACGCGATGTCGTTGATCTCCGGTACGACGTCCTGCAGCGGATGCCCGGTCAGCGCGGTCTTGTACTTCCGGGGCAGGTTGGAGAACTGGGGGTCGCCGATGTAGCGCTCGGCGATCTCCCGGATGGCGGGCGTCGGGTCGATGATCTCGTCAGCGGCGATGCCGGCAACAGGCGAGCCGAGGATGACCCGTGGGCAGTCGCCGCACGCCTCGGTGGTGGACAGGCCAACCTCGTCCAGGCGGCGCCAGATCTCGGGCACGTCCTCGATCCGGATCCAGTGCAGCTGGATGTTCTGCCGGTCGGTGATGTCGGCGGTGCCCCGGGCGAACTCCACCGAGATCTGGCCGATCACCCGCAGCTGCTGCGTTGTCAGCGCGCCGCCGTCGATCCGCACCCGCAGCATGAAGTACTTGTCCTCGAGCTGCTCCGGCTCGAGGGTGGCGGTCCGGCCGCCGTCGATGCCGGGCCGGCGCTGGGTGTAGAGGCCCATCCAACGGAACCGGCCCCGCAGGTCGGCGGGGTCGATGCTGTCGAACCCGTGCACCGCGTAGATGCTCTCGATCCGGCCGCGCACGTTGAGCGGATTATCGTCCTTCTTCTGCTGCTCGTTGGCGTTCAGCGGCTCACGGAATCCGAGGCCCCACTGGCCCTCGCCCTTCTTCCGGCGCGGGCGAGCGGTAGCGCCTGCGGTTCGGGTCTCGCCGGTTGTCGTGGTCATCTCGTCCTCAGTGTGGTGAGTCGCGGAGCGGCTGGAAGTCTGCTCAGGCACCTGCCTGCGTCAGCACGGCAGTGTGCTGCGATGGTGCTGAGCGCGTGGTCGTCTCAGTACGTCTGCGAATGACAGATCATTGACTCGGTGCGACCGAGGTCCACGAACCGGCGCGTGGTGAGCCAGGCCGACGTGCCCTGCGCCGGCGCCGAAGAGGCGTTCCGCGGGCTGACGTCGGCTGCGCCCGACGACTGAGTTCGGCTCGGCAGAGCTCCCAGTCTGATGCGCATGGGTCAACCTTCCGCCCTGACGACCTCCCGGATCAAGTCGAAATCTCAAATAGTAAGATGAGGTATCAGAATATGGTACGTCGACCGGACTGAGCCCGCCTCACCCGGCTGTCAGCTCCGCTGCCGCAAGGATCACCGCGGCAGCGGACCACCCGAGCGGCGCCACCGAGGCCGGTGACCCGTCGGCCAGCACCTTCTCCGGAATCGACCCTCCCGCTGTGCGGTGGACGTCCAACCAGCGGAGGTAGTGGACTGCGGACTCCCGGTCCCCCAGGGCTGCGGCGACCAGGGCGTAGGTCGCCGTCGTCGGCGTCCAGCTGATCCCGTCAGGCCGCCAGCCCCCGCCAGGAGCCAGTCCACCCGCTGGTCTCGCCATCTCACTGGCTGAGCGACGCCAGGCGTCGACGACGTCGGCCGGGTGCTCTCGCACGAAGGGTGGCAGTAGGAAGGAGGCGCCGAGGTCGACCGAGCGAGCCGGTCCGCCGAGGTAGCGCGGATAGCCATCCGGCCCGAACCTGGTGCTGATGGCGGTGCGGAGGTCGATGGCCCGGCTGGTGTTGGTCTCCGCCGCGCGGGTGGCCCCGATCGTGCGGTAAAGCCGTCCGGCCGACTCCGACCCGGCCAGCAGCACGGCCGCGGTCGCCAGGCTGAGCCGGTCCTCGCTGGGCTTCTCCCAGTAGTCCGAGGACGGTGGCGGGAGGTGGCTGTCCGGATCCAGCGCGTTGCCGATCGCAGCTGAGGACGCATCGAGCAGGCGTCGATGGCTGCGGACGTAGTCGGCACGTTCAGACCTGGGCACCGTGCCTGCCACCACCTCGAGCGCCCACAACGACCAGCCCACGCCGTCGAGCTGGCTGCCGCGGTCGTCCGGCACCAGGCTGCCGTCGGTCCGGTAGCGGGCCTGGAACGTGCCATCGTGACCCTGGACACGGGTCAGGAAGTTCAGCACATGCTCAGCGTCGCCGTGATGCCCGGTGCGGGCCAACGCGGCAGCAACGAAGGCGGAGTCGCGGGGCCAGACGTTGTTCCAGGGCGGAGGCGCTCCGGCGACCGCCACCCCGCCGGGCTGGGCGAGCAGGTGGAGATCCAGCAGCGCATCGCGCACCAGGGTGGTGTCGCCCAGCTCCGGCACCGACGGGACGGTACCGGCTGCCAACCAGTCCTGCTGCCGGCGGACCTGGCTGGCCGCGTCCGGTGTGTCGCGCAGCACCCGGGTTCCGGCTATCAGCTGGCCTTCGTCACCAGGCTTGACCTCGACCACCGAGCCGTCCCTGCCGACCGCCAGAGTGGAGAGGTAGAGCGGTACGCGGCTCTGCCGATGCTGCAGCCAGCCCGCGGTGAGCGTGACCACCACCACCAGCGCCGCAGCCAGCCACCACAGGCCCGCCGCCCGGGAGGGCCGCGCCAACTGGTGGAGATGGCCCGTGGTCACCCGCTCAGTCTGGCAGACGCGTCGCCTCGTCGATCTGGTCCGCCTGGGCCGGGTGGATGCCCGAGAGCCGGGGCCAGACCACGTCCAGGGCGGCGTTGAACGCGGCGCCGATCAGCACCGCGATCGCGATCACGTACAACCAGATCAGGACCGCGATCGGCGCGGCGAGCGGACCGTAGATCGAGGTGCCCCCGGTGGAGACGCTCAGCACCACCCGGAGGAGGGCGCTGCCGCCGATCCACATCAGCAGGGTCAGTGCCGCGCCCGGCAGGTCCGCTCGCCATCGCGTCCGTACGGGCACCGCCAGGTGGTACAGGGTGGCGAGGATGCAGACCGATCCCAGCAGGACCACCGGCCAGTACAGCGCACCGACGATCTCCAGCTGGCTGGGCAGGATCTCATCGATGACGGTGGGACCGGCCAGCACCAGCGGGAGCAGCACCACCCCGACCAGCAGGAAGACCAGGTAGAGCGAGAAGGACAGCGCCCGGGTGCGGACGATGCCGCGTTTGCCGGCCAGACCGTACATGATGGTGATCGTGTCGACGAAGACGTTCAGTGCCCGCGAACCTGACCAGAGGGCGATGATGAAGCCAATGGAGATGATCTCGAACCGGCCGCCGGCCAGCACCTCGTCCAGAGTGGGTTTGATCACCTTGTTGACGGAGTCGGTGGTCAGCGCCCGGGAGGCCAGGGCCAGCACCTGGGAACGGAAGTTGCTGACCGTCTTGACGTCGAAGCGGTTGGCGACATAGCCGATGGCTCCAGCAAGACCGAAGATCAACGGCGGCAGGGACAGAATGGCGAAGAAGGCCGCCTCGGCGGCGAGCCCGGTGACCCGGTAGCGGAAGCAGGCGCCGACCGTCTGGGCCAGCAGGCGCCAGACCGACCGCATCCACGCGCTCGGCGCCCGGTGCAGCGGAAACCTCCGTGCAGGCCGCCCGCGATCTCCCATGACCTCAGCCTAGGGGAGGGGTGATCGAAGCCCGGGATGCCACGTCTCCTGGTCCGCTGACCCTTCCAGCCCTTCGCCTGGCGTCAAGGTGGCGGTGCCACCCACGAGGGACGGCGAAGTTGATATCGGCCGGCACGAGCGATGACGGGCCAGCGGTTGATCGTCGCCTCCGTTGCGCGCGTGAACCCGAACCGCGTGCTGTAGCGCACCACCAGGGTCGCGGACCCGCTGCTCAGATAGCTTAGCGCAAACCGCTGCCATTCAGGGTCGTTGTGGCGTCTGAGGTTGCTGCCTTCTGAGCGTCGGACGTAGGAATACCCGCCCAGGTCGAGGGAGAGGTGACACCCCCGGTCCAGGTTGCGACTGAGAACGTCGAGTTCGATCAGAGTGCTCGGGTCGTCTGAGGTGATGCAGCCGGGGAGGGTGCGGACGGCGGCTTGCAGGCGCGCCGCGGGGAAGGAGTGCCCGAAGCGCGCCCCTCTCAGCGGCACAGCGTAGACGGTGAGGCCGACCACCAGAGCCGCGGTCACGAGGACGGGTGCCCTGGGCCTCCACCGGGCCGTCCTGCGCAGGAGTGGTCCTGTCGCTGCGCCGACCGTGATGGCCGCCGGTCCTGCGATCAGGCCCGGATAGTGCGGAAACCAGGACGGCACGGCAAGCAGCATCAGCGACAGGATGCCCAGCAACGCGACGGCGAGGCGAGCCTCCGGCAGGTGGGTCGCGAGCACCGCGGCTAGGACGAAACACAGGACGGCGACCCCCACCAGCAGTGGTAGCCACGCCGCCAGCGGCTGCTTGAGCAGGCCGAGTCCCGTCATGTCGGCCAACCGTGCAGTCACGGGTGTCGCGGAACGAGCCCGATCCACTTGGTTGACGATGACATAACGCCACATCTGCACCGGAGAGGCGAGAAAGAATGGCAGACAGACCACGGTTCCGGCACCGACCGCGCCGAGTGTCAACCAGAGCAGCTGTCGGAGGCCGGCAGCGCGTAGGAGCCAGACGGCGAGCACCAGGAACGGGACGACTCCCCAGATCTTCACCACAGTGGCATAGCCCAACAGCGCCCCGGCCAGCACCACCCAGCCGGCGACGTCGCGGCGCCGCTCGCGGCACAGGAGCAGGAGGGCGACGACGAGACAGGTGCCGGCGACCGGTTCCAGCCGGGTGGTCTGTTCGACGGCGACCGCCGGGTAGAAGACCGCATAGAAGAGGCCACCGAAGACCGCACCGAAGATCGTGGCGGGCCTCAGGATCCGGTAGATCACAACGGCATTCAGGCTCCCTAGGAGCATGCAACCCAGCCTGGCGAGCGCCATCGCCTGGGCGTCTCCGACCCCGTAGCCGAGCACCGCGAACGGGGCCAGAGCCAGCACGATCCCGGGCGGGTGGAGCAGCAGGAAGTCGCGATAGGGCATCCTGCCGTGCACCAGGCCGATGGCGGCTCCGAAGTAGACGGCGGAGTCATACTGCTTGACCGCATAGAGGCCGGAGGAGCGCAGTACCGGAATCAGCCGAGCGAGGAAGGCGGCGGCGGCTATGGCCAGCGCCAGCAACCAGCCGAGCCTGGGGGCCGGTGCGACCGCTTCTCCTTCATCCCCCATAGCGACCAGTGAAGCAGTCGACAACCCCGATAGCCAGACACTGCACCTGTGGGTTGGGGACGCCCCGGCCCCCTCACCCGTTGCGCTGGTGGCCGGCGGACTGCCAGCTGGGGGTGGATCCTGGATTCGAGTGGTCAGATCCCAGCACCGGGGGGCTCTGGATCCTCAGAAGGGTGGGGAACATCATGGGGAGTGCGGTTCCGGGTGACCGGTGGTCGAGTGGTGAGCAGTACGAGCCGTATATCGGCCGCTGGAGCCGAGCGGTCGCCTCGGACTTCGTCGCGTGGCTGGGCCTCCCGGCTAGGGCGACCTGGCTCGACGTGGGATGCGGTACGGGGGCGCTCAGCGGGGCTGTGCAGCGTCTGGCAGCACCGTCACACCTGCTGGGGGTGGACCCGTCGCCGGCGTTCATCGACTACGCACGCAGCCACGTGGTCGACTCGGCGGTCAGCTTCGCCGTCGGTGACGCGCAGCGGCTCCCCGCCGACGATGGCTCCTTCGACGCCGTCGTGTCGGGGCTGGTGCTGAACTTCATCCCGGACCGTCCCGGTGCGCTGGGCGAGATGCGTCGGGTGGCCCGCAGCGGCGGTGTCGTTGCTGCCTACGTCTGGGACTATCCAGGAGAGATGTGGCTGCTTCGGCACTTCTGGGACGCGGCGGTTGAGCTCGACGCTGCTGCCCTCGACCTGCACGAGGGATACCGGTTCGCCTTCTGCCGGCAGGCGGAACTGGCGCTGCTGTTCGAGGCTGCCGGGTTCGCGCAGGTGGTGAGCCGGGGTCTTGTGGTCCCTACGGTGTTCTCCAGCTTCGACGACTATTGGCAGCCGTTCCTGGGTGGCCAGGGACCTGCACCGACCTACGTCAGATCCCTGGATGAGAACCGGCGCAACGAGCTCCGCACTGCCGTCCATGACCGCCTTCCGCAGGGCCACGACGGGTCGATCTCCCTGTCGGCACGCGCCTGGGCAGTCAAGGCGCGTCGTTAGCGCCGGCTGCGAACACCGCCGGGCGGGGTCGAGTAGCCGCCCTTCGACGGGGTCAGGGCGCGCATTCGGAGCTCCCGATCAGGGCGGCCAGGCTCGCCAACGCCTCGGACCGGGCCCGGTAGTAGACCCAGACCCCTCTCTTGGAGCGATCGAGCAACCCCACCTCGTGCAGCACCTTGAGGTGATGGCTGATGGTGGGTTGGGAGAGGTCGAAGGCATCGGTGAGGTCGCAGACGCAGGCTTCACCACCCTTGTGGGACGCCACCATCGACATCAACCGCAGCCGAACGGGATCGGCCAGCGCCTTCAGCAGCGGCGCGATCTGCTCCGCCTGAGGCTGGCTCAATGGTTCACGGGACAGGGGCGGGCAACAGGCCACTGCCTCGACCGGACTCAGCATTAACTTCGACACCCATCTATATTGACATGAGTCGATGTCCGTGGCAACCTACACACATAGACCATCGTCTAAGTCTCAATACCTGGAGGAACGTCATGTCCCGAGTACAGCTGGCCCTCAACGTCGACAGCATCGACGAGGCGGTTGCCTTCTACTCCAAGCTGTTCGGTGCCGAACCGGCCAAGCGCCGCCCCGGCTACGCCAACTTCGCCATTGCCGAACCGCCTCTCAAGCTTGTCCTGCTGGAGAACCCTGGTCAGGGCGGCTCTCTCAACCATCTCGGCGTCGAGGTTGCCGACGTCGACACCGTCGATGCCGAGCAGACCCGCCTTGCCGAGGCGGGTCTGGCCTCGATCGACGAGCGTGGAACCACCTGCTGCTACGCGAAGCAGGACAAGTTCTGGGTGGAGGGAGCGCCGAGCGGCGAGCGGTGGGAGATCTACACCGTCCTGGCTGACAGCCAGAGCTTCTTTGCCACCACGCCCGAGCAGGACGCCTGCTGTGGCCCTCAACAGGTGGCAGCTGAACACGCTGCGACAGCTGACCAGGGGGCTGCGGGCGAGCCGGTAGCCAGCGTCGGCGGCTGCTGCTGAGAGGTCCCGGCTCTCCGAAGCCCTGTGGGCGGGATTTCTACCGTGGTCGGTAGGGATCCCGCCCACAGACGGTTGGCGGAGCAAACCATTCTGTCTGCGGCGGCGAATAGGGTCTTGCGGTACGCATGTTGATGCAGAACGATCGTCGGGGCGCGGACAGTTCACTCCTCTTGGCCTCGACGCGATGCGGCACAGGGGACCTAGGGAACGGATCTACGGAACTTGAACGACGGATGGATCAGGCAACAGGACGGGTCGCACCGTGCGAACGGGCGGTACGTCTGGGTGGAGGTCAGGCAGGCGCGGGACACCTTTTTCGTCGTGTCGGGTGGTGCCATGCGCGGCGGCGCGCACAGAAGCCTCGAGTCGGCCAAGGCGAGTGCCCTGACGTGGCTGGCGCTCCTCGACGACGTGCACCGACCCGCCGAGCATTGAGGCCCCCGACGGGACCGGGGGTCAGCCGAGCCGGATGGCTCGGCTGACCCCCGAGTCGGGAGCGGTTCAGCGACTCACTGCTTCGGTTGAACGTGTGTGACCGTGCAACGGGGCTTGCCGTCGCGGTCCTTGCCGACCGAGATCCGAATCTTCGCCTTGCCGGGAGCGCTCGGCGGATTCAGCGGGTTGCGGGCGTCGTAGACCGTGCCCAAGCGGTAGTCGAGCGAGCGGGTCCGGTTGAGGGTCTGCAGTCGGACACCGGAACCGGTGTAGCTCCTGACGGTGGAGTCGGTGGCCACGGTGCGTGCCCTGGTCGTCCAACCTGCGTAGTCGATGCGGACCCGCTTGATGCCGTCGGCGCCGGTGTAGGTCGAGCCCCAGACAGCCTTCGTCTTCCAGGTGATCCCGCCACCGTCGACGCACGACCCTGTCGTGGTCACCTTGGCGACCGGGGCAGCGGCCGGCGGCACGGCACCGGTGATGGTGAAGAGGGTGGAACGCAGGCCGAAAACGGACTGGAACGAACCGCCGCTGACGCTGAGGGTGCTGTTGCTGCCGATGATCTTGATGGTCTTGACCCGGCCGCCATACCTGCCGGCGCCGTCGCGCACGGTGACCTGCAGCTGCCTGACGGTCCCGACCGACGGCCACACGCGAGCCACGGTCGCTGCGGTGATCTTCCGTGACCAGGCGTTCGACACGACGACGCCGTCGTACGGGTCGGGGTGGGCACTGAGGTAAGGGAAGTCACCCTGGGCAGTATGGCCGCCGTTGGAGCTGGCGAACTGGGTGAACGCGATGGTGGAGCCGTACTTGAGGACCTGCCCGGCGGTGGCGGCGACGGCGGCGTTGCCGGCAGCCGTCTCCCGGATGGTCCGCCGACCGCCAGAGACGGTGGCATAGCCGGAGTAGACCTGGCAGGCCGTGGTGTCGCAGACGTCATAGCTGGCGCGCGAGCTGGTGTTGGCCTGGGTTCGGGCGGCGAACGAGCGGGCCGCGACTGCCTGGGTCGCGACGGCGTCACGATCCCACGACGTCGGCATCTCCGAGGGGACCACCGACTGCAGGTACTGCTCCATCGTCAGCCTGTTGACCGTCTTGATCACACCACCGGACAGGACCGCCGAGACACGGCCACGGAGCTCTCGCACCGTCCCGTTCGGCAGCTGAACCGCGACAATCTTGGCGGTGTTCTCGAAGCCCCAGCTGGTCCCGGTGAGCGTCGTCTGGAGAGTCTTCCAACTGCCGGTGGCCGAGCGGTACTTCAGCTTCAGCGCCGAGTCGGACTCCATGATCCGCCAGTACGCGTAGCTGCTTCCGGTCGGCAGCACGAGCGAGGTCCCACCCGCGCCGAGAACCTTCAACCCGGGGCTGGCCACTACTCGGGTGTCATGGTCGTAGTCGGCGGTGATCCAGACCCTGATCTTCGTGCTCTTCGGCAGCGAGGACAGCGTCGTGCCGGGGTAGTAGAAGTTGAGGATCTGCTGCCAGCTCAACCCCTGCCTCGCGGCGCCCTCGGCCCCGTACTGGGACATGCCCCAGCCATGACCGAACCCGGCGCCGTTGAGCGTGAAGGTCCCGTCCTGCGGAAGCACGGCCGAGTCGGCTGCGGCCGGGGAGGGGGCCAGCAGCTGGCAGCCCAGGAGCACGCTGAGTGCGGCGCCTGCGGCCGCGAGCAGTCGGCGGCGCACCCTGCGCACAGTTGCTGACGTGCCAGTGGTGGCAGATGGGGTGGCTGGGACCTCTGTGATCATGGGGGAAAGCGTGAGGGAAAACGCTCTATTTGCCAAGGCTTGGGCGTGTCGCTCCCGGCGAGTCGCGTGGCGAAAGCTCGTTCGTTGTGCTAGCGCCCCTTCCGGGAGGTAGTTCAGCGCAGGCAGGCGCACCTGCGCTCCACCTGCACGAGGGCAGGCGCGGTGGCCCGCTCCCGAAGCTCGATCGGGCCCCATCACGGGGATAGAGTCATGGCCACGACATGATCATGATCAGGCCTCGACAGTGGGAGCGCGACGGCCGCCCGGCTGGCTGGCTTCGAGGGTGGATCCGTGGAGGGGGTGCCTGGATGGACGCTACTGCGGACCTTGCGCTGGTTGGCCTGACCACGAAGGAAGCGGCACGGCGCCTGGCGACGGAGGGGCCCAACGAGCTGCCCACGGAGAAGCCACGCAACCTCCTGCAGCAGGCCTGGCAGGTGCTGCGCCAACCGATGCTGATGCTGCTCGCCGTCGCCGGAACGGTCAACTTCCTGCTCGCCGAGCCGTTGGACGGGATCGTCCTGATCTCCTTCGTGGTGGTGGTGATCGGCATCTCCATCTACCAGGAGCACAAGACCGAAGGTGCGCTGGCCGCCCTGCGCGATCTGTCCGCACCACGTGCCCTGGTGATCCGCGACGGCGTGCAAATGCGCATCGCTGGCCGCGACCTGGTGCGCGGTGACTGGGTGGTGCTGGCCGAGGGCGACCGGGTCCCGGCCGATGGGGTGCTGGTCGAGAGCGTCAACTTCGCGGTGGACGAGTCTGCCTTGACCGGCGAGTCGGTCCCGGTTCGCAAGGCGTCGATCGACGCCGGCTCGCTCTCCGCTGCGATGGGCCCGCCGGGAGGTGATGCGACCCCGTGGGTGTACTCGGGCACGCTGGTGGTCAAGGGCCGAGGACTGACGCTGGTGAAGGGGACCGGGGCCAGCACCGAGCTGGGCCGGATCGGCACGGCACTGAGCACCATCGAGGTCGAGCGCACACCCCTGCAGCGGGAGATCGACCGGCTGGTGCGCTTCATCGCGGTGCTGGGTCTGGCCGCAGCCGCGCTGGTGGTGCTGGTCTACCGACTGACGCGCGGGGCCTGGCTCGAGGGCCTCCTCGCCGGAATCGCGACGGCCATGGCCATGGTGCCGGAGGAGTTCCCGGTCGTCCTCACCGTGTTCCTGGCGCTCGGCGCTTGGCGCATGTCGCAGAAGCATGTGCTGACGCGGCGGTCAGCGGTGATCGAGACACTCGGGTCGGCCACGGTGATCTGTGTCGACAAGACCGGCACACTGACGATGAACAGCATGACGGTCGCGGACCTCATCGTTGGCGAGGAGGTCTTCACGCTCGACGCGCAGCCCCTTCCCGAGGCGTTCCACACGATCGCCGAGTTCTCCGTCCTCGCCTCGCCGATCGACCCGTTCGACCCGATGGACAAGGCCTTCACCGTCCTGGGCGAGCGCTATCTCCAACAGACCGAGCACCTGCACGCCGACTGGGAGCTGGTGCGCGAGTACGCGCTCTCGGAGAACATGCTGGCTCTCTCGCATGTCTGGCGATCCCCCACCAACAGCCACTACGTCGTCGCCGCCAAGGGGGCTCCGGAGGCCATCGCCGCCCTGTGTCATCTCGGGCCCGAAGAGCTCGCCTCGCTCACGGCCCAGGTCGAGAGGGCGACAGCCAGCGGCCAGCGCGTGCTGGCCGTCGCCCGGGCCTTGGTCGACCAGGATGAGGACCTGCCCACCGAACAACAGGGTTTCGACTTCGAGTATCTCGGGCTGGCCGGTCTACTCGACCCCGTACGCCCAGGGGTGGCGCACGCTGTGGCCGAGTGTGCCAGCGCCGGGGTGCGTACGGTCATGATCACCGGTGACTATCCGGGCACGGCGATGGCGATCGCTCGTGAGGTCGGCCTGGACCATGGCGCCGGCTACATCACCGGTCCAGAGCTCCAGGTCATCGACGACGACGAGCTTGCCAGCCGAGTTCGTTCGGTGAGCGTCTTCGCGCGGATGGTCCCCGGGCAGAAGCTGCGGCTGATCCGCGCGCTCAAGGCCAATGGCGAGGTGGTCGGGATGACGGGCGACGGCGTCAACGATGCACCCGCCTTGCGTGCCGCCGACATCGGGATGGCGATGGGGGCACGGGGTACCGATGTGGCACGGGAGGCGGCCGCCCTCGTGATCACCGACGACGACTTCGCCTCGATCGCCGCCGGTGTGCGCCAGGGACGTGGCATCTTCGACAACCTGCGTAAGGCGATGTCCTACATCATTGCTGTGCACGTGCCGATCGTGGGCATGTCACTGGTGCCGATCTTCGTCGGCGACTGGCCGCTGGTGCTGCTACCGGCGCAGATCGCCTTTCTCGAGCTGATCATCGACCCTGCCTGCTCTGTGGTGTTCGAGGCGGAAGAGTTCGACCCGGCGATCATGGACCAGCAGCCGCGAGGGCTCGAAGAGCCGATGTTCCGCCGCAGAGTGCTCATTCTGGCCGTGCTGCAAGGACTTTCGATGCTCGCTGCCGTGCTGGCTGTCTTTCTGTGGACCGTGCTGACGGGGCGTCCCGACACCGTCGTGCGTTCGATCACCTTCGCCACGCTCGTGATCGGGAACTTGGCTCTGATTCTGGTGAACCGCTCCTGGCGACTGTCGATCTGGCGCACGTTCCGGGAGCGACGCAATGGCACGCTCAAGTGGATCCTGACAGCGACCCTGCTACTGCTGATCGTCGTACTGAGCGTTCCTTGGCTCCGGGAGGCCTTCAACCTCGGCCCGGTACGGGCCGTCGACTGGCTCCTCGCTCTGCTCGCAGGGGTCGCTGGCGTGGTGTGGTTCGAGATCTACAAGATCACGGGGCGCGCCCGCAAGACCGTGAGAACACCCAACCGCCGCTTCCAAGACCCCTAGACACGAGTCAGATCGACGGTCTCCACAAAGACCGTCCGCTCGCGCAGCTCGCTCGGTCCTGGGTCATGGCCCGCAACGCTCTCGATACGCTCGACTTCGCGGCAGTACAGGCGCAGCGGGCCCGGTCCGGGGGGCAGCAGGATCGGCGGAGTCGTGGTGCCGGCGTCGACACTGACCAACGTTCCCGGGACGGGACGCCAGACGGGCAGGTCACTCGGGACATCATCGGCCACGGCGACCAGGTCGGCTCCGGCTTGAGCACCGTTCGTGCCTCGCTCGACCAGGACGTCGAACCGGTTCGCTGGCCTCGGCTGGACACCATCCAGCCGAAGCCGCACCGTTGCACCGTCGCGGTCGACCACCAGTGTCCGATCCGGCCACAACTTGATCTTGTCGCTGATCACGACAGAGGACAGTTCCAGGCCGGGCAGGCTGTGTGGTTGGAAGCGCGCCAATGCCAGTTGCACGAACGGCGCGTATGAGGTGAACGCCGGCGGTGGCGCCACGCGGATATCCACGAACCAGTGCTCGGGTCCCTTCACCGGTGTGAAGCCGATGACCTGTCCAGAAGCTGGCGGTTCCCCCACCGCGAGGTGCGCCACTGGGAAGCCGGCCGGAAACCAGTCCGCCGTCGGTAAGCCGGGGATGTTCGGCGTGGCGAAGATCGGATCGCGCCCGCTCCGGCTGACTGCAGCACGTGTCGCCGGATCGGCACCCGTCTCGGCGAGGATCACCGCCAACTGCTCACCGTCGCCGGTCACGAACCAGGGCCTGGCGAGCTCCACCCGCAGCGTCGAGCTGTGCCTGGTGCGGACCAGACTGCCGCCGGAAGCCGACCGCTCCCAGCGGAAGGCCGGAAGCACTGAGATCACCACCGGCGCGGGCGGCCGGGCGGTGGACAGGATGGTGACCTCCGGCTGCTCGGCTGATCGCTGGAAGGCCTGATCGGGCTCGTCGCTGCGAAAGTAGGGCCGGAACCGCGAGATGGCGGTGAGCGTGTACTTCACCCGACGATGCGCGGTGTCACCGAACTCATGCCGGAACGACAATGGCACCGGTTCCCCCTTCCCGATCGCCGTGCTGTGCAGCTCCACCACTGATCGAGGCTGCGGCCGATCATCGGTGACGTCGGTCCAGGCCGCCGACACCACCAGCCTGCCCGTGCTGTCCGTGTCCAGCCCACTCGGCAGGAACGAAGGGGTGAGCAGAGCGTGCGGTTCGCCGGCGTTCTGGTGCAGCGCGGAGTCGGGCAGCTGCCAGCGCGGCTCCGCCAGCGGCTTGCGCACCGCGTGCACCACCTCGATGCGGCGGACCGGCGTCACCATGGGGTGCCGCCCGAGCCGGACGTTGACCTCGTCGGTCCGAGCGCCCGCAGCGTCCGTGGTCGTCGGCAGCCAGTCCCGGATCATCAGATGATCAAGGAAGCCGTCGCGGACGGTGGATGACAGCTCGATGCTGGCCTTCTCCGCCTGGGCGAGCCGGATCTGAAGACGGTTGCCATTCCAGGCCATGCTGATCCGCTCGGTCGGATCGGTGCTGGCGGCCAGCTCGATGATCTTGTGGTCTGGGGTGTAGTCCGGCCACTGTGCGGCGACCGGCCAGGCGGTGGCGTCTTCGATCGGTGCGGTCAGCCCACCCGGTGCCGCCGGCAGGAACGCCCGAATGCCGTCGGTCACTGGATCCGGCAGCCCGGTCGCCTCGCGGTCGTCACTCACCCCTGGAGCCAGGGCGCGACGTGCCAGCTCCCAGGATCGCTCGTCGGTCTCGGAGTCGAGCAAGCCGTGCTGCTCGATCAACGCCAGCGAGGCCGTTGGTGGGCGAAGACTCCGCAGGTCCCGGATCGGCAGGGTCGGATCGATCACCGACAGTTCCTCGACCGACATGTGCAGGTCGCTACGGATCACCAGCCGGTCGACGGTACTGCCGGGTGCGAACACATCGGTCTCGTCGGCCACGATCACCGGCGGCTGGATCGGGTCGTGGCGACGGTAGATGATCGCTCGGGTGGCCCGCGCGTCGCCGCTGATCTCGTCCAACGACCGGCCGCCGCCGGTGACGTCTGCGACGCGCATCCGCAACTGGTAGGTGGTGCTGAACCGCAGCCGCGGCAGCCGGCCCCGTGGCGCCCGGAACCTGAAGTCGAAGTCGAACGGCAGCTCCGTGCCGGGATGGCGGAGCGAGCCTGGTGTTGTCCCGGCCGGGTTCGGGGCGGGCAGAGCCAGGCTCCAGCCGTTCCAACGGGCGACCACCTCGTCCGCCTGCAGGACCCCATCGTCGCCCTTCAGAGCGGCGTACGCCTGCAGGTGACCCTCCTCGCGCCGCCAGCGTCGCCTGTCCTGCCCAGCGTCCCTGTCCTGCCCAGCGTCCCTGTCCTGCCCATCGTCCCTGTCCTGCCCATCGTGCCTGTCCTGTCCGGCCTCGGGTGGGCCGATGGGCAAGCCGTCGACCAGATACGAGGCCTCACGTTCGCAGAGCGAGCGCCAGGGACCGACACCGCTGCGGATGTCCACCCGGTAGCCGAGCAGCAGATCCTCAGCGAAGAGCTCTGCACCCTCCATGCTGGACCGGGCGGAACCGCTGGCGCCTGCAGCCGACCGAGCGGAAAAGTCGGCCGCCCGACCGGGCCGGACCAACTGCAGCCCACCTGAGCGCAAGGCCGGCAGGACCACCGGAGCCGCATCGGGCGCAGCGTCGGTGAGGCGGAGTGCCGCCTCGCGCAGACCCTGGACCGCGCCGTCCACGTCGAACGTCGCCAGTGCCCAGGCCGGCGCGGGGCCAGGAGCCTCGCCAGGAGCATGGCCCCGGATCCGGTCCGTGCCCGTCAGGTCCAGCATCCCGGCCCGCAGGGCCGGCGTGGACGTCGTCGATCGGCTGCCGGGCCAGAAGCCGGCTGACAGGTCGTAGCACGTCCAGCCCGAGGTCACCGTCAGCGGCGCATCTGCGGTGCTCACCCGAAGGAAGCGTGGGCGGTCGGCGTCACCCAGGTCGAGGTCGCTCCGTTCCGCGGCGAGCCAGAAGACCAGGCCCAGGTCCTCCAGCACGGTGGGATGCTCGCGCAGCAGGGCAACCGTCTGGTGGAAATCGAGCCTGGGCGGCGGGGGAGGAGCGGGACGTCGTGGCTGCGGCGAGGCCGAGGGCGAGGTGACCCAAGCCGGGAGGTGCGGCTCGGCGACCTTCGCGGGGTCGAGGGTGGGATCGCGGGCGAGGGTGCGAGCAGCGGACTGGTAGCTCCCGGTCACGGTGTCGGCCGGTCCAAAAGTGGGCGCCACCGTCGGCGCAGGCTGGGTCTTGGGCTGGAAGTCATCGATGACGCCGGCGTCGCCATCGAAGAAGGCGTGCCAGACTTCGCTGCGCGCCCGGGGCAGGTACACCGGCGGGGTCACCGCTGCCGCCGTGCCGGCGCTGGTCCGGATTCGCAGCTCGAAGCTCGACTCGGCCAGGACAGATGGCCAGTCGCGCAGGCCGAAGTCGGCGACGGTGCCGACCGAGAGCCTCGGGACGACCAGCACCCGGATCCTCACTGTGTCGATGCCGAGCAGGCCGTTCGGCACCGCGACGAAAAGCAGCTCGCTCAACCGACTCTCCCTGGGTAGATGCGGATGGTGCCGTCTGTGCCGGTGATGGCCAGCAGCGTGCCGTCCGGCGAGTACGCGACGTCGCGGACGCCCCCGGGATGGATCACCCGACGTCGTTCGCGACCGGTGCGCGGATCGAAGATGATCACGGCCGGCCCCTCGGTGACCACGGCGAGAAGCGCCTCGGCCGGGTGGAACGTAAGCGCGGTCACCGGCGCTGTCATGCGAAGTTCCCGGATGAGGACGGCTGCTCCCGGTTGCAGGGCGTAGAGGCGCACTCGCGAGCCGGCTGCGATGGCGAGGAACGCCCCGTCGCTGCTGAAGGCTAGTGCGGTCACTGGACCGCCTTGGGTCAGTGGGTCGGCTGTGGTCGCGGTGTCGGCATCGGCCAGGGTGACGGAGCTGTCGGCGTAGCCGATAGCGAGCAGGACGCTGCCGGGCGCGAAGCTGAGTGCTCGCACCTGGGCTTGCCGGTCGACGCGGCGCAGCTCGACGCCATCGTTCGCGTTCAGCACGCGGACCACATTGTCTGTGCAGGCGGTCGCGACCAGCCGCTCGTCACTGCTGATCGCGACCAGGGTGACCGATCGAGGATGACGGGACTGCCAGCGCTCGACGCCGGCCGGAAGATCGATCCGGCGAGCCGTCTTGTCCTGGCTGGCTGTGGCCAGCCAGGTCCTGGTGCTCGGACCGATCGCAAAGCCGCGAACCGCATCACCGTGGTTGACCAGGCCACGCTGCTCGCCGGACGACGTCAGTAGGATCCGAACAGCGCCGTTGCTGTCCGCGACCGCGAGCGTCTCGGCGCCAGCGCCGAAGCCGAGCCATCGCGGTGTGCCGGGGTGCAGGTGCTGCGCCCATTGCCGGGTCCCCGTCCTGGCGTCGAAAAGAGCGAGGTTCTCCTGCTCGCCACCCGCCGATGACCGATCAGCGAGTGCCCTTGGGGCAGGCTCCCCGATCACGGCAACGAGGCCGCTACCTGCCGCAGTGTTCTGGATGGCCATCCGCGTCACCCGTACCCCGAACGACACAGTGGCTCGCAAGGTCTCGACGTCGCGTACGCGGACGAAACCCGCGCCGCCGACCGCGATCTGGCAGCCATCTGGTGAGAACGCCAGGTCAGTGATCTCATCCGTCTCCTGCTGGGCACCCAGGCCGGAGTCGGCGTCAAAGACGCTGAAGCCGACGGCATCGGGGGGCGCATCAGTGAACAGCCCGTTGGCAGCGATCAGCCGTCCATCCGGGCTGAAGTCGATTCTCAGACGTAACGACAGGCTCGGCAATGGACGTGGCGGGAAGACCGGGTGGCCGTCGTCAGTGTCGAAGACACCGAGCCTCAGGTCGCCCAACGGGGGGAACCGCCCGGCGTACCGGACCGCCACCCGGCTGCCATCGGGGCTGAAAGCGACGGGTGCGAAGGCGTTGCGGAAGCCGTGGAAGAACTGCTCGAGCGGATCGAGGGGAACCCGTACCGCACCCGGCAGGGGGACCTCGGCAGCCGTCGTGGGTGGGTGCAGTGGGAGTCGAGCGACTCGGGCGTCGCGGCGTAGGGCGACGATCTCGCCGCCGCCGGGGCGCAGAGTCGCCTGCACGATGCCGGGTGAGGCCAGCGAGGCTCGAGACTCTCCGGTGGCACAGTCGACGAGCCGGAGCACGCCATCGGCATAGACCAGCAGCCGTTGGGAGTCTGCGCTGAACACCGGGCGGAAGCGGAGATGGGACGTCTGGCCCAGGTCACGTAGCCGTTGTCCGGTGGTCGCGGACAGCAGAATCACCTCGCCGGGCGGCTCCATGCCGCGGACGACGGCGATCAGGCCACTGTCCGGGCTGACCGCGATCTCGTAGGCCGACAGACCAGACACCTGCCAGACCTGCGCCCCGCTGTCGGCCCGCAACAGCCGCACCGTGCGGTTCTCCACTGTGAGACCGTCCGGTCCGGTGGGGAGGGACTCGGAGCCGACCACCAGGTGCCTGTCGTCCGAGGTGAACTGAAGGGCGGTCGGACCGGGCAGGTCCACCATCCAGCGCGGCCGCCCGCTGCCGGCATCCAGCACCACGACGCCGCCCGCCGCATCCGAGCTGGTGCCTGCTGCCGCGAGCCAGAGCCCGTCGGCGCTGTAGGCCACCCGGCTCACGGTGAACGGCAGTTCGGCCGAGCAGATCAGACGTCCCAGGCTCATGGCCGGCCGCCCTGATCCGAGACACGGGTCGGGTAGACACGGGCAGCGCCGTCCTCGCAGGCGGTGGCGAGCAGCCGGCCGTCACCGCTGAACGCCACGTGGCGGACACCGGCCGGATGCACCAGCCGGTACGTCTCGATCCCGGCGTCGACATCGAAGACGTGCACCGTACGGCCCTCCGACCGCACGGCCAGCGTCCCATCCGCGGAGGAGAACGCCAGTTGCTCCACCGGCGTGCGGAAGACCAGCGTCCGCACCAGGGCCGGCTCGGCGGCGCTCAGAGCCGTCAGGCGGACGCGGCAGTCGGCCCCGCCGCTGGCAAGCAGGGACCCGTCGGCGCTGAGCGCGACAGCGTTCACCGCGCGGGGGTGGGTGACCTGGGCGGCCACCTGCCCCGTTGCTGCGTCGACGACCGTTGCCGTGCCGTCCTGGCTGGCTACAGCGAGAAGGCTCCCGGTCAGGTCGAAGCACAGCGCAACGATCTTCGCATCGTGGTCGAGCCTGAACCGCTCGGCGCCTGTCGCCGCGTCGAGGATCCTGGTCGCGCGGTCGGCGCAACCGGTCGCCACGAACTGGTCGTCAGCACTGATCGCGACCTGGGTGACTGACTGGGGGTGACGGTGTTGCCAGCGCTCGGTTCCCCCGTCCATGGCCAGCAGCCGAGCTGTCCTGTCCGCGCTGGCCGTCGCCAGCCACTGGCCGGTGGCCGGGCTGATGGCGACGTCCCTGATCGCATCCTGGTGGTTGACCAACCACAGCTTGCGACCGGACACCGTCTCGTAGAGCCAGACGCCGCCGCTGCTGCCGGCGGTGGCGAACGTCTGACCCGACGGTGTGAACCCGATCCAGCTGAGCGCCCCGGGATGGGTCTTCTCCAGCAGCAGCTCGCCAGATCGAACACTGAAGATCGAGGCCACCGGCGAGCTGCCGATCGCCCCGACCAGGCCGATCCCGCCGGTCACCGTGACTCTGCTGACCGGGGAGCCGATGAGGACCTGGGTCGGTTCGGTGCCGAGACGGTGCAGCCGGACGAAGCCATTCCCGACGACGACCAGCCGGTCCCCGCGGGCGGTGAAGCCGACGTCGATGACCTTGGCGTCCGGTCGCTGCCAGACCACCGCCCCCGTACCCGCCTCCAGCACCGTCACCCCGACGCCGTCCTGGTCGTCGGGGCCCACCCGATTGGAGCCCACCAGGCGCCCGTCGGGGCTGAAGCAGACGTGGTGACTCACGTCGCGCTTGAGCGGCTGGGCCTCGGTCAACCGGCGTCCATCCCCACTCGCGCTGACGACCGCCCCGCTTCGGGAGAAGGCCGCGATGCGTCGTCCGTCGGGGCTGAACCCGGCAGGCGGCAACAGCTGGATGCCGAAGTAGCCGAGCTGTACCCCTCCGGCTTCCAGCGCCGACTGGCCCAGCGTCGCTCCCGTCGACAGGTCGAACGTCACCAGCTGGCCGCCCCGGCACAGCGCCGCGACCGTACCGTCGAACAGGTCTCCGAGGGCGACGATCCGATCCGGCAGGGCGAGGGCGGCCGCAACCGTGCCGCTCTGCAGCTCGAAAATCTGCACCTGCCTTGCCGCGCCCACCGCGACCCGTGCCCCGTCGGCGCTGAAGAGCGGTGCAACGAGGGGCAGCGAGCTTTCTCCGAGATCGTGCATGGTCGTGCCGTCATCGAGCCGGATCAGTCGTTGCCCGCTGCCCGCGGTCACTGCGGCCCAGCGCCCCTCGCCGGAGACGGTGAACAGGAACCCGGGTTGGTCCGGCTGCTCCCAGAGCAGCTGCCCGCTGGAGCTGTCCAGGCAGCGTGTGCGGTACCGCAGGTCGGAGTGCACACCCCATCTCGGGATGTCCAAGCCCGACCCCCACTCGCTGCCCACCAACAGCCGGCCGCCGTCAGGAGTGAACTGCACGCCGTCGACCCGCCACTCGGGGACCTGCCACTTGACCTCGCCGTTCAACGCTTCGATGAGAGCCAGTCCGCCGACTGTGCTTTCCTTAGCCAGGAGGGCGGACGCCCCGACGGCGATCGACCCACCGTCGGGGCTGCAGGCAAGGGTCCCGGCCGAGAACGGAAGTGGCGTCGAGACGACCACGGTTCCGGCGGTGCTCACGTCGAGTCCGTGTCGTGATGGGCGAAGGCGGCCCGGTAGTCCTTCCAGCGCTGCAGGTCCCGATCATGCTCGGTCGCACCGCCCAGGGCCGCGAACGGGATCGCCTCCTCGAGAGGTGATGCCCCGCCCGCCAGCACCCACTCGCCGGAGTCCAGCTCGACGCTGTCCGACCAGAGAGTCAGGTCGATCTCGACGACGAGCGTTGCCCGACCGACGAGCGCTTTGCTCTCCGCCTGGTAGGACAGCTCGATCCGCAGCTCCACCGAGACCGAGACCAGGCCGAGGATGTCGACGGAGCCGCCGATCCGCAGATAGCCGGTCAGTGAGACCGATCCGCCCGGCTGTATCGCGAAGCGAATCCCGCCCAAGGCGTGCACCTCGGCACTGGCGACGACGAAGTCCAGCGCGATCACGGCACCGAACTCCAGCGCGGCCTCCAGACGGGTCAGTCCGGTGTGGTCCATCGCCAGCTCGACGTACCCGCCGCCACCGAACGCCAGTACGGTCAGCACGAAGGGCTCACGCCTGCTGGCGAAAGCCAGCTCCAGGGTCACCGGGTCTCCGTTGAAGGGCACGGTGATCGCCGCGCGAAAGACGATGTTGCGCAGGACGAAGGCGCCGGCGGCGACGGGTGGCAACGGCAGGCTGTAACGGGCGGTCACCCCTGTGCGACTGAGGTCCAGGTAGGGACCGGCTGCCCCGAGATCCACGAAGTGCTGCAGCTCCTCGAGCAGCTGCAGCACGCCGAGGAAGCGAGCTTCGACCCCCCGGACGTTGACTGCGGGTGTCTGGCCGTTGTGTTGCTCGAAGGTGATCGATCCGAAATGCAGCCGCAGCACCTGCGGTCCGACGGGTGGCATCAACAGGTCGAAGTTGTTGATCACGCAAAGCGTCGTGGTGGAGTCGCCCGAGCTGGTGACCGTCAGCTCGGAGAGCCGGGTCTGCGGATTGGCTATGAACATCGGCAACGGGGGACGCGGATCGAACTTCACATCGGTCCACGTCATGCTGACCTCAGGGATCTGACCGGCCCGCAGGCTCGAGGTGATGCGTGGGGACTTGTTGGGGAGTGGCCCCAACAGATCACGCAGCTTGAAACCCAACAGGCTGGCATCGGGGCCGAAAAGGTTGCCTGGCTGGATCAGACCGCTGACCGGATCGGGGAGTGCCTGGAGGCTCACCGGGCCAACCGTGCGGGATAGTGCGTTGGCGACGTACTGCGGCGCCACCAGTCCGCCGGAGCGCTCCGTGCGCCCGACAAAGTTGATCTTGATCGTGCTGTCGACGAGCTCCAGCAGGGCGTCATGGCCGTCCCCACCGCGGAGATAACGCTCGGCGAACTTCACCTCCCGCGTGGCAGTGTCGTCGAGCAGCGTGCGTACAGCGGGGAGCCCCACCTGAAGCCCGCTGAGCTGGGGGACGAACTGGTCCGCGTCCCGAGCTCCGCCCAGTGTCAGTGCGTGCACCTCGTGCACGTCGCCTGGCGCGGGAGTCGAGGCTCCGACCAGGTCCAGGGCAGCCGGCGACTTGAGGGCGACTCTGACCTGTCCGTACGCGGCCGAGACCTGCCTGATCAAGCCCGGATCGATCAGACGCTCATCACCGAGGGAGGTGGATTCGGAGACATTGGCGACGAAGATCATCGGCAGAGCGGCGGATGCTGGCTGGCTGGGGTTGGCCAGTTCGACGTCGAACAGCACCGGGACGCCGCCTCTCATCGGCCGGAAGAACGACACCCGACCGGTGCCGGGGACCGGATCGAGGTTGTCGACCACCGTTGACACCACAGTGACCGCGCCGAACGGAAAGCTCAGATCTGCAGTCGGGGTGCGTACGGGCTCGGTCACCACCAGGACGAGCCGGGTGCGCAGCGCGGCTGCCTGGGCCATCGCTGGGTCGAAGCTCCGCATCGTCAACTCGAGGAACTCCGCGCGGTGGCCGAACGGGAACATGGCTCCCCTCGCGAGGGTGCGGACCCGCATGTCGCGGCCGAGGGCGACCGACTGCTCCCACTCGAAGCCCGGCCAGAGCCCCGTGGCCTGCAGGCTGGCACCGACCGCCGTCAGCTCAATCCGCTCGGCCCGCGCCGGGATCCGGGCGGCTTCGCGCGCCAGGCTGACGCGGTCGAGTCTGCCGAGCGGGATGCGGAACGGGGGGTCGGGCGAACCGGCCATCGTCGGGTCGATGCACGTCAGCAGGGGGGCCGTCAGCAGTGGGGCCGTCGGCGCGGCGTCTCCGGCGTCGATCAGGCGGGCTTGCCACAGCGACGCCCCGCTGGTCGCCGAGTCCGGCCGAGACGCCGGCACGACACGGACGCGTCCGCTGGGCACCGCGCTGCCGGGTGCCCAGACCATCCGCCAGGGCACCTCCACGGCGGTGTCCGCATCGGTGGGAGGGCTGGGTGACGGTTGTACCGATCCGGCGGCGAGGGCGTCCAGGAACCCTGCCACGCTGGCGCGCACCACTGTCCCGGCCGGCAGTCGCACGGACAGCCTGCTCGGCCCGGACAGCAGCGCTCGGCACACCGGAACATCGCTCCCCGGCCCGGCAACTGGGGCGGACAGAGTGGGCGTCCCGGACTCGGCCAAGGTCTCTTCGGCGAGATGCTGCGGTGGAAAGGTGACGAGCAGCGTGGCGCCGGCATCGGCGGCCACCAGGAAGGGGGCCTCACCGCTGGTTGAGGTCTCCAGGCGCAAGCCGGTCCAGTTGACGCTGAGGATCACGTGGTCAGCGGGACGAATCAGCAGAAGTGTGGGCGAGCCCCGGAATGGCGACATCTCCCTGCAGTCTATCCGTGGTCCGGACTGTCCATGCGCTGCGGTGCACGCGCCGGCTCCTCGGGCCCGCGGCCCGACAGGCCCGAGACGTCCAGGCCATCATCGCTGACTCTGGCGCGGATGACGACGGCTGCGCTTCCGGGCGCGCGGACGGCGTACAACGTGACGTCGACACCGTACTCGGTCACCGTCCCCTCACCGTTGTACACAGGGTCGCCGGTCAACTGGGTCAGCAGAACCGAGACAGTGTGCGGCCCCAACGGTCGGGTGAGCGCCAGCAGAGACGTGCTGAACTCGTCGTGCTCCTGGCTGAACGAGGCGACGATGGCCGGAACGGAAGGGCGAAGCAGCAAGGCCTGTCGCCCAGCCGCAGTCATCAGGTCGGCCGCGACGACGATCTCCAGCAGGCGAGGACCGCACTGGAGCTCGCAAACCTCCACCTCCAGCTGGGCGACCCAGGGCAGGTCGGCGCCCACCCGTTGGAGGGCCTCGGCCCGCCGGTACGCTCCCGGCGCCGAGGAAACGAACGAAAGGGCACCGGCGCCGGCCGGCTCCGGCAGCGTGTCGAGCGCCGGTACCTCAGGTTCGCGATCAGTCAGACCGAAGCGGTGGACGATGAGCGTCTCGGCGAAGGTCGCGGCCCGGCGGGTCATCTCACCCGGGGCTTCCTGTCGGGTCTGCTCGATGACGGCCAAGGTGTCCGGGTCACCCGCCCTGCCCAGGGTCTGGGTCGCCACGCTGGCCAACAGGTCGTTCGCGTCGCCGGCCAGGTCGAGCGCTGTCGGCAGGGCCGCCGAGGGATCGACCCGCAGAAGAGTGCGAACCGCACCCGCACGGGCGCTGACGTCGACCTCCTGATCCATGGCCACGCCCCGGAGCAGCGCCTGCCGATCCATGCCAGGCAGCTCGGCCGCTGCGATCCGCGCCAGCGCCACCGAGGCCGGAATGTTCGGCACCCGGCCGGCGAGCGCCTCACCCATCACCTCGGGTCGGATGGCATCCTCGGGAAGATCGATCCGCACCATGGCTCCACCTCCAATCGCTCAGCCCTCGATGAAGCAGTGCGTGCTCATAGCGATCCCCTGCAGGAACGTGAGCAGCCCACCGTTCGGCACGTCCTTGTACATCAGGTTGGTGGTGTCGGTTTCATGGTCGAGGCCCAGGTAGTGACCCACCTCGTGAGCCAGGACCTGGTTGGTGAGCACATCGACCAGTTCGATCACTACGCCGGTCATGGTGGGAAAGGGAAGGTCCTTGTTGCAGGTCCCCTTCACTGGAGACAGACCAGCAGTGCCACCGACGTAGAGCTTGACCACGAAGACGTCGATGGCGTTGTTCGGCACAGTCCATTGCGAGGTGAGGAACTCGGCTTCCGAGTCCTGGTCGATGACCGCGTAACCACCGGCCTGCTCGTTGCTGATGAAGTAGTCCTCGACGCGGTTGATGGCTATCCCGACGCTGCCGTAGATCGCGCGGGTGTAGTTGACCGCGAAGGACAGGATCGTCTCGTCGTCTGCCGTGAACTGTTCAGAACCCACTCGGATGAGGTTGAGACTGATACCAGCCATAGCTGCCCCCGTGGCTGAACCGAATTCAAAGACTCGAAAGCGCGGTGCCAAACCCTCCACGGCCATGGCTGCCGCTTGAAAAGCTGATTCCCCATTCTCCGCTTCTGCACAGGTCACCGTCAACGGTGCCAGCCGGCCCGATCAGCGCCGACCCGGCGTCGGCGCGGTCGAGCGGGTGCCGCGCTGCTGAGGCCTTTCGGCCCTGACGACGTGGGTGCCCCTGACCTACGTTGGAAGCGAAGGGGAGTGTTGCTCCTCGTCGCGATCATGACGCTCAGGGGATGTCATGCCACTGCAATGTCGACGCTGCAAAGCCGCGAACCGGGACGACGCCGCCTTCTGTGACAGCTGCGGTGCACCATTGGTGGGACCCGTCGCGCGTCCGCTCCGGGTAGGCCAGTCTGCAGCGCCTGTCCTGCCGGGGCCGCAGCCACCCCCGTTGCCAGTGCCGCCGCTCAGAGCCATGCCGATCCCCCGCGGACGAGGTCCGCGGATTCGAGCCTGGGTGTCCTACTCGCTGGTGGTCGCTGTGCTCGCGTTCGTGATGTACGTCTTCGTGCCCGGATCCAGGGCCATGCTCGACGCGGACGTGGTGGCCGAGTACCTGATCGTTTTCGCGGTCGTGTTCAGCCTCGGCCTCTATCCCTTTCTTCACCGCTGGTCTCGTCCGGCGACAGTCGGCACCGTCATCCAGCTCCGTCGAGGTGACGGTGGCGCCGATCCGAAGGAAGAGGCGCGCTGGGTCTTCGATCTCCAGCTCTGTGATCGGTCCTGGCAGCCGCAACGTGATCGCTCCGGCTTTCTGCTCCCCAGGGTCGAGGTGACCTATCACGCGACCCGCGTCCATGGCGACGAGATCGACGAAGGCTGCCCGGTGGCGGTCATCGGTCGACCCAAGAGGGGAGCGATCAAGGCCTCGGAGGTGTGGAACCTCACTGTGCTTGACGAGACCGGGCTGGGGGTTGGACAGACACGGGTCGTTGGCCGAGTGACGGATTGGCAGCCACCTGATCGCGTCGTCGACACCCGCTACGCCGATGGACGGACGCTCCAGGTGTACACGTTCCGCGTACAGCCCACCGACGCCGAATGGGTGCAGGCGCGACGGGACGAGCATGGCGGCTTGATCCCCGCCGTCCCGATCGAGATTCGTGCTCGTGAGATCACCGGGTCGCTTCAAGACGGTGACCGGGTGGTGGTGGTCGGACGGATGAGGGCCGGAACGCTGCACGCCCGGGAGGTCATCAATCACAGCGCTGGTGGCGCGGCCCTGACGGTGAAGGGGCCGACGCGTGTCGCCTGATCAGCGCTATGACGAGGAACGTGCCGGAGCGCAACGCTATGCGGACAGCATTCGCTACCTCCAACGCGCCGAACTCGACGACCAGGGTCTGGTGATCCCGCCCTGGGAGATCGCTGCGGCGCGCGAAACCGCATTCGACGTGTCCGCGGCGCTGCCGGTCTGGCTGCGACAGGTGTCGAGTATCAGCCGGGCGCCCAGCCAGCGGTCCGGCGAGTCCGCCTATCCGACCGAGGACCTGCTGGCGGGTTGTCACGGGCAGGACATGCCCGTCTACTTCGCCATCCGGGGAACACCGCGGGCGGTGCGGTTGTACCTGGGAACCGATGACCAGCGTGACGGGGAGGGGATGCAGGCCCTGTTCGAAAGCCAGTTCCCAGGTGGCGAGCTGTGGCCCGCAGCACCGACCGAACGCAACATCGATGATCACCGTTCACTGGCCGCTCAGCTGCAGGAGATGCGCACCTTTCTCGACCAGAGCGAGCATATCGGCGTGGTCACCGGTCTGCCGACCGTCAAGGCTGCCGACCCGGCCGAGGCGGAGGCCCAGATCGATCGAGTGATCCGGGGGCTGTACGGCGCCAACTGGCTCTATCTGGTGCTGGCTACCCCGATCAGCGACTCGGCACTGAGCGCGATGCGGATGGCGCTGCTGGGTGAGCAGCTGCGGGTCGAGCAGGAGGAGGAGCTGCGGGGGAGACGGGAGCGGGGCGGCCAGTCGATTGCCGCGATGTACCACGAGCTCCTCGGGCTGCAGGACCAACTTCTCGAAGCCTGCCAGTACGAGGGCGCCTGGTGGACACAGACCTACCTGTGCGGCGGCGATCGGCCCACCTACCAACGAGCCAAGGCCCTCGTACGGTCGGTGTTCAGCGGCGACAATGCACGGATCGACCGGATCAGGGTCCTGGACGCGCCGGGAGCCGGTCGCAAGGCGGCCAGCTTCAGTCCCATCCAGCAGCTACGGTCCAGCGGACCGGGGCCGTTCTCCATTGCCGGTTGGCAGCCGCATCGTTACGAGACCATGGTGCCCTCAGCACAGCTGTCCGCCCTCGTTCACCTCCCCAGACGTGAGGTGCCCGGCTTCTTCATCCGCGACATGGCCAGCTTCGACGTCACCTCCCACCTGCCCGCACGCCTGCCTGGAGTCGTCGTCGGCGAGATCTTGAATCTGGGCCGCCCGACGCAGACCGCCTATCGGGTACACCTGGACGATCTCACGAAGCACGCCCTGGTGGTCGGCATCACTGGCAGCGGGAAGACGCAGACGATCTTCCGCCTGCTCACCGAGTTGCAGCAGCAGACGCCACCGGTGCCGTTTCTCGCTGTCGAACCTGCCAAGCGTGAGTATCGTCGGCTGGCCGGAATCCTCCCTCCCAACCGCCCATTGCACGTTTTCACTGTGGGTGAGGAGCACGCTGGCTCGGCTCCGTTCCGCCTGAACCCGTTCGAAATCCGTCGGGGAGTGAGTGTCAGCACCCACATCAACCTGCTGAAGTCGGTTTTCAACGCAACCTTCGGCATGTGGTCACCGCTGCCTCAGGTGCTCGAGCGAGCGATTCACGAGATCTACCAAGACAAGGGCTGGAACGCCGTTGCGAATGACAACGTGCGTGCCGGCCTGGACCATGATGGCTGGCACCCGCGGGCGCACCCCACGCTGAGCGACCTGCACCACAAGATCGATATGTTGGTGCCCCAGCTCGGCTACGAACCGGAGATCGCGGCCAACATCAGGACGGCGTTGCTGACGCGCCTGGACAGTCTGCGGGTTGGAGCGAAGGGCCGGATGCTGGACACCGCCACGTCGATCCCGATCGAGACGCTGTTTCACGACTGCACTGTGCTCGAGCTGGAGGGGATCGGCGACGATGACGACAAGGCTTTCGTGATGGGACTCATCCTGATCTCCATCTACGAGGCCTATCAGGCGGGCACACTTCAGAGGTCAGGATCGCTCGGCCACCTTACTGTGATCGAGGAGGCGCACCGTCTGCTGGCCAACGTGTCCACAGCGCGTGATCCCGAAGCCGGAGATCCGCGGGGCAAAGCCGTCGACACCTTCGTCAATATGCTTTCGGAGATCCGGGCGTACGGGGAGGGGTTCGTGATCGCCGAGCAGATCCCTACCAAGCTGGCCCCGGAGGTGATCAAGAACACGGCGCTCAAGATCGTACTTCGGCTGGTGGCCGGCGATGATCGGGCGGCAGTGGGTGCGTCGATGAACCTCGACCAGGCACAGCTGGGTCAGCTGGTCACGTTGGCTCCGCTGGAGGCGGTCGTGCACGGTGGCGGTCCCTACGGCGACGATCGTGCGATCTTGATCAGGGTGTGGCCGGTCCAGGGGCGTGCCTTACCGGCGGTCGACATCCGCGCCCAGTGGGAGGAGTTCCGGCGCAATGCCGGCCTCGTCGACCTGTTCCGCAGCTATCGCACCTGTGCGGTCTACTGCGCCCCCGCGGCAGCCTGGTGCGTCGAGGCACGGCAGGTGGCGGAACGCCAGTCGGTGGTGGAGGCGATCACCAGGACGGTGCTCGGCGCCGTCGCGGCAAGTGCAGAGCGTGACGAAACGGCAACTGCGGCGGTGACGAAGGACCTGATCCTCGAGGTGCTGCAAGCGATCCGCTCAGAGGTGGGCGGGGAGCAGCGTGACGGGTCCTATGCCTTCTGCATCGTCACCCATGCCCTGCACCGCCTGCTGGATGATGTCGGCGCCACCAATGGCTGGTCGTACGCAGAGGTCGAATCGATGCTCGAGCTCATCCTGCCTGTGGGTGCGGAGCTGGTGGCTGGAGTCAACCTCTCGTTGCAGCAGGTCGCTTCCCTGGGTGAGTTCTGCCGCACCTTCCGGGCTGCGTCGGAGTTGGCGGCGCCCCCCTATGCCTTCTGCGACCAGGTCTGTGGCCAACCGCCGATCTGCCTGTACCGGTCCGGGATTCGCGCCCTGCTGGCGGATGAGGAATTGGAGGCGGATTTCGTCGAGGCCGGGAACGATCCACAGTTGATCACCGCTGCCTGTGAGGGAGCGGCGTTGCGCGTGCTGTCGCAGCCGAAAGAGCACCAGAATGCCGGTGATCGGCGAGAGCTGCGCCGGGCGGCGCTGTGTTACCTGATTCAGAAGACCAACCACGACCCGTCGCAGTGGCCGTCGCGGACCCGGGACTGGCTGACCCGATCCGTCCTTGGGCTCGACCACGAGCCGGCGCCGGACCAGACACCGCCTCAGCAGCGCTGAACCCGACTAGGAGGAAAGGCATCATGGGAGGACCATTGGACAAGAAGCGGACTTCGGGCGAGCACCTCAAGGAACTTCGGCGGGAGCAGCGTCGTCGCCTGGAGGAGGCACGACGTGCCGTGCACGGTGCCGACGTACCGGGTCGCGAATCCACCGTCGACACGACAGTGCACGTCAACGCCCTGATAGCGGAGGCGCTCGGCCACGCCGGGGAGTACGCGCTCGAGAGCGCAACGGCCGGTCTTCTCGGTGCGGCGACCTACGGGATCCATCAGGGCTATGAGGTGGCGAAGGCCATCGGTGAGACCCAGGACGCCAATGCGAAAGAGGCCAAGGCGCTGGGGGCTCGACACGCGTTGAGTGTGCTGCAGGTCGACCTCGCCAAGCCGGACAATCGTTCGATCCAGAATGGTGAGCCGCTCAATGAACAACTGATCAAGGACAAGATTAACTCCGCACTTTCATCGGACAAGAACGACTGGTTCCGGACGCTGGCCGTGGAGAACACCCGCCAGGTGCAGCAGCAGTACGACGAGGGAGTCGCGCTGACCGTAGGGGCCATCGGCGCCTCCCTCCGCATCGGAAGCTCGCCGGAGGAGCGGAAGGTCGGCAGCCATGCGGGAATGAAGACCCTTGGCGACGAAATGGCCAAGAGCAGGCGTGCCTGGGAGGAGAAGGCCAGGCAGGAACAGCAGCGCGCCAACGCGCGTGCACAGCGCATGATGCCCTGACCCGTCCGCCGCGCCCTGAGCAGCCCCCTCGCCCTGAGCTTGTCGAAGGGGCTGACTGGCGCGCCCTGAGCCTGTCGAAGGGCGTGCCCTGAGCCTGTCGAAGGGGCGTGCCCAGAGCCGTCCCAGCGCGCCCTGAGCCTGTCGAAGAGGCGTGCCCAGAGCCGTCCCTCCGCGCCCTGAGCCTGTCGAAGGGCTGCCGCAATCGATTCCTCACTCCAGCGACAACAGTCCTACTCTCGAAGGCGCAGCCCGGTCAAAAATTGGGTCTTGCGCTTGAAATCGATTTCTGTCACGGTAAGGGACGTCGGCAGGCTCGACCCGGCGGAAAGCCGGGAACGGGCACGAGCCGACGGGCCGCCGGGGCTGCACACCATCCCCGTCGGCCGTGATCCATCACCATCCACCACGACGTGTGAAGGGGGACCGCCATGGCTGCGGTTGAGTCCACATCCAGCAGCGCCTGGCCGGCAGCACGTAGCTATGGCCCCGAGGCCACGGTCGCTGCGTTTCCGCTGGGCGGTATCGGCACCGGAACTGTCTCGATCGGTTCCCGCGGCGAGTTTCGCGACTGGGAGATCGCGAACCATCCCGACAAGGGTCATTGGTTGCCGTTCACCTTCTTCGCCATCCGCGCCCAGCCGCACGGCGGGGCGGCTGTGACTCGCGTCCTGGAGTCGCGCATCCAGCCGCCGCACGAGGGCGACTCGGGGCATCACATCGGCAAGGTGGCCGGGCTGCCCCGGCTGCGCACCAGCACGATGCGCGGTGAGTACCCAATGCTGGGCATTGACTTCGTTGACGATGTGCTTCCGGTCCAGGTGCGGCTGGACGCCTTCACTCCACTCGTTCCGCTGGACGTGCAGGCGTCCGGACTGCCTGGCGCGGTCTTGCGGTATACCGTGTTCAACCCGCTGGCCACTGGCGTCAAGGTCACCGTGGCCGGTTCCATGTCCTCGCCGGTGGGGATCGTGGACCACAACGTGTTCCAGTTTCCCGTCTTTGAGGGGAATCCGACCGTACGTCGGCGGACAACTGGTGGGCTGACAGGGCTGGAGTTCGGGACCGACCTGCCCACCGATCACCTGCTGTACGGTTCGGCGAGCCTCACCACCGCCGATCCCAGCACCACCCTGACGGAGCAGTGGGCAGTCGACTTCTGGCAGGACGGCGTGCAGCTGTTCTGGGACGATCTGACCAGCGACGGCCTGTTGGGCGACCATCCGTTCACCCTGGAAGGGGGCTCGGAGCTTGGCCGTTCGTTGGATCGGTTGCCGAAGTTGCGTACCGGCAGCCTCGGAATCGTCGCCGACCTCGCGCCCGGGGAGACGAGGACGTTCGAGTTCTTTCTGACCTGGCATACGCCGAACCGATCGAAGGCCTGGAACGGCATGGTCGGGCTACCGAACACGCATGCCGACGAGATCGTCCTCAACCACTACGCAACCAGGTTCGGTGATGCGTGGGCGGTCGCCGAACACCTGCACGGTCGGCTCGGCGAGCTGGAAGGTGCGACCCGAGCGTTCCACGACGTTCTGTTCGGGTCCACGTTGCCGCGTGAGCTGGTGGACGCCGTGTCGGCGACCCTGGTGGTCTTGCGCAGCACGACCTGCCTGCTGCTCGACGACGGCAGCGAGGAGGGTTGCTTCGCCGCCTGGGAGGGAAGCTTCGATCACGCGGGCAGCTGCGAAGGGACCTGCACGCACGTGTGGAACTACGCGCAGACTGTCGCCCACCTCTTTCCGGTCCTGGAGCGCAGTGCTCGGCGCACCGAGTTCCTCCACGAGACGCTGCCGGACGGACGGATGCGGTTCCGCACCAATTCGGTGTTCGGCAATGAGCCGCACGAGTTCCACCCCGCCGTCGACGGGCAGATGGGCACCGTGGTGCGGCTCTACCGGGAGTGGCGCTTCTGCGGCGACGACGGCTTCCTGGCCGAGCTGTGGCCAGGCGCCAAGCGGGCGATGGACTTCGCCTTCGTCGCCTGGGACTCCAATGGCGACAACGTCCTGGACAGCCAGCAGCACAACACCTACGACATCGAGTTCTACGGCGAGAACTCGCTGGCCAACTCCATGTTCTTCGCCGCGCTACGGGCCGCCGCGGAGATGGCTGAAGCGGTCGGAGAGACCGAGACCGCGAAGCGGTATGCCGAGGCAGCGGACATCGGAGCGGCGCGGATGGACGAGATGCTGTACAACGGCGAGTACTACGACCAGCGCCTTGCCGACGTCGATGAGCATCGCTACCAGTACGGCACCGGCTGCCTGTCCGACCAGCTGCTCGGCCAGACCCTGGCGCACCTCACCGGCCTCGGCTACGTGCTGCCTCCTGACCATGTCCGCAGCGCCGCCGGCGCCATCTATCGTCACAACTTCCGGAGCGACTTCACCGACTACGCAAGCGTGCAGCGCACCTATGCCCTCAATGACGATCGTGGTCTGGTGCTGTGCACCTGGCCGCACAGCGGCCGGCCCCGCATCCCGTTCGTCTACAGCGACGAGGTCTGGAGCGGTATCGAGTACCAGGTGGCCACTCACCTGATCTATGAGGGCCTGGTGGATGAGGGTCTGGAGATCGTCCGCGCGGTTCGGGAGCGCCATGACGGGATCCGCCGCAACCCCTGGAACGAGGCCGAGTGCGGCAACCACTACGCCCGCTCCATGGCCAGCTGGGGAGCCCTCATCGCTCTGTCCGGGGCGCAATGGGACGCCCGCAGTCGGTCCCTCCGACTGGCGCCGGTCGCTGCGGCCAGCCAGGGCGAGACAGCCCGGGTGTTCGTGTCCACCGCGTCAGGGTGGGGCGAGGCCGAGATCCGGCCCGACGTCGCAACCCTGCGGCTTCTCTGGGGTGAGCTGGAGCTGGAGGACGTTGACCTCGTGCACCCGGGCGGTGCCCGCTTCACCCTCGACGGCCCGACTCGGCTAGTGGCTGGGCAGACGATCCAGCTGACGTCGGAACCGTCGAACGCGCCACGGCAGTCCACCGGGCAAGGAGAGCAGCGGTGACGACCTATCTCTTTCCCACCGAGCCACCGGTCGCGAGCGCCGAGCCGAACACGCTCTACCTGGTGGCCAACGGCGACTTGAGATTGTCGGCGAACACCAAGTGCTGGCCGACCCAACAACAACTCGAGGCCGACTTCACTGCGGCCGCCGTTCAGCTGGGTTGGCAGGTCGAGCGTGCCCACCAGGTCGACCACGGCACCGGGCACGGGTTCATCGACAGCCAGCGTCGCGGCATCGAGGTCTTTCGCGACATCCCTCCGGACGCGCCGCTGGTGGTGGTCGAGGCCGTCTGGCAGTACAGCCATCACCTGCTGCCCGGGTTGCGGACGCATCGTGGGCCGATTCTGCTGGTCGCGAACTGGGCGGGCCAGTTTCCGGGTCTGGTCGGACTGCTGAACCTGATGGGCAGCTTGACGAAGGCAGGAGTGCCCTATTCTCCCTTGTGGAGCGAGGACTTCACCGATGCATGGGCGATCGACAAGCTGCACGAATGGCTGAAGACCGGCAGCATCGACCATGACCTCGGACACGTGCGCGATCTGCCTGCTCTGGACGGCAGCAGCCTGGAGGTCCAGCTCGGTCGCGCGATCGCCGACCAGCTGAGGCGAGACAAGGCCATCATCGGAGTCTTCGACGAGGGCTGCATGGGGATGTACAACGCGATCATCGATGACGAGCTGCTCAACCCGCTCGGCATCTACAAGGAGCGGCTGTCGCAGAGTGCGCTGGTGGCCGAGATGAACCGCGTGAGCGACTCCGAGGCCGAGGCGATCGGGGAGTGGCTGGAAGCGGCGGGCCTGGAGTTCCGCTTCGGCAGCGATCCGCAGATCGACCTCACCCCGGACCAGGTGCACTCGCAGTTCAAGATGTACATCGCAGCGATGCGGATCAGTGACGACTTCGGTGTCGACGCGGTCGGGATCCAGTACCAGCAGGGGTTGAAGGACACGGTGCCGGCCAGCGATCTCGTCGAGGGCCTCCTCAACAATGTGGAACGCCCCCCGGTGACCAGTCGAGACGGCTCTCGGGTGCTCTACGACGGACGGGCGCTGCCGCACTTCAACGAGGTCGACGAGTGTGTCGCGGTCGACGCGTTGATCACCAACCGGCTGTGGACGGCGATGGGGCTGGACCCGGCGACCACGTTGCACGACGTGCGTTGGGGAGAGGAATACGACGGCGAGTTCGTCTGGGTCTTCGAGATCTCCGGCTCGGTTCCGGCCAGCCATAACGGCGGGTATGACCACTCCTACAGCATGCGGCAGCCGCCCATGTTCTTCCCCCTCGGCGGCGGCACACTCTCGGGCTGTTCCAGGCCGGGAGAGATCGTCTGGTCACGGGTCTTCATCCTCGATGGCGCACTGCACGTTGACCTCGGGCGTGGCCATGTCGCGGAGCTTCCGCCGGAGGAGACCCAGCGCCGGCTGGACGCCACTGACCCGCAATGGCCGATCATGCACGCGGTGCTTCATGGAGTGGGCCGGGATCAGCTGATGGCTCGTCACAAGGCCAACCACGTCCAGGTGGCGTACGGCACCGATGCGGAGTCGGCCGACAGGGCGGCACTGGCCAAAGCGGCGCTGTTCGAGCGGCTCGGACTGCAGGTACATCTATGCGGCGACGTGAGCCTCTGAGCCGCCTCGGTGAAAGGCGCTGGTCGGCTCGAGTAATCGTTCTCCTCAAGCGAGCCGGGCAGCGAGTCGGGCGACAAAGTCCCTCTGGGTTTCAGGCCCGAGGCAGGACGTCCCCGAGGATTAGCCGTTAGACAAGGGATTTGACAGGTAAGGCACTGCACGCACCTTCGGGTCTGGAGCAGCCCGGAAGAGAAAAAGATCTCCTCGGATCACTCTGAGGGGTTGACGCATTGATCGGCAAAGGGTTCAATCATGGTAATCGATTTCAAGCCAAAGGGGGCTCGAATGAGCAGGCGCGGGAAGTTCACATCAGCTGGATCAGACGAAGGGGTTCAGGGCCTGCTCAGGCAGCACTTGAGCCGGCGGAATTTCCTGGCAGGAGTCGGGGGAGCAGCTCTGATCCCGGCCGTTGGCCTGCCGCTGGCCGGTTGCGGCGGTGACGAGGGTGCGAGCGGATCCGGCGGCAAGGCCGGCGGAACGGTGACGTTCGTCTACTACGGCGATGCCGAGAGCCAGAAGGACTACGACAAGCTCTTCACCAAGTTCCGGGCCGAACACCCGGAGATCACCCTGAAGGCGCAGGGCATTGCCGCCAAGTCATGGGCGGATTTCGCCAACGCCGTCTCCACCAGGCTGGCCGGCGGTCAGCCCCTGGACGTGGTGCAGATCGCCACCGAGGGCCAGCGCATCTTCGCCTCCAAGGGACTTCTGGAGCCGCTGGACGACTACATCAAGAAGGACCAGTCCGCTGTCGACGCCTACTACAAGGACACGCCACCGCAGCTGAAGGAATGGCTGGGGAAGTACGCCTCCCCGGACGGCAAGACGTACTACCTGCCCGGTGGCTACAACACGATGGCCCTCTATGTCAGCGGCAAGGTCCTCTCGGCCGCCGGTGTGGAGGTTCCGACCGAGGCCTGGACCTGGGACGAGTTCCGCCAGGTGGGGCGGACGATCAAGGACAAGACCGGTGCCTTCCTGACCGGTGCCGGCAATGGCTACTTCACCGACGTCATGCCGTGGCTGCTCAACAACGGCGCCAGCACGTTCAACGCGGACTGGACCCAGGCCACCTACGACAGCCCCCAAGCGGTCGAGGCACTGACCTACGCTCGTTCGCTCGTGGTGGATGGTCTGGCTCCGAAACCGGGCGGAACCTTCGACGCCCCCACCCAGATGTCCCGGGGCAAGCTGGCCTCGTTCGGTGGTGGTCGATGGCCGACCAACGACCTGCGTCGGCTCAAGGCCATCGACGGCGTCCAGCTGGTCAAGTGGCCGACAAAGGCGACACCGGGTTCCCCGGTCGGCTGGGACGCCTGGCCGATCCTCAAGGGCTCCAAGAACAAGGACGCGGCCTGGACCCTGATCACCTATCTGATCTCGGAGCAGTTCGGAGACACCATCACCACCGGCGGCGGCGGTGCCGTGCCGGGCCGCATCTCGGACGCGACCGGAGACGCATTTCTCCAGAATGCGCCAAAGAACACGCAGCTCCTGTACGAGTTGTTGAAGGTCGCCACCCCGATCCCCGCGCCCAACCGAGGTGCCGAGTGTCAGAAGGCGATCGAGGAGGCGTGGCTGCAGGGCATCAGTGGCACGAAGACTCCGCAGGCAGCCCTGTCGGAGGCCAACGCCAAGCTGCAGGACCTGTTGGCGTGACCGCACTGACGGCGACCCGTGTGAGGGGGGCTGCGCGGGAACGGTCACGGCGCAGCTCCTCGGGTCGCAACATGCCACTGCCCGGATGGTTGTTCATCAGCCCGGCGTTGTTGCTGTTCCTGATCTTCATCCTGGGGCCGTTCATTGCGGCGATGGTGCTGAGTCTCTACTCCTATGATCTGCTCACGCCGGCCAAGTTCGTGGGACTGAAGAACTTTCGCGCCCTGGGCTCGGATGACCTGCTCCTGAAGGCACTGGGCAACACGTTCGCGTTTGCCTTCGCGTCGGTGGTCACCCACCTGATTGGTGGCCTGTTGCTCGCTGTCGCGGTCAACCGCGGGCTGAACAGGCTGCTGTCCTATTTCGTCCGGACCGCCCTGTTCTTCCCCTTCCTGATCTCCTGGGCCGCTGTTGCGCTGCTGTGGAAATATGTGCTGGATCCGAGCTTCGGCATCCTGAGCTATTACCTGGGCCTGGTCGGAATCACGGCTCCAGGTTGGTTCACCGACCCGTCCTGGGCCTTGCCGTCGATCATAGGAATCGACTTCTGGCACACCATCGGCTACACATTCTTGATCATGCTCGCTGGCTTGCAGACCGTCCCCAACGAGATGACGGAGGCGGCTCGGGTCGACGGGGCGAGTCGGGTGCAGACGTTCTTCTTCGTCACCCTGCCGCTGATGACGCCGACGATGTTCTTCGCCTCGGTGATCACCTTCATCGGAGCGTTCCAGATCTTCGACCCGATCCAGATCATCACCGGCGGTGGGCCGAATGACTCCACCATCTCAGCCGTGATGTACCTCTACCAGACGGGCTTCCAGGCTTTCCAGATCGGGTACGCGTCAGCTATCGCCCTGGTGGTGTTCGCGGTGATCATGCTGGTCACCCTGTTGCAGTTCTGGGGTTCACGGAAGTGGGTGCATCACGCATGAGTGCAACAACTGCGGGCGACCGGTCCGCTGTCCAGTCGCCGCCCCAGCGGCGTCGGAGGCGGTTCCGCGCAGGTCGCTTCGTCACCAGCCTGATCCTGTTCGTGATCGGCATCCTGATGATCGCGCCTCTGATCTGGCTGATCTCCACGAGTCTCATCGATCCCCGCGAGGCCTTCCAGCTGCCACCCGCATGGCTGCCGATTCCGTTCAGCCTGCAGAACTTCGGGGATGTGTTCGATCTGATCCCGTTAGGCCGAATGGCGCTGAACAGCCTGATCGTCACCGCCATCTCGGTGTTGGGCTCGTTGTTCACCGCCTCGTTGGCCGCCTACGCCTTCTCCCGGATCCCCTTCCGCGGTCGAGAGTCCGTCTTCGTCGTGCTGCTCACCGCGCTCATGGTGCCCACCCAGCTGACCATCATCCCGACCTTCATCCTGATGCGGAAGCTTGGCTTGATCGACCATCTCACGGCCCTCTGGCTGCCGGCACTGATCAACGTGTTCGCGATCTTCTTCCTGCGGCAGTACTTCAACACCATCCCGCGTGACCTGGATGAGGCGGCACGGATAGACGGTGCAGGCCATCTCCGCATCCTGTTCCAGATCATGATCCCGCTGGCCGGTCCGGCCCTGTCGGCACTCGCCATCCTGGGCTTTGAAGCGTCCTGGAACAACTACTTCGGACCGCTGATCTTCCTGACCAGCCCGGAGAAGATGACCCTGCCGATCGGCCTCGTCTCGCTCTCTGCCGGCCAGGGCGGCGGGCCTGCGGTCGTGGTGTTCGCCGGCATCACGATCGTGGTGTTGCCCATGCTGATCGTCTTCGTGGCTTTCCAGCGGGCATTCGTCGAGAGCGTCGCCTCGATCGGCATCCGAGGGTGAACGGCCTCGCCCACGGCTCAGCAGATCCGCTGCGCAGAGCAGCCCGAGTGGTCTGGCCCAATCTGCCCGTGCTCGTCTGCGGATCGCTCATCGTGGCGCTCGGGTGGTCACTGATCCGCGCGCTGTCCCCCCAACTCGGTTGGGTCACGCTGATCGGCCTCGGGCTGGTCGTCGTGCCCGTGTTCGCGGCGCTGCTGTGCGGATGCGAGGGTCTGCTCGTGGACGAGCGTTTCGGCCTGGCTGAGCTGCTTCATGGTCTGAAGGTCGCCTACCTGCCCGCGGTCAAGGTGACTGCTGCACCGATGGTGACCGTCCTGCTCACTCTGGTCGCTCTGAAGCTCTGGCTGTTGAGCGGACAGACCTGGATGCTCGTCTCGGTCGGCCTGGGTGGGGCACTCAGCACGGTTGCGGTCTACACGGCGGTGGTCGCGTTGCCGCTCTTCGTGCGGACTTCACCGCGGCTGATCGAGGGATGGCTGGTCGCGTTCTTCATCGCTGCCCGGAACCCGGTGCCGGTCCTGGCGGTGTTGTCGGCACTGTCTCTCGGCATCTGGGCCAGCGCCTACCTGAGTTTCGCCATGATCCTGTTGCTTCCCGGGCCCCTGGCGCTGGTCTGGGCGGCCGGGGTGGCTGCCGCCACCGCGCGTAGCCGGAGTCAGCTCGCCTAACCTCCGCTCTGCTTGGATCTCTACCCACCGTCTTTGGAGAGGACTTCGATGAACTCGATCGACTGGCCCGTGCTGCGTTCCTACGACTCGCAGCACCTGGAACGCATCTCGCTGCCCCTCGGTGGGATCGGCACGGGAACGTTGGGGTTGGGCGGCAGGGGAGACCTACGGGACTTCGAACTGGGCAATCGTCCGGGCAAGGGGTTCCGCCCTTCCACGGCGTTCTTCGCAGTTCGCGCCCAGGCGGCGGGTCAGCCGGCGCAGGCCATGGCCGTTGAGGGCCCGCTGCCGACGGGCCTCTACGAGGGCGCGTTCGGTTCGCCCGCCCCCAACCACGGGCTGCCGCGGTTCCGGTCGTGCAGCTTCGATGCGGCCTACCCGTTCGGTCAGGTGCGACTGCAGGACGATGACTTTCCACTTGCCGTCACACTGCAGGGTTTCAACCCTTTGGTGATCGGCGATGTCGAGACCAGCAGCCTGCCGGTCGCCGTGCTGCGGCACCGGCTCACCAACCGGTCAGCTGAAACAGTGCAGGCCACTGTCGCGTTCTCCCTCACCAACTTCGTGGGCGCGAACGGCACCGAGGACCAGGCAGGCGAGAACCAGAACACCTATCGAACCGCCGCGGGACTGGCCGGTGTCACCATGACTGCGCCGGGCCTCCCACATCATGCCGAGGCAGCGGGCGAGATGACGATGGCTGTGCTGGCCCCAGAGAATGTGCGGGTCAGTCATCGCACCGGCTGGGCCGACCTGAGCTGGGGTAACTCACTGCTGGACTTCTGGGATGACCTGCTGGAGGATGGCCGGCTCGACGAGCGGGTCAGCGAGGCCGCACGGCCGACCGCCTCCATTGCCGGGCAGGTCACACTGGCCGCGGGGGAAAGCACTGAGTTGACCTTCCTCCTCACCTGGTCCTTCCCGCATCGGCGCGCCTGGCGCTCGGAGGAGTACGGCGGGATCAACATCGGGGAGTACAGCGACGCCATCGTTGGCAACGCCTACGCCGTGGCACATCCCGACTCCTGGCTGACCGCTGTTGAGGTGAAAGACCGACTGGCCGACCTCGAGGCGGCCACGGTGGACTGCATCCGCAGCGTGGTGGAGACCGATGCTCCCGCCGAGATCCGCGAGGCGGCGCTGTTCAACCTAAGTACCTTGCGCAGCCCCACGGTCTTCCAGACGGCGGCGGGTGACTATTACGGCTGGGAAGGGGTCGGGGACCGGGAGGGCAGTTGCTACGGGACCTGTACCCACGTTTGGGGCTACGAGTTCGCGACCTCGCTGTTGTTCGCCCCGATCGCCCGGTCGTTCAGATACACGCAGTTCGCCCGCTGCACCGACGAAGCCGGACTGATGAGCTTCCGAGCAGGACTTCCGCTGGAGCTGTCACAGAGCTGGAAACTGGCTGCCGCAGACGGACAGATGGCCTGTCTGGTGCATCTGTACCTGGACTGGGTCCTCAGCGGTGACGACAGTATGCTGCGCGACCTGTGGCCCGCCGCCCGCCGGACGCTGGAGTTCTGCTGGTTGCCGGGAGGCTGGGACGCCGACCGGGACGGGGTGATGGAGGGCGTCCAGCACAACACGATGGACGTGGAGTACTACGGCCCCAACCCGCAGATGGGTTCGTGGTACTTGGCCGCGCTCCGGGCGGCTGAGGAGCTGGCCACCGCGGCCGGCGATCCCGAGTTCGCGAGCTACTGTCGCAAGCTCTTCACCAGCGGCTCAGAGTGGGTGGACGAGCACTTGTTCAACGGGTCCTACTACCGACATGAGGTCAGGCCGGTGGCGGATGCCGACGCCATTCTCCCCGGACTTCGTCACCGGAGCATGGGCTCGGCCGATACAGCCGAGCCCGACCTGCAGCTGGCCGACGGGTGCCTGGTTGACCAGCTGGTGGGGCAGTATGCCGCGACCCTGGTAGGTCTCGGTGAGCTGCTCGACCCCCGGCAGGTGAACTCGGCCCTGCTGGCCGTGCGGGAGCGCAATTTCCGAGGCGACTTCACGCACCACTTCAACCACATGCGGAGCTTTGTCCTGGGGAACGAAGCCGGCGTCCTGATGTGCAGCTACGACGAGGACCGGCGACCGAGGCGTCCGTTTCCCTATTTCAACGAGGTGATGACCGGATTCGAATACACCGCAGCGACCGGCCTGCTGCAGATCGGTGCGGTCGACGAGGGACGCGAGATCATCCGCGCCATTCGAGACCGCTACGACGGGGCCAAACGAAACCCCTTTGACGAGGCCGAGTGCGGCCATCACTACGCACGGGCGATGGCCAGCTGGTCGGCGTTTGCGACCTGGAACGGGATCTCCTACTCCGGGGTGACCCGAACTCTGCGGATCGAAGATCGTCCAAGGACCGGGCGGGCGTTCTGGTCGACAGGATCGACCTTCGGCACCTGGGAGCCCGGCGACGATGCCGAGACGGTCGGCCTCCTGCACGTACTCGGCGGACCGCTCGCCGTTGCGACCCTCATAGTCGGCGACCTCCACTACTCTCCTTCAACGGAGCTCCTGACCACCGGCAGCACGTGGAGAGTGACTTCTGTCTCCGCCCGACCGTGACGGAGTGGCTCCGGCCGACCGTCCAGCCGCGGGTAGTCTGGCGCCCGAGCAGAGAGGAGCGGGGCGAGCAGAGATGGTGAAGATCAGCGATGTCGCCTTGGCGGCGAACGTCTCGGCTGCAACCGTCTCACGTGCCCTGAACAACAGCGCCCGGGTGGATCCCGTCCTGGCCGCTCGGGTGCACGCTGCGGCTCAGCAGCTGGGCTACCGGCCGAACGCGGTGGCGCGAAACCTGCGCCGGCAGGGCACCCAGGTCTGGGCGTTGATCATCACCGACATCAACAACCCGTTCTACACCGCGGTGGCCCGGGGGGTGGAGGATGTGGCCCAGGAGCTGGGGTTCTCGGTGCTGCTGTGCAATACCGACGAGGACCAGACCAAGCAGGACCGTTATCTCGAGGTTGCCGCGCAGGAACGGGTGGCCGGGGTCATTCTCGCGCCCCGCGCCGATGACTCCGACGTGTCCAGTGTGCAGTCGGGGAACATCCCGCTGGTCATCGTCGACCGTCGCCTGGCGCAACCGGTGGACTTCGTCACGGCGGCGTCCTTCGAGGGGGCGGTGATGGCCACCGAGCATCTGTTGCGGCAGGGCTGGCAGCGGCCGGCCTGTATCACCCGACCCGCCGATACGGCCACGACCGAGCAGCGCCGGCTCGGGTACGAGGACGTCGTACGTCGTCACGGGCTGCCCTCGATCGTGCGACATGTGCCGTTCCACACCGACAGCGGCGTCGACGTGATCAACAAGCTCTTCGGCTCAGCGGATCCGCCAGACTCACTGCTGACCGTTGACGCGATGCTCGCGCTGGGAGTCATGACCAGCCTGAAACGTCAGGGGCTGAAGATCGGCCGTGACGTGGGCATGATCAGCTTCGACGACGCCGACTGGGCGACGGTGGTCGAACCCCCGCTCTCGGTGATCGCGCAACCCGCGTACGAAATCGGTGCGGAGGCGGCGCGGTTGTTGGCGCGGCGGATCAAGAAGGAGGGCCCGGAGGATCCTCAGACGATGATCATGAGCACGACGTTGATTGTTCGCGGCAGCTGCCAACGACCCAAAGCCCGGAAGACCCGCTGAGGCTGGGCCAGGGGCTGATGAGCCTTCGTGACAGTCGGGCCTCTGGTCGAGTGGCAGCAAGTGGCTCCCATAGGCGGCGCATAGCAACCGCAGGCTGCCGTTCGGCTATCCACGTCCGTCACCTGCGGCTGGGCGGCGTTTATACGATCGTTGCCTCAACCGTCGCCGGAGTGAGTCGGGCCGTGGCCTACCCTTCTTCTGACTGGTTGCGACGCCGACAGGTCGCGCGGCGGTTCCTGGTCGGCGCCCAAGTGAAGGAGAGCTATGGCTGGCAACGGGCAGGGTGGACCCACTCCAGGGTCGCTGCACGCCTGCCTGCTCAGCAACTCCGTCGTTATTGCCAGCGGCCGGCAGCTGATGGAGTTCCGACCGCTCCCTGATGCCTTCAACCGGGAGCAGTGGACCAGAGTGTCCGAGCTGGACGGTGCCATTGTGGCTCTCGGATCCAGCCGTCTGTCAGATCGTGACCCTGGCGAACAGATTCTGGTGGTGACCGAGGTGGACGGTCAGGCCGTGCTGATGGGCTGGACCCACTCCGGTCCCGGTGAGAGCTCAGGAACGGGTTGGCACGAGTCACGCGCGGAACGCGTCGATCTGGGCGGCGCCCGGGTGACGGCCCTGGCGGTCTGGATCGGGTCGGCCGGGCGGGCCGAGAAAGCGCTGCTCACCGATCGCGGTGAGCTGGTCGTCCGGCTCCAGGATGGGCAGGACCGGTGGCGACCGGTCGGGTTCACTCCCGGTGCGATATCGCTCGACGCTGCGGTCGCCGACGACGGCAGCCTCGAGTTGTTCTGCCTTGACGCGGAGGGCCACCTGCACCGCGTCCTCCGAGACGGCGGCGGTCGTTGGCATCCACCGGCCATGGACCTGACGCTGTCTGGGCAGAGGATCCTCGCCCATGCCTCCTGGGGGACCGGCCCGACGGCGAGCCAGCGTCTGGCGGTGCTGGACAGCGGTCAGCAGGTGACCAGCAGTCGAACCGGCGTTGGCGGCTGGGGGCCGTGGTTCCCGAGCCGGCAGCAACTGCCTGCCCCGCTGGGGCGGACCATCCGGGCCCTCTCCGGCGCGGGTGCTGACGCCGCCGGTGGCGCAGAGGTTGGAGCCGTCACCGCGGACGGCCGGTTTCTACTGAGGCACTGGATCCCTGTGGAGGGACAGTCCGGCTGGGAGAACGTCCCGTTGCCATGGTCGCGCCCGGTGCCGGCTCGTGACGGCGCCGACGAGGCGACGGTGCCGACCGCATCAGGCAGGCCACCGGCCACGCTGCTGCGGTCAGCGTCAACGCAGCTCGCACGCGTCGCCGCTGCGACGGCGGTGCAGACCGACCCTGCCCGGGCGGGTGCCGACCCGGCGTCTGAACCGGCCGTGGCGTTTCGGCGTGCGCCTCGTCCGGCCGAGTCGAACACGTTGCGACCAGCCACACAGACGAACGGCACAACGCCGCCTGCGACCGCCCACCCGTCGGCCGACCACCCGCGCCACGACGGCTCAGAGGCTTGGGCTCTGACCCCCACTGTCCTGCTCACGGGACGCGACTTCACGCCGCTCGAGCCGGGGGACCCCGAACGCTTCGGGCCGTTCTCCCTGCTGCAGCGGGTGCGCGGCGGCCAGGACTCCACCGAGAAATTCATCGCCCGGGACGGCCGTGGAATGTGCTTCTTGAAGGTCCTGCGAGACGACGCCCAGAGCGATCACCGGGCTGCGTTCGAGCGGGAGTCGATGATCGCTCAGCGCGTCCTCAACTGCAACCAGCTCAGCAACTACATCGACCACTCCGAACGCCGAGGCGAGGCCGCCGCCTACCTGGCGTTGAGCTTCGTCGAAGGCGAGGACCTGGAGACGCACCTGCTCAAGCGGGGACCCCTGGCGGGAGACAAGCTCCTCAAGTTCGCCTATGAGCTCCTCGGTGCCCTGGAGGAGATGGAAGACGTCGCCATCGCCCACTGCGACATCAAGCCGAGCAATGTCATCCTGGCACCGCATCGGCGCCCGGTGGTCGTCGACTACGGGTGTGCGTTTCCGCTCGAGAACACCCAGGCCACCGCCCCGGTGTTCGCCACCCGGGAGTACGCCCCGCCGGAGTTCATCGACCATTGGGCCATCAGCACCCAGACCGACGTGTACTCGTGGGGGGCCGTCGTGATGAAGGCCGCCCTCGGGGAGATCCCCGCCGCCGACGACGACCGCCGAGCCGCGCAGTTGCGTCGGCTGCCGGAACAGCTTCGAGATCTGGTGGCCGCCTCCCTGTCGGCGGATCCGCAGGGGCGGTTGTACCGGAACGCGCTGGCAGCCCAGCTCGCCCGCAACCTGCACCAGCCTGCCCCGACAGCCAAGCTCGAGACGGTCACTGGCGTCGCCCCGGTGACCATCCCCAGAAGGGTGCTGCGGGGCCCGGCAAAGTTGAGGCAGCAGGTCGCGGAGCTGCCGGTGAACACCTACCGCCTGATCGTCGGGGGATGCGCCGTGCTCGGGTCCGCTTTCGGGATCATCACCGGTGCGGTCGTCTCCGCGCTCATCGGACCGCTGGGAGGTGGCTGAGATGGCTGAGCTTCGGCGTCGAACCAAGCCCGTGAGCCAGGGCGGCCTCCGGATCAGGGTGTTCGCGGCGACCTTCGGCCTGTTCTTCGTGATCTTCCTCGTGGTGGCGGTCGTTCATGGCTAGGACCTACTTCTGTCCGAACTGCCTCGCCAAGATCAACCAGGAGCAGGTGCGGTATCGGACCCGCAACGGCGAGGAGACGGCCCAGCCCGTGATCGTCTACGACCGGGGGCCGGCCGAATGGGCCAAGGCGATCTGGACGGGTGACCCGCGGCACATCCACCAGAAGGATCGGGCTGCTCTGGCCGAGCGGTTCAGGCAGGGGATCCATGGCGAGTGCCCGAACGGTCACGTCGTTCCCGATGACGCCTTCGGCGTGCGCTCGGTGGCCATCGGGCTGGTGGGGGAGGCAGCGGCCGGGAAGTCGGTCTTCCTCGCCTCGCTGCTGGACCTGCTCGAACGCGGTCGGCTGATGCCATACCTGGATTTCCGCCGACCGGAGGCGGCCAGACGCGTCATCGCCGAACGGTTCGGGCCGTTCTATCGCTTCGGTGAGGCGCCGGCGGCGACGACGACGGCGGCACCGCGCGAGGCGATCACGGTCGAGGGCTACAAGGACGGCGAGCTCCAGGCCTACTTGTCCTTCTTCGACACTGCCGGTGACTACAGCGACTATGCCGACCTCGGTGAGCACAACCGTGCCCTCTTCGCGGCCGACGTCATGATGTTCTTCATCACGCCCGAGGCGTTGCACCTGCCGAAGTCGCGACCGCAGCGCAGACCGGACCAGCGGCAGTCCTGGAGTGACACCCATGCGCTGATCCAGGTGGCGTTGGAGGCGGCGAAGCACAGCAAGACGTTGGCCCATGCGGCGGTGATCTTGTGCAAGTCGGACGACATCGACCCGTCGTCGCTCAACATCCTCAAGGAGGCCCGGGCCGATCTCCGCTATGGCGATGGACTCACCCTGCACCGCGCTTTCGAGGTGATCGAACAGGACTCCGCCTATATCCGCAGGTTCATGGACAGCAACGACGACGGTCGTGTCGTCGCACGCCGGATCGAGGAGACGTTCACGACTGTGAGCTATCACCTCGTCTCGGCGACCGGTGGGCCTGCCGACCCAGGCACCGGTCGGTTCGTCAACCCGCGTCCGCAACGCGTCCTCGACCCGCTGCTCACCTCGTTGGTCCGTACCGGCATGCTGGACCCCAACCATGGAACGCAGGCCCTTCGGTGACTGTGGTGCGCTGTGAACAGCTCCGGTTCACGTGGGCGGAACGACGACTTGACGGGAACGGGGCCGGGTTCGGCACGATTTTGTTGTCACGCGGCTGGCCGAAGGGCTTGCTGGACGAACCTGGGCTCCGCGAGGCCGTCACGACCCTGTCCACCGAGGCTCGGCGGGTCTCAGCCGACGGCGCCATCTTCGTCTCCTGCCGACGGGTGCGTGGTGGGTCGCTGCTGGTGGCGAAACGCCCGGTAGGAACTGACGGCGCCGGCCGGCCGGAGAACTATGCGGTGCACGCCCTGTTCGACCCGTCGGGGACCCTGGGCGCGCTCGACCTTGGCCCGCTGGTGCGGGGCGGTGCCTTCGTGCTGGATCGTTGCGTCGACGCCGCACCTGACCCAGCCGCCGAGTTGGTCGAGATCAAGGCGCCCGACCAGTGGGACGAGTCCGTGAGCAGGGTGGAAGCGCCCGGGTCGGTGACCCCCGCACCGGGATCTCGCTTCGCCTGTTGGGATCTTGCCGAGGCCGACGCCATCCTGGGTCGTGCGTGTCGCGAATTTCCGGCTGACCTCGTCAACCGCTGTGAGGTCGACGGCGCGGTCACCCCAGCGCAGGCCATGCGGCGGCCCGAGGTTCCGGTGGTCCCCCAACTGGCCATCTTCGACGAGGCGGTGGCGTTGGGTGCGGTCCTGGAGGATCTGTGGTGGGAACGTCGTGGGTGGACCGAGGATCAGTGGAGGGCGGTCCTGGAGCAGTACATGATCGTGACCCAGCCGGTCGGCTCGGTGCCTGATGCGTCGCTCACGACCCGGTGGGATCGCTCGGACGTACGCGGCCGTGCAGCGGTGGCCCTGGAGCTGCTGGTCCGGCCCACCCTGAGCAGCGACTCGGTGGTGCGACGGGACGTGGCGGCCCGGCCACAGCTCGTGGACGAGATCGTCGAGCTCGGCGTGACCGGGAGTCCCTCGAAGAGGTCAGCGGCGGCCCGCTGGGTCGCGGCCGCAGGGACCCCAGAGCAGGTGCTGGACCTGGCCACCGAGCTGTCGGTCCAGTGGCCAGGGGATCGGCTGCCCGCGGTCCTGGAGGAGCACCTACGACAACAGAGCCCCGCGGATCTCCCACAGGTCCTGCTCGGTCCGGTCGCGGCCAGCCTGGATGCGACCGAGCCGCTGTCGCCCGAGTGGCGCGCGATCTGCCTCGAGCTCCTCTTCGCTGGACAGCGCACCTGCAAGAATTCGGCCGCACTGGGCGAGGCCTCCTCTGACGCGGAGCTCGCCGCGGCTGTGGTGGCGGCCGACGAGCAGGGCGCCGCCTTGTCGGAGAGCTGGCATCGGTTAGCCAGCATCTCCAGCCCTGAGCGTCGCGAGCGGGTGTTCGCCCAGGCGTCGGCGGCGACGGCAACCTACCTCTTGGGCCGATGGTTCTCCTCGGATGGCGCTGCCTTGCAGCGTGATGCGCGACGTCGCCTTGCCGCGGCATGGCCGAGGATGGTTTCGCTACTGGACTGGCCAGAGGGGATCCGTGGCGCCATGCTGGAGGTGACCCACCAGCAGCGGATGCTGCGGCTGCAGCGGATGTTCCTGCTGCTGGCCGTCGGGGTGCTCGGCGTAGCTGTGGTGGTCCTGGCCGTGATCATGATCGTGCGTCCTTGACGCTCGCGCTTCAGCTTTCTTGTCATGGCGAGTCTGACCGAGCCGCGGTACGCTCCCGAACGTGACCGCGGGTGACCCGAGCGCGGCGCAGGGCTGAGGCCAGAAGGAGCATGGGATGACGATCCAGTCGCAGGTGGACCAGCTGATCAGTCAGATGTCGCCGGCCGAGAAGGCGGGGCAGCTGACCCAGTATTTCTACTTCCGTCTGCCGGAAGGCGCCGAGCCGGGTCTGGACTTCGACGCCGACCAGCAGCCGCAGATGGTCGAGTCGGCCCTGCGCTCGGGCGCCGCCGGTTCGCTGCTCTTCGTGTTCGATCCGGCCGAGGTCAATCGCCTCCAGCGGCTCGCCATTGAAGGCAACCGGCTCGGCATCCCCGCGTTGTTCGGCTTCGATGTCATCCACGGGCTGCGGACGATCCTTCCGGTGCCGATCGCCATGGCCGCCTCATGGGATCCGGACACCATCGAGCGTGGTCAGGCCGTCGCGGCCCGGGAGGCGCGTGCGGTCGGCATCCACTGGACGTTCGCGCCCATGGTCGACATCGCCCGCGACCCGCGCTGGGGCCGGATCATCGAGGGCGCCGGAGAGGACCCTTATCTCGGCGCCGCCGTGGCCGTCGCCCAGGTGCGGGGCTTCCAGGGCGGTGAGCTGGGTGAACCTGACCGCGTGATCGCCGGTCCGAAGCACTTCGCCGGTTATGGTGCCGCCCTCGGCGGGCGCGACTACGACGAGGTGAACCTTTCCGACTCTGAGCTCTGGAACGTCTACTTCCCGCCGTTCAAGGCGGCGATCGATGCCGGTGCCGGCAACGTGATGACCGCCTACATGCCGCTGAACGGGATCCCGGCGGCCGGCAGTCGGTGGCTGTTCACCGACGTGCTGCGCGATACCTGGGGGTTCGAGGGCTTCGTTGTCAGCGACGCCAACGTCGTGCGTAGCCTGGTGACCCACGGCTTCGCAGCCGACTTGGGCGATGCGGCCGCCCGAGCCGTCAACGCCGGGGTGGACATGGAGATGGCGGTCGCGGATCCCGGCTATGCCCACCTGCCCGAAGCCCTGGAGTCCGGCGACGCCGACCCGCAGGCCGTCGACGCCAGTGTCCGGCGCATCCTGGAGGCCAAGATCCGGTTGGGTCTCTTCGACGCACCGTACGTGGACGAGAACCGCGCCCGTGAGGTGCTCGCCGACCCGGCGCACCGGGAGGTGGCCCGGGTTGCCGCGGAGCGGTCGGCGGTGCTCCTCCGCAACGAGGGGGACCTGTTGCCGCTGACCGCCGGCGACCTGGGCTCGATCGCGGTCATCGGGCCGCTGGCCGACTCGAAGCGCGACACCCTCGGACCGTGGGTCTTCGACTTCGACCTGGACGAGACGGTCACCGTGGTGGAGGGCCTCCGCGCCAAGGCGGGCGAGGGGGTCCGGGTTGATCATGCCCGCGGGGTGCGGGTCGGGCAACGCCTGTTTCCGTCGTTGTTCGACATGTTCGGGGGAAACAAGCCAGCAGACCCGGAGGGCTTCGACGACGAGGCGGAGTTCGACCGCGCCGTCGACCTGGCCCGCGGAGCAGATGTCGCTGTCGTGGTGGCGGGTGAGTGGCAGAACATGATCGGTGAGGCGGCCTCACGGTCGTCACTCGAGCTGCCGGGACGCCAGCTGGAGCTGTTGCAGGCCGTGGTCGCGACCGGCACGCCGGTGGTGCTGCTGATCATGAACGGGCGCCCGCTGGACCTGCGCTGGGCCGCCGAGCACGTACCGGCGATCCTCGACATCTGGTATCCGGGCAGCCAAGGCGGCGCGGCGGTGGCCAACCTGCTGTTCGGCGAGGTGTCGCCTGGGGGCAAGTTGCCGTTCAGCTGGCCGCGGACGGTGGGGCAGGTGCCGATGGTGTATTCACACACCCGTTCGCATGAGCCCGAGAACCAGCAGCGGCGTTACTGGGACGAGGCCAGCACACCGCTGTTCCCGTTCGGCCACGGCTTGAGCTACGGCCGCTTCGACTACGCCAACCTAGCCGTCGACCAACCAGCCTGCACGACTGACGGCTCGGTCACGGTGTCGGTGGAGGTCACCAACTCGGCAGATCGAGAGGCCGATGAGGTGGTCCAGCTCTATCTGCATCAGCGCCACGGCTCGGCGGTGCGTCCGGTACGCGAGCTGAAAGGCTTCCGGCGGGTGGCCCTGGCGGCGGGGGAGTCACGTACGCTCGAGTTCCCACTCGGGCCCAATGAGCGGCGGTACTGGAACGCTGCGGTCCGGGGCTGGGTGACCGACGCGTCGACCTTCGACGTCTGGGTCGGCGGCGACTCCACCGCCGCGCTGTCGACCACGTTCGAGGTCACCGACGCGTAGTCCGGCGACGTTCGGTCGACAGCGCGGCGGGTGGGTCGCCGCCATCTGGTTCAGGCCTCGCGGGTCTTGGGTGAGCGCTCCAGGGTCCGGGCCGGGTCGCGTTCGATCACCGGATCGAGGATCTCGTCGATCCTCGCGAGGATCTCAGGCGACAGCCGCACACCGGCGGCCTGCACGTTGTCGTGGACCTGCTCGGGTCGGGACGCACCGATGATCGCGGTGGCCACGTTGGCGTTCTGCAGCACCCAGGCGACGGCAAGCGCAGCCATCGACAGACCGGCTTCTGCGGCCACCGGCTTCAGCTGCTGCACCCTGGTCAATACGTCCTCGCCCATCCAGCGCTTGATCGAGTTGGCGCCACCCTTCTCGTCGGTGGCCCGCGACCCCTCGGGCGGCTGCTCGCCAGGCTGGTATTTGCCCGTCAGTACACCTTGAGCGATCGGTGACCACACGACCTGGGAGATCCCGAGCTCCTGCGAGGCAGGGACGACCTCCGCTTCGATGACACGCCACAGCATCGAATACTCCGGCTGGTTGGAGATCAGCTGGAAGCCCAGGTCACGCGCCAGGCCATGCGCTGCCCGAAGCTGGTCGACCGTCCACTCGCTCACTCCGACATAGAGCACCTTGCCGGCTCGGACCAGGTCGGCGAAGGCCTGCATCGTCTCCTCGAGCGGCGTCTCGTAGTCGTAGCGATGCGCCTGGTAAACGTCGATGTAGTCGGTCTGCAGACGCTTGAGTGAGCCGTGAGCGGCCTCCATGATGTGCTTGCGTGACAGTCCAAGATCGTTGTGACCCTTTGGTCCGATCGGGCCGAAGACCTTGGTCATGATCTCCAGCGACTCGCGTCGCTCGTCCTTGAGCGCCTCGCCGAGTACCGTCTCCGCCTGGGTATTGGCGTAGACGTCAGCCGTGTCGAACGTGGTGATCCCGGCTTCCAGCGCTGCGCGCACGCAGCTCCGGGCCTGGTCGTTCTCCAGCTGAGAACCATGGGTCAGCCAGTTGCCGTAGGTGACTTCGGAAATCTTGAGGCCTGAGTGGCCGAGGTAGCGAAATTCCATGGTCCCTTTCTATCGTCTCGGCGTCGGCGGCACCTCTCGGGGCCACCCTGTGGCTATCGGGGGCCGCGGGGCTACTTCACGGCACCGCCGGTGGCGCCAGCCGCGATGTACTTCTGGGCGATGACGAGCAGGATGATGGCGGGGATGGAGGCCAGCATGGCTGTCGCCATCACGGCGCTCCAGTTGGAGATGTGGGCGCCGAGATAGGTGTAGATGCCCAGAGTGACGGGTACGACGTTCCCCTTCGTGGTCAAGGTGAGGGCGAAGATGAAGTCACTCCAGGCGAAGAGGAAGGCGAACAATCCAACAGTGATCATGGAGTTCAGACTGATCGGGACCACAATGGACAGGAAGGCACGGACCAGGCCGGCGCCATCGACCCGGGCGGCCTCCACGATCGAGGGTGGAACGCCGAGCATGAACGAGCGCATGATCAAGATCCCGAAAGGGATGGCATTGGCGGCGTTGGCGATGATCAGCCCCGGGATCGAGTTGAGCAGGCCGATGCGTTCGTAGGCGGTGTAGAGGGCGTTGGCGATGACGATCCCGGGGATCATCTGGGAGATCAGGATCGCCAACAGGGCCCAGTTGATCCAGCGGAACCGGAACTGGGCCAGAGCGTAGGCACAGGGTGCAGCGATCAGCAGGGTCAGCACGACGGTCCCGCACGCGATCAACAGGCTGGTGACCAGGTTGCGGCCTTGGTCGTGGATCGCGGTCTGGTAACCGGCAAGCGTCGGATGCGCTGGGAAGAAGTTCGCGGACAGGGTGTTGCCGCTGGGCTGGAGCGAGGTGTTCAGCATCCAGTAGACCGGGAACAGCATCAGGGCCAGCAGGACGATGGCGATGGTGGTACGGATCCCGCTGCGGGCGTGTCGAGTGGACTTCATCGTCTCCCTTACTCGTCGACCTGGCGTCGGTTGGCACGCAGGTAGACCACCGCGAATGCCAACGAGATGACGATCAGAATGTTGCTCAGCGCAGCACCCTGACCGAACTTGAATTCCACGAAGGAACGCTGATACGACTGCAGGGCGATGGTCTGGGTGGCGTTGGCCGGACCGCCCTGGGTCAGACCGAGGATGATGTCCAGCACCTTCAGGGTGTAGATCACTCCGAGCATCAGCACTACGCTCACCACTGCGCGGAGGTTGGGCCAGGTGATGTGCCAGAACGCCTTCCAGCCGGTGGCCCCGTCCAGCGCGCCGGCCTCGTACAGCTCCTCCGGGATGTCCTGCAACCCGCTGTACAGCAGAGTCAGGTTGAACGGGATACCCAGCCAGATGTTCACCAGGATCACCGCGAGCAGCGCGATACGGGGCGACGTCAGCCAGGGGACCGGGTTGTCGATGACGCCCAGGTTCTCCAGCGTGACGTTGAGGATCCCGCTGTCCTGCTCGAGGATCGCCCGCCAGGCGGCGCTGCCTACGATCAGCGGGATCAGCCACGGCAGCAGGAACAGTGCGCGCAGCACGCCGTTCAGCGGGAAGCTCTTGTGGAAGAAGAGGGCCAGCAGCATGCCGATCACGAACTGGCCGATGATCGACCCGATGGTGAACAGAGCAGTGTTGATGACTGCCTTGGAGAAGACGTCGTTGGTGACCACGGCGACATAATTGGTGAGGCCCACGAAGGGCGCCTTACCGGTGAAGAACGTCTTCAGGGTGTAGTCCTGAAAGCTCATCACCACGTTCTTCACCACGGGATAACCGAACAGCGCCACGATCGCCAGGGCCGCCGGCACCACGAAGAGAACCTTCAGGAACTCCTCGCGGCGCCGACCGCCCCGCCGGCGGCTGGGGCCGGTGTCGGTGATCGGAGAGCTCGTCTGGGATGCGGTCGCTAGCGTCTCCGCGTCCGACATGCGCGGACTCCTTCCGTCGTGAGCGGCTAGCCGCCGGCCTTTGCCATCGCGTCGGCCGGTTTCGCCTGCCCGGTCAGCACGAGCTGCATTCCGGTGTAGATGATCTTGGCAGTGTCCGGCCATTTCGAACCGAGCTTGCCGGTTCGGGCGCGCGCGTGCTCCACCGCGTCGACGAAGCCGGCCATCGCAGGCACCTCCTTCTTGAATTGCGTCGCCAGCGCGAGCTTGGTCGGGACCAGGCCGCCCTGCTTGGCCCGCAACATCTGGTTCTCGTCGGAGTTCATGCACTTCACCAGCTCGGCCGCCTTCTTCATCTTCGCGTCGTCGCCGGTCACCGGCACCGTCCACGCCTCGCCGCCCAGCGGTGCGACCGATGTCTGGTCGGGCTTGTTGATCGGGAACGACACCACACCGAAGTTGACCTTGGCCTTCTGCAGGCTGGGGATCTGCCACGGACCGTTGAGCATCATGGCCGCCTTGCCCGCGATGAACTGGTCGTTCACGTCGGACTGCTTCCAGTTGACGACGCTCTTGGAGGCCGAGCCGTCGTCCACCAGGTCTTTCCAGAGCTGGAGGGCCTCGGCCACCTGCGGACTCTTGAGGTCGGTCTCGTCGCCGCCGTTGGTCCACATCGGTGGCAGGAACTGCCAGGCGCCCTCATAGTCGGCGGTGGCGTTGAACGCGAAGCCGTACTGCTTACCCACGGTCAGCTTCTTCGCGGCCGTGCGAAGCTCGGCCCAGGTCTTCGGCGGCTTGACGCCGGCCTTCGCCAGGACATCCTTGCGGTAGAAGATCGCGATGGTGTTCGCGGCGGGCTGCAGGCCGTAGAGCTTGCCCTCGAAAGTGGCCGCCGAGACCGGGCCCTCTGCATATCCGTCGGCCTTGATCCCGTAGTCATCGAGTGCGGCCAGCGCGCCGGTTTCGGCGATCTGCTGGATGTCCGGATTGTCCAGCATCAGCACATCGGGCAGCGTCTTGGACGATGCCTGCTGCAGCACCTTCTGGATCAGCGTCGGACCGGGCACGGGTTGGCGGTTGATCTTGGCCACCCCGATCGAGGTGCCACACTTCTCCAGCATGTCCTGGATCTGAGTCTTGCCCGGGTCGTCCGTGTAGTAGTCGAGCACGGTCAGTGAGTCGACCTTGGCGGAGGAACCGCCCCCGCCCCCGCCGCCGCTCGTTCCGCCGCCGCCACACGCGGCCAGGGTCAGGGGGGCCATCGTTGCCAGTGCTGCGATAGCCACCAGTCGCTTCTTGATCATCAGTACAGCTCCTTCGCTGCCTCGACCGGGATGTCGCCAACGCCCTCGACCGTGGAACGTGTTGGTCGGGAGGTTGACGAGAAGGACGGTTAAGCGCTTAACTGCGCTTACGTCAGAGCCTCGGGGGCGGCCGTCCGTTTGTCAAGAGGTTGCTGACGCGCTTACTCGCTCGTGACCTGGCCGGTCGGATTGCTCAACGCCAGAAGCTAGCGGGCTGTCCGGACGGAGGTGCGGCGATGGCCACGACGATGCGTGAGGTGGCGCAGGCTGCCGGGGTCTCGATCGCCACCGTGTCCTACGTCGTGAACGACTCCAAGAGGGTGGCACCCGAGACCCGGCTGCGGATCGAACGGGCGATGGCCGAGTTAGGGTTCCGCCGCAACGTCGTCGCCCGGGCCCTGGCCAGTCGACGTACCCAGATCATCGCCCTGGTGTATCCGGCCCTCGAGCACCGGCTGGGGGGATCCGTGATGGAGTTCATCACCAGCGCCGCGCGGGCGGCCAGGTATGCCGACTACCACCTGGTGGTGTGGCCGGTCAGCAACGACGGCAGCGAGCTCACAGCCCTGGTCGGCCAGAAACTCGTCGACGGGGTGCTCCTGATGGAGGTGCAGCTCGACGATCCCCGGGTCAGCGCCCTGCGCGGGCTGGACATCCCGTTCGCGCTGATCGGACGTACCCGTGACGTGACCGGGCTGCACTATGTGGACATCGACTTCGACTTGTCGTTGAGGATGGCCATGGACCACCTGGCGGAACTCGGGCACCAACGCATCGTGCTGATCAACGGCAGCGAGGACGAGGTCAGCTTCGCCGACTATGGACCGTACGTCCGGTCCGAGGCGGCCTATCGTGACCTGGCGGCTCAACGCGGAATCGAGCCGACGGTCCTGCACTGCCGTCAGACGGTGCGCTCGGGCCGCGACGCTGCCAGCGAGCTGGTGGCCAGGGTCCCGGACGCGACCGCAGTGATCATCGTCGACGAGGCCGCCGCGGCCGGTCTGGTCGCTGAGCTGGACCGGCTCCGCCGGCCGGTGCCCTCCGACATATCGGTGATGTCGATC